>NZ_CP136921.1:3409871-3754743 GCF_033100095.1 Diaphorobacter limosus | reverse complement strand
GCCGGGTCGCGGTCAAGGATGCACTGGATGTCCGATTGCAGGCGGGCAAGCATGAAGGGCTGTGGCGGTGACAAAAAAGGCTTTGAAGTCTAGCCGTTTGGCCGTGCGGCCTGCAGCATGGATTTGGCGACACCGCGCAGGATATGGATTTCCTCCTGCGTGAGTTGTGCGCGGTTGAACATCTGGTTCAGCCGCGGCATGAGCTTCTTGGGCGCGGCCGGATCCAGAAAGCCGATCGCCGCCAGCGCCTGCTCCCAGTGCGCCAGCATGCCGGCCACCTGCGCGGCGTCGGCCCGGTCGCCCTGCGGCGCGGACTCGGGCGCGTTGTAAGCCCCCAGGGCCTGGCGCCATTCGTAGGCGATGACCTGCACCGCGGCGCCCAGGTTCAGCGAGCCAAACTGCGGATTGGTGGGAATGCTGAGCGCCACATGGCAGCGATAGACATCCTCGTTGGCCATGCCGAAACGCTCGGAGCCAAACAGGAAGGCGACGCCGGATTCGGACGAATAGTTTTCAGCAAAATTAGCCTCTTGCGCCCTACCATCAAGCGCAGACAGCTCACCTTTCAATAGCAAATCAAAATGCTCGCGCGGCGTGCGCGTGGGCGGGCCGAAGTCGCGCGGCGTCATGGCCGTGGCGCACAGGTGGCTCATGCCGTCGAGCGCCTCGTCCAGCGTGGCCACGATGCGCGCCTGGGCCAGCACATCCAGGGCGCCGCTGGCGCGCTGTATGGTTTCATCCTTGCGCAGCACATTCGCCCAGCGCGGCGCCACCAGCACCAGGTCGTCAAAGCCCATGGTCTTCATGGCGCGCGCGACCGCGCCCACGTTGCCGGCATGGCTGGTGTGGATGAGGATGAAACGGGTTCTCATGGCGCAGTGGGGATGAAAGAGCCGGTGATTGTCGCCGCAGCCACCCGCACTGCGCAGGATTTGGGGGCGCGGCTAAAATGCGCGCTTTGCGCCCGCATCGCCGGCCGCATGCCCCGGCCACGAGCCGCCCTCCGCTCCTTAGTCACAACCTATGTCGTCCAATCTGCACCCCATGCTCAACGTGGCCATCAAGGCCGCCCGCGCCGCCGGCGCCCTCATCAACCGCGCGGCCCTCGATGTCGAGGCGGTGCGCATTTCGCAAAAGCAGATCAACGACTTTGTGACCGAGGTGGACCACGCGGCCGAGCGCGCCATCATCGAAACCCTGCTCACCGCCTATCCCGGCCACGGCATCCTGGCCGAGGAATCCGGCAGCGAGCATGGCGCCAAGCATTCGGACTACGTCTGGATCATCGACCCGCTGGACGGCACGACCAATTTCATCCACGGCTTTCCGGTGTATTGCGTCAGCATCGCCATGGCCTTCAAGGGCAAGGTGGAGCACGCCGTGGTCTACGACCCCTCGCGCAACGACCTGTTCACCGCCACGCGCGGGCGCGGCGCCTTTCTGAACGAGCGGCGCATCCGCGTCTCCAAGCGCACGCAGCTCAAGGACTGCCTGGTCTCCACCGGCTTCCCCTTCCGCCCGGGCGACAACTTCAAGCAATACATGGCCATGATGGCCGAGCTGATGCCGCGCACCGCCGGCCTGCGCCGCCCCGGCGCCGCCGCGCTGGATCTGGCCTATGTGGCCGCCGGTTACTGCGACGGATTCTTCGAGTCCGGCCTGTCGATCTGGGACGTGGCCGCCGGCAGCCTGCTGGTGACCGAGGCCGGCGGCCTGGTGGGCAACTTCACCGGCGAGGCCGACTTCATGGAACAGCGCGAATGCCTGGCCGGCTCGCCGCGCATCTACGGCCAGCTGGTGGGCCTCTTGGGCAAGTACAGCAAGTTCGCCCCAGCGGGCGACAAGGCGGCAGTGCGCCAGGCGCTGGCCAATGGTGCCGCTGATACAGCCATGGACGGCGCTGCCGACGGCCTGGCGGAAGACGCGGACGAGGCAGCCACCACCCACCCCGACAGCGCCGCCGAAGACCAGCAGACGCGCCCGGCCGCCGCGCCCTGAACAGGGACTATCAAAATAGTAGTAACGGGGCGGCGTCTATACGGGTAATCCGCCAGCACGGCGGTGGGTAACAGGACTCGTATCTCCGTAAAATAGCCACCCGCAACAGGTCAGCATAGGTGGCTGTCTTGCGCGGATGCCGCCAATGTGGCGCACATGTACCGTGACTATATGACCCGTGCACCATCCCCGCGCGTGCTCATCCCTGGCCTTTTTCAGGAGACTCCATGCAGGCCTTACTCGCCCTATCCCGGGCCATAGACAGACTCAACACCTTCGTCGGCAAATACAGCATCTGGCTGATCTTTGCCGCCACCTTCATCAGTGCCGCCAACGCTGTGGTGCGCAAGGTGTTTGACACCAGCTCGAACGGCTTTCTTGAGGTGCAGTGGTACCTGTTTGCCTGGTCGTTCCTGATTGCAGCGGGCTACACCCTGCTCAACCGCGAGCATGTGCGCATCGACGTGCTCAACAGTCACTTGCCGAAGAAGGTCCAGATCTGGATTGAGATCCTCGGCGTGATCTTGTTTTTGACGCCTGTGTGCGTGCTCATCATCTGGTTGTGCATCCCCATCGTCGCCGAGCGCTACGCCACGGGCGAGATGTCGCCCAACCCCGGGGGCCTGATCCGCTGGCCGGTGTGGGTGGCGCTGCCGGCGGGCTTTGCGCTCTTGCTGCTGCAGGGCTGGTCCGAGCTCATCAAGTGCGTGGCCTTCCTCAAGGGCCTGGGGCCCGACCCCACCGTCAAGGCCGACGCCAAGAGTGCGGAAGAAGAACTCGTTGAAGCCCTGCGCCAGCACCAGGCCGCAGCCGGCAAAGCCCCCTAAAGCGCACGCGGAGCCTTGTTTATCATGGAATTCATTGCTGCCAATTTCGCCCCGGTGATGTTCGCCGGGCTGATCGTCTTTCTTATCCTCGGCTTCCCTGTGGCGTTCAGCCTGGGCGCGGCCGGCCTGTTCTTTGGCCTGCTGGGCATCGAGCTGGGCGTCTTCACCTCCGCCATCTTTTCCTGGCTGCCCCAGCGCCTGATCGGCATCATGGCCAACGAGACGCTGCTGGCCGTGCCCTTCTTCACGCTGATGGGCCTGATTCTTGAGAGGAGCGGCATGGCCGAGGATCTGCTGGAGACGGTCGGCCAGGTCTTCGGCCCGCTGCGTGGCGGCCTGGCGCTGGCCGTGGTGCTGGTGGGTGCCATGCTGGCGGCCACCACCGGCGTGGTCGCCGCGTCCGTCATCTCCATGGGCCTAATCTCCATGCCCATCATGCTGCGCTACGGCTACGACCGCAGCCTGGCCAGCGGCGTCATCGCCGCCTCGGGCACGCTGGCGCAGATCATCCCGCCGTCGCTGGTGCTGATCGTACTCGCCGACCAGATGGGCAAGAGCGTGGGCGACCTGTACAAGGGCGCCTTCATCCCCGGCTTTGCGCTGATGGGGCTGTACATCCTGTGGGTGTTCGCGCTCGCCATCTTCAAGCCCAGGATGGTGCCGGCGCTGCCGCCCGAGGCGCGCGCCTTCCGCGAGCCCAACGGCAGCTCGGGCTACCTGTCGCTGGGGGTGCTGGCACTGCTGTCCACCCTGGCCGCCGTGTTCCTGGCCGAACATATGGAGGCGGTGCATACCTGGTGGCAGGGCAAACCGGTGGAGTTCGTGCCCAAGGACGAAAAAATCGTTGTCGCCATGTGCGGCGGCAGCTTCCTGGCCTGGTTGATCGCCGTTGTCAACAAGCTCACCCACCTGGGCCTGTTGTCCAAGCTGGCCGAGCGCGTGACCTTTGTGCTCATTCCGCCGCTGCTGCTGATCTTCCTGGTGCTGGGCACCATCTTCCTGGGCGTGGCGACGCCCACCGAGGGCGGCGCCATGGGCGCCATGGGCGCACTCATCATGGCTGCCATGCGTCATCGCATCAACATGTCACTGCTCAAGCAGGCGCTCAACACCACCACCAAGCTGTCATCCTTCGTGATGTTCATCGTGGTCGGTGCCACCATCTTCAGCATGGTGTTCCAGGCCGCCGACGGCCCGGTGTGGGTCGAGCACCTGCTGGCCAAGCTGCCCGGTGGCCAGCTCGGTTTTCTGATTTTCGTGAACGTCATGATCTTCGTGCTGGCGTTCTTCCTGGACTTCTTCGAACTGTCCTTCATCGTCGTGCCGGTGCTCGCGCCCATTGCCGACAAGATGGGCATCGACCTGGTCTGGTTCGGCGTGCTGCTGGCCGTGAACATGCAGACCTCCTTCCTGCACCCACCGTTTGGCTTTGCGCTGTTCTACCTGCGCTCGGTGGCGCCCGAGAAGCCCTATGTCGATGCTGTGACCGGCAAAACCATGGCGCCGGTGACGACGATGCAGATCTACAAGGGCGCCATTCCCTTCCTGCTGCTGCAGCTGTCCATGGTCGCCATCCTGATCGCCTTCCCCGGCCTGGTGACGAGCAACCTGGACAAGCAAGTCAACGTAGATATGAAGGCCGTGGGCGAGCAGATGCTGGAGCAACTCAACGAAGAGGAAGCAGAGCCCGAGCTAGACCTTGGGATCGGCAGCCCCGACACCGCAGCGCCCGCCGACACCGGCAGCGCACTGCCAGAGCCCGGCGCCACCGAAGGCGCGCCCGCAGCGCCGGAAGACGACCCGGTCAAGGCCCTGGAGCAGTCCGTCGGCAAGCCCTAACTTTGCAGCCGCGCCCTCCCGGGCGCGACCATGAAAAATGCCCCGGCCACATTCATGGCACGGGGCTTTTTTCTGGCTGCGGGAGGCGTTAGCGCCCCCCACCAGAGTCGGTTTACAGCTTCAGGCCGGCGATGTCCTGGGTGTAGGCCAGTTCCGAAATACGGTTCCACAGAATCTGGTCGCGCTGGAAGGTGCGCATGTCCTGGAACACCTTCTTGAAGAAGGCATCCTTGGCGCTGTGCTCGGCATAGACCTCTTGCGCGGCCTTGAAGCCGGCCTGGACGATGGCTTTGTCGAAGCGCTTGAGCTGCGTGCCGCCAGCAACCAGCTTCTTGAGCGCGATCGGGTTGAGCATCAGGTATTTGGACGTGCCGTCGGTATAGGCCACGGATGCGGCCGCATGCACGATGGCCTGGTTCTCGGGCGAGAGCTTGGCGAAGGCCTTCTTGTTGATGAAGAACTCCAGGTCCGCGCCGCCTTCCCACCAGGCGCCGTAGTAGTAGTACTTGGCAACCTTGTTCCAACCGAGTTTTTCGTCGTCGTAGGGGCCGACGAACTCGGCCGCGTCCAGCGTGCCCTTCTCCAGCGCCTGGTAGACATCGCCGCCGGGCATGTTCTGCGCGACCACGCCGAGCTTGGCCATCGATTCGCCGAACACGCCGCCGCCCAGGCGCATCTTCAGGCCCTTGAAGTCTGCAACCGACTTCATCTCCTTGCGGTACCAGCCGCCCATCTGCGTGCCGGTGTTGAGCGCGCTCAGGCCAAAGAAGTTGTACTTGCCATACAACTCGTCCATCAGCTTGTGGCCGTTGCCATACAGCTTCCAGGCCTGGATCTGCTGCGGCGTAAAACCAAACGGCACGGCGCAACCGAAGGCAAAGGCCGGGTCCTTGCCGGTGTAGTAGTAGGCGGCGGTCTCGCCCATCTCGATCGAATCGTCGGCCAGCGCGTCGACGATGCCGAACGCCGGCACCAGCTCGCCCGCGGCGTGTACCGAGACCTCGAACTTGCCGCCCGAAAGCGCCTTGACGGTTTCAGAAAACTTCACGGCCGCGCCGTGCAGGGTCTCCAGCGCCTTGGGGAACGAGGTAGCCAGGCGCCAGCGTACAGCGGCTTGTGCATGCACCGCGGGTGCCATGCCAGCGGCCAGCACGCCAGCGATACCGGCATTTTTGATGAGGGACCGACGATCCATGAGTGGAATCTCCTATGTATGTATTGATCACCGAACAACACTCCGCGGTGCCAGGGGTCACCAGCCACCACGAGAGCCCGCAAAGTGTAATTTATTATTGCCGCCGAAAAACAGTATTTACACCGGGGCTACTCGTAAATCCCACGACCCATCCATACATTTTTTTACATACAGGTACATATCGTTGAATATGTAAAGTTTGCGTAAGGGTAAACAACTAGCAACTTTTATCAATCGCCTAAATAGACTTTTCCAAGGTGCAACACTCTTGTGATCAGCCAGTTTGCACCCATTCCATTTGCAACCAACCCCAGGAGATCCCCCATGTCTTCAGTACAAGTTGAAGCCAGCGTACAAAACTGTACGGCGATTACCCCGGAAACATTGGCAACAGAAAATTGGTCATCCAAACGCAGGGATTTTCTCCGCATGCTGGGTTACGGCGCAGGCGCGGCCGCTCTTGGGCCATTGATGACAGCCTGCGGTGGTGCAAATGGTCAGACTGCAGCAGAACAGCTGCGTGCTGAATTGGTGCGCGATACGGCATTCTGGAAAAATGTCGATGGCATGTTCGTGCTCAACCCTGCCAAATATTTCATGAATATTGGCACTGCAGGCTCCATGCCGCAACCCACCCTGGACACCTTCGCCGCCGATAATCTTGCAAAGGCCAGAGACAGTTTGAACGGATACAGCAATTTTGCCGATCTGCGCAAGAAGCTGGCACCGACCTTTGGCGTCGATTATGACGAATTGGCCATATCGGCCAATACCTCTTCTGGCATGTGCCACGCGATTCTGGGGCTGGACTGGCAGCCCGGCGACGTGGTGGTGACCACCAACCATGAACACGGTGGCGGCCTGACCCCGCTGAACATCGCCGTGGCGCGCTATGGCATCGAGGTTTCGATGATCCCGATGCCGACCGGGAACAATCAGACTGCCGCAACTTACACCAATTTGTTTGACGAGCGGGTGCGCCAGCTCAAAGCCCAGGGCAAGCGGGTGCGCGCGATGATGTGGTCATCACCCACCTACAAGACTGGCACCCTGCTGCCAATGGCGGAATTGATGGGCGTGGTCAAGGCTCATGGTTTGATCAGTATCGTTGACGGCGCACACCTGCCCGGCATGATGCAGTACGACTATGGCGCACTCGGCATGGACTTCATGTCCGGCGCTGGCCATAAATGGCAATGCGGCCCTGGTTCCACCGGTTTTCTGATCATCCGCAACAAGGTTCGCTCCTCGAACCCGCTGCCGCTGCCCAAGTGGTTCCCGGTGCACACCAGCTCCTACAACGCGGCCGCCCTTGCCAACAGGGCGAATGCGTTCTATGACGTCGCAGCCAGCGTCACCAGTTGCGGCAGTGTCCACACACCAATGTTCAATGCCCTGGTCAAGTCGTGCGAGGTCTGGGACGGCATCGGGCGTGCCAAGATACAAACCTACGTTACGACCATGTCTGCCTACCTGAAGGAAAAGATTGTTGAGCGCTGGGGCATCAACTCGCTGTATTCACCGAAGGACGATCCCAAGCTCACCTGCGCATTGACCTGCTTTAACCCCTTCCGCAATCCGGCAGATGTCATGGATTCAAAGAAATCCAGCGATTTTGTCGCTCGCATGGCCAGTGACTACACGCCTAGTTTCATCATCCGGAATGTCAACTTCCCCGTGATTGGAGCAGCCGCAGACCATTATGGCATTCGCATTTCCACCCATTTGTGGACCAATGCGGATGAAATTGATGCCCTGGTGGATGCGATGTGGACTCTGTCGGGCAAGATGGCCTGATCAATTACCGTATATTTCAACAACCCAAGGAACAAAAAATGAATCCAATGAAATATAGAACCGCCTCTGTGTTGGCAATTTGCGCCGTTGCCGTCAGCTCCATGGTCGGGTGCGCACATGGCATACGCGCCGTGGTACCAACCGACGTGCCAAAAGCCATTGGCCCATATTCACACGGCATTAGTGCTGGTCATACGGTTTATGTATCTGGTCAATTGCCAATCGACCCTAAGACCGGCGCCTTGCTGAAAGACGCATCCATTGAGGATCAAACCCGCATGGTGCTCAGCAATATCCGCACGGTACTCGCCGCGGAGGGTTTGACATTGGCGAACGTCGTCTCGACCACCGTTTACATGAAGGATCTGAACGAGTTCGGGAAGATGAATGAAACCTATGCGACCTTCTTCCCAACGACCCCTCCGGCACGCGCAACGGTTCAGGTCGCGCGTCTGCCCCGGGACGTATCGGTGGAAATTGGCGCGATTGCCGTCAGGCGATAAAGCCACCTGAATGGCTGGCTGAAGTCCGGTGTGCAGTGCCCGAACGGGCAGGCTGCACGCCGGACGGCCCCGCATCCTCATGCCACGGCGCGAGACAGCGCGGCGGGCGGCGCAGCGCCAAAACGCTGGGCAATCGTAAGTTCCATCCCCACCGCGTCCAGCCCCTGCAGGGCCAGCAGCCTGGCCGGGTCGCCATGCTCGATGAAGGTGTCGGGCAGGCCCAGCTGCAGCAGCGGGCGCTGCACGCCGGCGGCGTGCAGGGCCTCGGCCACGGCGCTGCCGGCGCCGCCCATGATGCAGCCCTCCTCCACCGTCACCAGCGCCTCGTGCTCGGCCGCCACCTGCAGCAGCAGTTCGGTGTCGAGCGGCTTGGCCCAGCGCATGTTGACCACGGTGGCGTCCAGCTTCTCGGCCGCCTGCAGCGCCGGGTAGAGCAGCGTGCCAAAAGCCAGGATGGCGATGCGCCGGCCCTGGCGGCGAACCTCTGCCTTGCCGAAGGGCAGGCCGTCCAGCGTGGCCAGCGGTGCCACGCCCGCGCCGCTGCCACGCGGGTAGCGCACGGCCACGGGATGATCCTGTTCGTAGGCTGTGGTGAGCAGCTGGCGGCATTCGCGCTCGTCGGCCGGGCAGGCCAGGCTCATGTTGGGGATGCAACGGATGAAGGCGATGTCATAGGCACCGGCGTGCGTGGCGCCGTCGGCGCCGACCAGGCCGGCGCGGTCCAGGGCAAAGACGACCGGCAGGTTCTGCAGTGCCACGTCGTGGATCAGCTGGTCATAGGCACGCTGCAAAAAGGTGGAGTAGATGGCGACCACCGGTTTCACGCCCTCACAGGCCATACCTGCGGCAAAGGTCACGGCATGCTGCTCGGCAATGCCCACGTCGTAGTAGCGGCCAGGGTAGCGCTGGTGGAACTCGACCATGCCAGAGCCCTCGCGCATGGCCGGCGTGATGCCCACCAGGCGCTGGTCCTTGGCGGCCATGTCGCACAGCCATTGGCCGAAGACCTGGGTGAAGGTCTGCTTGGCTGGCGTGGCGGGCTTGACCAGGCCGATCTTCGGGTCGAACTTGCCCGGGCCGTGATAGGCCACCGGGTCGGCCTCGGCCAGCTTGTAGCCCTGGCCCTTCCTGGTGACCACATGCAGGAACTGCGGGCCCTTCAGGCCCTTGATGTTCTCCAGCGTGGGGATGAGCGAATCCAGGTCATGCCCGTCGATGGGGCCGATGTAGTTGAAGCCGAACTTCTCGAACAGCGTGGCCGGCACCACCATGCCCTTGGCCTGCTGCTCCAGGCGCTTGGCCAGCTCCAGGAGCGGCGGCACGTTCTTCAGCACGCTCTTGCCCACGCCCTTGGCGGTGGCGTAGAACTGCCCGCTCATCAGCTGCGCCAGGTAGCGGTTGAGCGCGCCCACCGGCGGGCTGATGCTCATGTCGTTGTCGTTCAGGATGACGAGCAGATTGCAGTCGGCCACGCCGGCGTTGTTCAGCGCCTCGAAGGCCATGCCGGCGGTCATGGCGCCGTCACCGATGATGGCGATGGCGTGCCTGTCCTCGCCCTTTTGCCTGGCGGCCAGGGCCATCCCTAAGGCGGCGGAGATGCTGGTGCTGGAATGCGCCGTGCCAAAGGTGTCGTACTCGCTCTCGGCGCGCTGCGGAAAGCCCGACAGGCCGCCGAGCTGGCGCAGGCTGGCCATGCGCTCGCGCCGGCCGGTCAATATCTTGTGCGGATAGGTCTGGTGGCCCACATCCCACACCAGGCGGTCGCGCGGGGTGTCGAACACGGCGTGCAGCGCCACGGTCAGCTCCACCGTGCCCAGGTTGGACGACAGATGCCCGCCGGTCTTGGAGACGCTCTCCAGCACGAAGGCGCGCAGCTCATGGGCCAGGCTCTTGAGCTCGGTGCGCGGCAGGCGGCGCAGGTCGGCCGGGTCGTTCACGCGTTCAAGCAGCGGGTAATTCGTCGTGGACATAAGCTCTTGTTTCCATAGCTATTAGCGCTTTCCAGATAAGCGCTGCAAGCCTATTTTGTTCAAACCCCATTTCAGTGCGAACGGCGCACCACCATGTCGGCCAGGGCCGCCAGCGCACGCGTGTCCGACAGGCCGCTGGCGGCCAGGGCCGCATGCGCCTGGCCACGCAGCTCCTCGGCATGGGCCTGGGCGGCGGCCAGGCCCATCAGCGAGACATAGGTGGGCTTGTCACTGGCGGCGTCCTTGCCGGCGGTCTTGCCCAGCGTGGCCGAGTCCTGCGTCACGTCCAGCACATCATCGACCACCTGGAAGGCCAGCCCCAGGGCCGCGCCATATTGCGCCAGGGCCTGCTCGGCCTGGGGGCCGGGCGCCCCGCAGGCCGCGCCCATGACCACGCTGGCCTGCAGCAGCGCGCCGGTCTTCAGGCGGTGCATGTGGCGCAGCTCATGCTCGCTCAAGCTGCGGCCCACGCTGGCCAGGTCGATCGCCTGGCCGCCGGCCATGCCGTCGGCGCCCGCGGCCTGGGCCAGCAGGCGGCACAGGCGCGCCTGCATGGCGGGCGGCACGCCGTCCTCGGGGGTCAGCAGCTCGAAGGCCAGGGCCTGCAGCGCGTCGCCGGCCAGCAGCGCCCGGGCCTGGCCAAAGCGCACATGCACCGTGGGCTTGCCGCGGCGCAGCACATCGTTGTCCATGCAGGGCATGTCGTCATGCACCAGCGAATAGGCGTGGATCAGCTCCACCGCGCAGGCGGCGCGCAGGGCGGCCTCGGCCTGGCCACCCACGGCATCGCGCGCGGCCAGCACCAGCAGCGGGCGCAGGCGCTTGCCGCCGTCGAGCACGGCGTAGCGCATGGCCTCGCCCAGGCCGGCGGGCGCATCCAGCCGCACCCAGCGCGACAGGCCGGACTCGACCTGCGCCAGCTGCGCGCGCATCCAGCCGGCAAAGTCATGGTTGGCGGTATGCATCACTCCTGCGTCCATGGCTGCAGCGCCCCCTCGTCAAGCACCTTGATCTGCTCCTGCACGGCCTCCAGGCGCGTGCGGCAGAAATTGAGCAGCACGGCGCCACGCTGGTAGCCGGCCAGCATCTGCTCCAGCGGCAGCTGGCCCGACTCGATGCGGGCCACGAGCTGCTCAAGCTCCTCCAGCGCAGCCTCGTAGCTGGCGGGTTCGGACTGTGGGGCTGGGGCGGCGGCGGCCTTGGGCATGGGTGGTGTGGCGCCTGGCGCGCAAGTAAAAACCCGCAATTTTAGGCGCTACGTCAAAAACGGGGCGGCAGCCGCCGTCACAGCCCACACACCACGTTTATTCAATACCAGTACGCTGGCTGCGGAAATAACCCCACCACCTATAATCCCATTCCTTCGATACGAACCGGCTATGGAGTATTTCTCTGGCCGGTTTCGTTTTTTCCAGCCCGTGCGTACAAGCACCCTCCCTGTGGGGAGTCTTTAGGTCAGGTCACCCATGTCTGATTTAAGTCTTCAACTGCAGCAGGCAGCAAGCCAACTACCAGTTTCCAGCTACTTCGACGCCGCGCTGCTGCAGCGCGAGCGCGAGCTATTGTTCCAGCAGGGGCCGCGCTATGTCGGCCATGCCCATGCCATCCCCGAGCCGGGCGACTACTACGTGCTGCCGCAAGAAAAAGGCGGGCGCGCGCTGGTGCGCAAGCCCGATGGCAGCATCGAGCTGCTCTCCAACTGCTGCCGCCACCGCCAGGCCATCATGCTGCAGGGGCGCGGCAACCTGAACACCGAGGGAGCGGGCCATGCCGGCGGCAACATCGTCTGCCCCATCCACCGCTGGACCTATTCCTGCAGCGGCGAGCTGCTGGGCGCACCGCATTTCGCCGAAGACCCCGGCCTGCACCTGCCCAGCTACGGCCTGCGCGAGTGGAACGGCCTTTTGTTCGAGGACAACGGCCGCGACATCGCCTTTGATCTGGCGGGCATGGGCGTGGCGTCCGAGCTGTCGTTCGACGGCTATGTGCTCGACAAGGTGGAGATGCACGAGTGCAACTACAACTGGAAGACCTTCATCGAGGTCTACCTGGAGGACTACCACGTCGGCCCCTTCCACCCCGGCCTGGGCAACTTTGTCACCTGCGACGACCTGCAGTGGCAGTTTGCCAAGGACTACTCGGTGCAGACCGTGGGTGTGGCGCCCTCCTTCGGCAAGCCCGGCTCGGCGGTGTACAAGAAGTGGCACGAGGTGCTACTGAAATACCAGGGCGGCGAATTACCGAAGCGCGGCGCCATCTGGCTGACCTACTACCCGCACATCATGGTCGAGTGGTACCCGCATGTGCTCACCGTCTCCACGCTCTACCCCATGGGCGTGGACAAGACCATGAACATGGTGGAGTTCTACTACCCCGAGGAGATCGCCGCCTTCGAGCGCGAATTCGTCGAGGCGCAGCAGGCCGCCTACATGGAGACCGCCATCGAGGACGACGAGATCGGCGAACGCATGGACGCCGGCCGGCGCGCCCTGCTGGCGCGCGGCGACAACCAGGTCGGCCCCTACCAGAGCCCCATGGAAGACGGCATGCAGCATTTCCACGAGTGGTACCGCGCGCGGCTTGGTGACGCGGTGCCGCGTGGCTGAGCACGAATTAACTATAAAAATAATAGCTGTCAGCGCTTGATACATAAGCGCTGGCGGCTTTTTTCTTTCAAAACCAAATTTCCATGCAAGCGCTGTGGATGGTATTGGCGGCCTTCCTGTTCGCCAGCATGGGGGTCTGCATCAAGCTGGCGTCGGCGCATTTCAATGCCGCCGAGCTGGTGTTCTACCGCGGCCTGATCAGCATGGCCGTGCTGTGGGCCCTGGCGCGACACCAGGGCGTGAGCCTGGCCACGCGCTACCCCGGCATGCATGCCTGGCGCAGCCTGATCGGTGTGACCTCGCTGGGCTGCTGGTTCTACGTCATCGGCCAGCTGCCGCTGCCCACGGCCATGACCTTCAACTACATGAGCAGCCTGTGGATTGCCGCCTTCCTAGTCGGCGGCACGCTGCTCTCCTGGCGCCCCAGCGCCGAGCAGCCGCGCCCGCCGCTGCAGATACCGCTGGTGCTGTGCGTGCTGGTGGGTTTTGGCGGCATCCTGCTGATGATGCGCCCCAGCCTGGAGGGCAGCCAGGGCTTTGCCGGCATCGTCGGCATGGTCTCGGGCATGGCCACGGCGCTGGCCTATATGCAGGTGGTGGCCCTGTCGCGCCTGGGCGAGCCCGAGGCGCGCACGGTGTTCTATTTCGCGCTCGGCTGCGCCGTGGCCGGCGGCGCCGCGCTGCCGTTCACCGGCACCTCGCCCTGGCCCGGCTGGCCCGGGCTGTGGCTGCTGCCCCTGGGGCTGCTGGCCGCCGGCGGCCAGCTGTGCATGACGCTGGCCTACGCGCGCTCGCCGTCCGCGCGCGGCACGCTGGTGGTGGCCAACCTGCAATACACCGGCCTGATCTTTGCCGCCATCTACGGCGTTGCGGTGTTTGGAGACGAGCTGCCGCTCATCGCCTGGGCCGGCATCCTGCTCATCGTGGGCAGCGGTATTGCCGCCACCGTGCTGCGCGCGCGCACCGGCGACAACACGCCGGCCGAGTAGCGCCACAATGGCAGGCCCAACGTTCATGCAGCACCATGGCCATGCCTTTTGCCACCCTCCTATCCGCCACCCAGCTACAGACGCTGATGCACAGCGGCCAGCCGCTGATGGTGTTCGACTGCAGCTTCGACCTGAGTGACCCGGCGCTGGGCGCCCGCCAGTACCGCGAGGCGCACATCAGCGGCGCTCTGCACGCCGACCTGGACCGTCACCTGAGCGCCCCGCATGGCGCGCGCGGCACCAATGGCAGCGTCGTGACATCGGCGGCCGACAGGCCCGCCTCCGGCGGCCGCCACCCCCTGCCCAGCCGCGAGCGCTTTGCCGCCTGGCTGTCGCAGATCGGCTTTGCCAACGACATGCAGGCCGTCGTCTATGACCGCAACGGCGCCAACTACTGCGGCCGCCTGTGGTGGATGCTGAAATGGGCCGGGCACGACGCCGTGGCCGTGCTCGACGGCGGCCTGCAGGCCTGGCAGGCGGCAGGCGGCGCCATGGCCAGCGGCGACGAGCCGACGCATTTTCAGTCCAACTTTGCCCTGCACGCGCCGCTGCGCCGCCTGGTCACGGTACATGAAGTACTGGCGGCCCTGGGCCAGCCGGGGCAGACCATCATCGATGCGCGCGGCGCGCCGCGCTACCTGGGCGAGGTCGAGCCGCTGGACCCCGTGGCCGGGCATATCCCCGGCGCGCTCAACCGCCCCTTTGGCCTGAACCTGGGGCCCGATGGCCACTTCAAGAGCGCCGAGCAACTGCGCGGCGAGTTTGCCGCCCTGCTGGGCGATCGCCCCGTCGCCAGCGTGGTGCACCAATGCGGCAGCGGCGTCAGCGCCATCCCCAACCTGCTGGCCATGGAGGTCGCCGGCCTGGGGCCGACGGCGCTGTTTGCCGGCAGCTGGAGCGAATGGTGCAGCGATCCCGCGCGCCCGGTGGAGCGCGGCTAGCCAAACATAAGCCCCCCGCCCCTCGCAGGCTTGTGGATGCACAGATTTTCTTGATAGCGCGCAACGCTTATTTAGCGCGTGTTCCAGCCCCCTCGCCCCCTTGGGGGAGAGGGTTGGGGTGAGAGGGTGATGCGGCGCAGCGCCCTGTTTTTGCACCCTCACCCCTACCCTCTCCCGCACGCGGGAGAGGGAGTGAAGGCCCGCCAGCGCTTTTCAGCGCTGGCGCTCACACGTTGGTGATCGAGATCGCGCGCGTGTTCAGGCAGGCCTCCAGCGCCTCGGGCCCGCCCTCGGAGCCATAGCCCGAGTCCTTGATGCCGCCAAACGGCAGCTCGGCCGAGGGCGTGGCCGGCTGGTTAATCCACAGCATGCCGACCTCCACGCGCTGCGACAGCAGGTGCGCGTTCTTCAGCGAGCCGGTATAGGCGTAGGCCGCCAGGCCATAGGGCAGGCGGTTGGATTCGGCAATGGCGTCCTCCAGCCGGGTGAAGCCGCGCACCGAGGCCACGGGGCCGAAGGGTTCTTCGTTGAAGATGCGCGCGCTGGTGGGCACGTTGTCCAGCACCGTGGGGGCAAAGAAGTTGCCCACCTCGCCGATGCGCTCGCCGCCGGTGCAGACGGTGGCGCCGGCCTGCACCGCATCGCCCAGGAAGTCGGCCATGGCGGCCACGCGGCGCGGGTTGGCCAGCGGGCCCATGGTCGTGCCCTCCGCCAGGCCGTCACCCACCTTGAGCGCCTGGGCATGGCGCGTGAGCGCGGCGACGAAGTCGGCGCGCACGTCCTCGTGCACCAGAAAGCGCGTGGGGGCGATGCAGACCTGGCCGGCGTTGCGGAACTTGGCGCCGCCCGAGGCGCGCACGGCCAGTTCGATGTCGGCGTCCTCGCAGACGATGACCGGCGCATGGCCGCCCAGTTCCATGGTCACGCGCTTCATGTGCTGGCCGGCCAGGCCGGCCAGCATCTTGCCCACGGGCGTGGAGCCGGTGAACGTGACCTTGCGCACCACGGGGTGCGGGATCAGGTAGTTGGAAATCTCGGCCGGGTTGCCATACACCAGGCCCACCACGCCAGCGGGCAGGCCGGCGTCGGCAAAGGCGCGGATCAGCTCGGCCGGGCTGGCCGGCGTCTCCTCGGGCGCCTTGACCAGCACCGCGCAGCCTGCGGCCAGCGCCGCGCCCAGCTTGCGCACCACCTGGTTGATGGGGAAGTTCCAGGGCGTGAAGGCGGCCACCACGCCCACCGGGTCCTTCACCACCAGCTGGCGCACGGCCAGGTTGCGCGACGGCACGATGCGGCCATAGACGCGCATGCCCTCGTCGGCAAACCACTCGATGATGTCGGCCGCGGCCAGGGTCTCCACGCGCGCCTCGGCCCGGGGCTTGCCCTGCTCCTGGGTCATGATGGCGGCAATGGCGTCGGCGCGCTCGCGCACCAGGGTGGCGGCGCGGCGCATGGCCTTGGCGCGCTCGATGGCCGGCATGTCGCGCCAGACCTCGAAGCCCTTTTGCGCCGCCGCCAGGGCCTGGTCCAGATCGGCAATGCCGGCATGGGCCACGCGGCCGATCTGCTGGCCCGTGGCCGGGTTGTGCACGGCGATGGTCTTGCCGTCGGCGGCGTCCTGCCATTGGCCGGCGATGAAAAGTCGGGTGTCGGGGTAGGTCATGCGCTTGGCTCCTTGTGTTGCTGTTGTGCTTGAGATGAACCCACGGACTATAGGCCGTGGGCCACCCGGCGCTCACCCCAGGTGCCAGCACCCGACTGCAGGTGCGGGAATTCTTGCTCCACATCACGGCACGGCATGGTGCCAGTAGCGCCGCCCGGCCTGGCGCTCGCAATGCATGTCCTGCGGCTGGCCCGAGACCCAGCGCGCCGCGCCGCATTGCGGTGTCTGCACCAGGGTGATGCCGCGCTCGGTGTAGCGCGCCGCCACCTCGGGGGCGGGGTGACCAAAGCGGTTGCGGTAGCCGGCCTGCACCAGGGCCAGGCGCGGCGCCACGGCGGCGATGAAGGCATCGCTGGACGAGGTCTTGCTGCCATGGTGCGGCACCAGCAGCAGGTCGGCGGCCAGCGGGGCAGCGGCGGCCAGCAGGGCCTGCTCCTGGTCGCGCTCTATGTCGCCCACCAGCAGGGCGGCCCGGCCATCGGCGGCGGTGATGCGCAGCACGCAGCTCAGCGCATTGGGTTTGGGCGCACGCCCCCCAGCGGCGTCAGGCGCCGGTTGCAGCAGGTGCTGCGGCGGGTGCAGCAGCTCAAAGCGCACGCCATCCCAATGCCAGTCCTGCCCCGCCACGCAGGGCCGGGCCCGGCGCAGCGCCTGCAGCGGGTGCCCGGCCTCCATCGATGCCAGCAGCTCCGCCTGGGGTTGCTGTGCCAGCACGGCCGCTGCGCCGCCGGTGTGGTCGCTGTCGCCATGGCTCAGCAGCAACAGATCCAGCCGCTCGCCCAGCGCGCGCAGCAGCGGCACCAGCACGCGCTGGCCGGCGTCGCTGTCCTGGTGGTAGCGCGGGCCGGCGTCGTACAGCAGCGCATGGCGCGCGGTGCGCACCAGCACCGCCTGGCCCTGGCCCACATCGGCCGCCAGCAGCTCGAACTGCCCCGGCGGCGGGCGTGGCGCCTGCCACCACAGAGCCGGCAACAGCAGCGGCAGCCCCAGCAGGCGCAGGGCCCAGGGCAGGCGCAGCGCCAGCAGCGCGCCACCGGCCACGGCCGCCACGCCGGCCCACAGCGGCGCCATGGGCAGGGCGATCTGCGCCCAGGGCCAGGCGGCGAGCCACTGCAGCAGCAGCGTGAGCGCCTGCACGCACCAGGCCGCCGCCTGCCACAGCGGCGCCCACAACACACCCAGCAACGCCAGCGGCGTGACCACCAGCGTCGCCCACGGAATGGCCAGCAGATTGGCCAGCAGCCCGACGAGCGACACCTGGCCAAACAGGAGCAGCGAGAGCGGCGTGAGCGCCAGCGTCACCACCCATTGCTCGCGCAGCAAGGCATAAAAATGGCCTGTAACGCCCGCTGGATAAGCGCTAATAGCTCTATTATCAGTAGCAAATAACACCGCCACGGCAATGAAGCTGAGCCAGAACCCCGGCTGCAGCAGCGCCCAGGGGTCGGCCAGCAGCACCACGGCGCAGGCCAGCAGCCAGACCTGCGGCCAGGGCCAGCGCCGCCCCGACAGGCGCAGCAGCGCGACCGTGGCCAGCATGACCACCGTGCGCTGCGCCGGCACGCCCCAGCCGCTGAAGAGCGCATAGGCGCCGGCCAGCAGCACCCCGCCCACCAGCGCGGCCGTTGGCGCGGGCAACATCAGGCACAGCCGGGCCGAGCGGCGCCAGGCGCGCCCCAGCAGCGCGGCCGCCAGCCAGGCAAACAGCGTGATGTGCAGGCCCGAGATGCTCATCAGATGCGCCACGCCCGTGGCGCGAAAGACATCCCAGTCGGCGCGCTCTATGGCGCGCTGGTCGCCCGTGACCAGGGCCGCCACCACACCGATGGCACGCTGCTGAGCACCGTCCGCAGCGCTGTCCACACCGCGCAGGATGGCGTCGCGCACCCGCTCGCGCAGCTGCTCAACCGGATAACGCCAGGTGGCGGCCAACCGCTCTGGCGGGCCGTGCAGCGCATCCAGCCGCGCGCTGCTGCGCACATAGCCGGTGGCCTGCACGCCCTGCTCCCACAGCCACAGCTCATAGTCAAAGCCATGTGGATTGCGCGCGCCATGCGGGGCCTTGAGCCGCACCGTCAGGCGCCAGCGCTCGCCCGCATGCACGGCGGGCGGGGGGTCTGCCTGCGCGGCATCGCCCGCTGCGCCGGCATACCAGGCCAGATCCACCAG
Organism: Diaphorobacter limosus; assembly: GCF_033100095.1. NCBI lineage: Bacteria > Pseudomonadati > Pseudomonadota > Betaproteobacteria > Burkholderiales > Comamonadaceae > Diaphorobacter > Diaphorobacter limosus. The sequence goes on along the minus strand of NZ_CP136921.1, from coordinate 3,736,246 downwards.
CGGGGGCAGGCGTACGGGGGCGCCATCGCTGCGCGCCGACTCCACGGCCAGCCGCAGGCGCAAGCCGGTCTCGCGCGCCTGCGGCATGGCGGCAATCACGCCGGTGACCTGCAGGTCGCGCCCCTCCAGAGCGGGTTGCAGCGCATGATCCAGAAAGACCGTGGCGCGCAGCCCGCACAGGCCGAAAGCCAAGGCCATGGCCACCAGCGGCAGCGCCATGCCCTGCCGGCGCCCCGGCACCCATGCTGGCCAGGCCAGGCCGGCCGCAGCCAGCAGGCCGGCGCCCAGCAGCGCCGCATACGCCGACCAGGGCCACAGCGCCGCCTGCTGCAGCTGCAGCGCCACGCCCGCAACGCCCCCCAGCAGCGCCCAGGTCATGCGGCCGGCGCCGACCCTGGGCCACAGGGCCGGCTCGTCGATGGCAGACGATTCCTGCTGCAACACGGAGGCCGGTGCGCTCATGGGCGCATGCTAAGGTACGCCACCGATTTTTTCATTCATCTGTTTTCGAGGACTGCCATGAGCGTTTACGACAAGCTGAAAGCACTCAACATCACCCTGCCCCCGGTGGCCGTGCCCGCCGCCGCCTATGTGCCCTATGTGCAGACCGGCAACCTGGTGTTCCTGTCGGGCCACATCGCGCGCAAGGACGGCAAGCCCTGGGTGGGCCAGCTGGGCAAGAACATGGCCACCGAAGAAGGCAAGGCCGCGGCACGCGCCATTGCCATCGAACTCATGGGCACGCTGCACGCGGCCGCCGGCGGCGACCTGAACCGCGTCAAGCGCATCGTCAAGCTGATGAGCCTGGTCAATTCGACCGGCGACTACACCGAGCAGCACCTGGTGACCAACGGCGCCAGCGAGCTCATCGGCGAGGTCTTTGGCGACGCCGGCAAGCACGCGCGCAGCGCCTTTGGCGTGGCGCAGATCCCCATGGGCGCCTGCGTCGAGATCGAGCTGATCGCCGAGCTGAACTAAACCCGTTCAGCCATGACAAAGGGGCGCCACCGAGCGCCCCTTTGTCATTTGTGCAGCGGCACAAGCCGCCGTCAGTGCGCCGTCGGCTGCTGTCTCAGCGCCTCCATGGTCGCGTCGGGCTGGCCACCTTCGGCCAGATGCTGCTTGTACCAGACGCTCAGAATGCTGCTGACCACCGGGCCGGGGTTGGCTTGCACCTTGGCAAAGTCCCAGCCGTTGAGCTGGCAGATGCGCTCGACCAAGTCCATGTCCAGGTCGATGGCGTCCTGCGCGCAACGGCGCAGCTTGAGGTCTTCAAACACCGCGCCCTCGGGCAGCTTGAGCGCCAGGGTGGTGTCGTTGCTTGGGGTCATCGTCATACCAATTCCTTGTTGCGTTATTCCACGCGCGTCACGGTCGCCGGCTTGAAGCCCAGGTCGGCCGCCTTGCCCTTGCGGCCGCGCGGCGCGCGGGCGTTGTTCAGGCTGCGAATCTCCAGCTGCTCCTCGCGCTCCTTGCCGCCACGGCCCAGGCCGGCGATGCGCACGCTGCGCGTGTACGCCGCCGCACCGGCCAGGCTGTCCTTGTCTTCCAGGGCAATCAGCTGCAGGCCGCGCCCGCCGCCCGCCATGGTTTTGAGCTCGCTGATCTCAAACGTCAGGATGCGCCCGCCCACCGAGGCGCAGCACACGTGGGTGGCAGCGGCCAGGGGCGCGCTGGCGCTGCTGCCCGCTGCGTGCGAAGGAACGCACAGCGTCTCACCCTCGCCCAGCGTGACAAAGGCCTTGCCGCCGCGGTTGCGCGCCACCATGTGCTCGACCTGCGCCAAGAAGCCGTAGCCACCCGAGCCCGACAGCAGCAGCTGCGCGGCCAGCGGCCCGGCAAAGTAGTGGCGTATCTGCGTGCCCGTCTCCAGCTCGATCAGCGTGGTGATTGGCTGGCCGTCGCCGCGCCCGCCCGGCAGGCTGGCCACCGCGACCGAGTACACGCGGCCGTTGCTGCCAAAGACGATGAGCTGGTCGACGCTGCGGCATTCAAACGTGGCGTAGAGCGCGTCGCCCGCCTTGAAGGCGAAGGCGCCCGCCTCGTGCCCGTGGCCGGTGCGCGCACGCACCCAGCCTTTGTCTGAGACGACCACGGTGACGGGTTCATCGACGATCTTGACCTCGGCCACGGCCTTTTTCTCGGCCTGGATGAGGGTGCGGCGTGCGTCCTGAAACTGCTTGGCGTCGGCTTCTATCTCCTTGACCATCAGGCGGCGCAGCGAGGCCGGGTTGACCAGGATGTCCTCGAGCTTGCCCTGCTCCTCGCGCAGCTGCTTCAATTCCTGCTCGATCTTGATGGCCTCCAGCCTTGCCAGCTGGCGCAGGCGGATTTCCAAAATATCTTCGGCCTGGCGATCCGACAGATTGAAGCGCGCGATGAGCGCCGCCTTGGGCTCGTCGGCGGCGCGGATGATGGCAATCACCTCGTCGATATTGAGCAGCACCAGCTGCCGCCCTTCCAGAATATGGATGCGGTCGAGCACCTTGGCCAGCCGGTGCTGGCTGCGCCGCGTGATCGTCTGCTGGCGAAACGCGATCCACTCCACCAGCATCTGGCGCAGCGACTTTTGCACCGGCCGCCCGTCGATGCCGACCATGGTCAGGTTGATGGGCGCGGAGGTCTCCAGGCTGGTGTGCGCCAAGAGCGCGGTAATCAAATCCTGCTGCGGCACGCGGCCGGTCTTGGGCTCGATGACCAGGCGCACCGGCGCGTCCTTGCTCGATTCGTCGCGCACGCCGTCGAGCAGCGCCAGCATGGATGCCTTGAGCTGCTGCTGCTCCTGCGTGAGCGCCTTCTTGCCGGTCTTGACCTTGGGGTTGCTGATGTCCTCGATTTCTTCCAGCACCTTTTGCGTCGACACGCCCGGCGGCAGCTCGGTGACGACCAGCTGCCACTGGCCGCGCGCCAGGTCTTCGATCTTCCAGCGCGCGCGCACCTTCAGGCTGCCGCGCCCGCTTTGGTAGGCGTCTTGAATGTCGGCCGCACTGCTGATGATTTGCCCGCCGCCGGGGTAATCCGGGCCGGGTATCAGGCCAAACAGCTCTGCATCGGCAAGGTTCGGGTTCTTCACCAGGGCGATACAGGCATCCGCCACCTCGCGCAGGTTGTGGCTGGGGATCTCGGTCGCCAGGCCCACGGCAATGCCGCTGGCGCCGTTCAAGAGAGCAAACGGCAGGCGTGCCGGCAGCTGGCAGGGCTCCTGCGTCGATCCGTCGTAGTTGGGCTGGAAGTCCACCGTGCCCATGTCGATCTCGGACAGCAGCAGGCTGGTGATGCGCGCCAGGCGCGCCTCGGTGTAGCGCATGGCCGCCGCGCCGTCGCCGTCGCGGCTGCCAAAGTTGCCCTGGCCGTCGATCAGCGGGTAGCGCTGGTTGAAGTCCTGCGCCAGGCGCACCAGCGCGTCGTAGGCCGACTGGTCGCCGTGGGGGTGAAAACGCCCCAGCACGTCGCCCACCACGCGCGCGCTTTTCACGGGCTTGGGCGGGGTGTTGCCATTCGGCCCGCTCCACGACAGGCCCATGCGCTCCATGGCGTACAAAATGCGCCGCTGCACCGGCTTCATGCCGTCGCAGACATCGGGCAGGGCGCGGCCTTTGACCACGGAAAGGGCGTATTCCAGATAGGCGCGCTGGGCGTAGCCGCCCAGGCTGTCGTCGGCGGGCGCGGTGGGGTCTAAAAGGGTGTTTGCTTGCTCTGTCATACTATAAAAAATCTAGCTGTTTGCGCTTAATGGATAAGCGTTATAGGCCAAAAACATTCGAATATTTCACTCGGCGATACCGCCCAACTCCTGCTCAATCTGCTCGATGCTGGGCAGGCTCGACTCCAGGGTGGCGGGCAGCGCGCGCGTCAGCTCGAAGCTGGAGACGCCAATGGGTTTCTCGACACCACGCAGCGCATATTCGGCCAGCACGCGGTTGTGCTGCTGGCACAGGATCAGGCCCATGGTGGGCTGGTCGTGCGCATGGCGCAGCCGGTCATCGACCACGCTGCAGTAAAAATTCATCTTGCCCGCGTACTCGGGTTTGAATTCGCCGCGCTTGAGCTCGATCACCACATAGGGGTCTTTCAGCGTCTGCTGCACCAGGTCGGATTCGGGCTTGGGCAGGCGCAGGGCAAAGTTGCTCGCGGCGCGGCCCTGGCGCTGGTGCGCAGCGGTCTCGATCTGCATCACCAAAATGCTGCGGCTCCAGCCATGCTCCAGCGCGGCCTGCATGTACCAGTGGCGCGTGGCGGGGTCTTTGACCTTGGCCATCAGGATGGCGTGATGCGTCCAGGGCAAGGCCAAAATCAGCTCCGCCGTAAAAAGTGCCGCAGCTTGTGGCACTTTTGGCCCGGTCTCTATTTGTGCAGCAGGCTGCTGCACAAATGACAATTGCGCGTACTCCCGGTAAAACGCCAGCATCTGCTTGATGTTGCGCTCAGAAAAACCCTTCTCCTCTGGCAAATCGTTGTGCAAATCGCGCGCAAGACGGGGAATCACGCCCGCGCCCCAACCCTCTTGCTGCTGGCGCTCATCAATCACCCGGCCAATGTCCCAGTACAGGCGAATCAGCTCGGCATTGACCGCCAGCATGGCGCGCACCTGGGCGCGCCGCACGCGCTGCTTGATGTCGGCCAGCAGAGTGGCGTAGAGCGCCGGCACGTTGGGCTCAGGGGGTGTTTCAGGTTTTTTTACGCGCATGGCAGCAATTCCCGCACGCCATCCCACTGCCTGTCCTTGACCATCACGAACCGGCAGCGCCCCCCGGACAGTTCGGCCCACAGATTGCCGATCAAACGGTCATCCTCGGCGCTGCTCCAGCGGTCGGCTCCTTTGTACTCAACCACCAGCACCGCGCCATTGGGCAGTTGGCAGACAAAGTCGGGATAGAAACGCCCATCGGCCTTTTGCAGAAAGAACGAGCAGCCTTCGCGGCGCACCAGGTTGCGCACCCAGAACTGGATGCGCCCCTGCTGCGCCCACATGTCCAGCTGGCGGGCGCATTCAAACTCTTCCTTGCTGTCGAAGTCCCCCATGCGCCCGTAGAAATGTTTGCGAAAGTCGAACTGGCCAAAGCGCCCGTCGTAGTCGCGGCTGGGTGCGTAGGCGTGGGGCGCAAACTCAAAGGCGTATTGATCCGAGACCGCCACCCGCATGGCCGCATCGTCGCCAAAAAGCGCCTGCTGGAACGCCTTGCCCACGGCCTGCTTGCGCAGCTCCCGAATGCGCGCCTCGATCAGATTGCGTATCTGAAATTTCTGCAGGTTGGCCCGCGCCAGCGTGTAACCGTCACGGCGCAGCAAATCACTAAGCCACGCCGCCACGAAGGCCTGCTTGGACGGGTGGGTCAGCGACGGCTCAGGCAGGTTGCGGCACAGCCAGGTGGCAATGCGCACCGCATCCCAGTTCTCGGGCTGATAAACCAAGCCCAAATCACGCTGCAACTCGGGCAGAAAGCGGGTGAAAACCTTGCCGCTGCCCTCGTCGATGTCGATCGCACCGCCTTCCGACACCTTCAAGGCCGCGCCCAAGGCCGACAGGTCGGCCGCCGTGGGCGCCGCGTCGTTGAGCGAGACATCCCAGGGGTAGTCCAGTACCTCCGGGTCGTCAAACAGCACCAATTCCCCTTGCTGGACTGGCACCCGCAAGGCCAGCTGCGGCACGCGCAAGCGCTCGCCCAACTCGGCAGGCGTCTGAAAAAACTCGATCGCCGTGGTGCGACTGACCTCGGCGGCCTGCACGATGGCCGCCGCAGCGGCTGGCGAACTGACACAGGCCTTGAGCGTTTCGGCCTCATCCTCAGTCAGCGGCGCGCTGATGGTCAGGGTATTGAGCTGGCCGTCCCAACTCACCTTGCCCCGCACCGTTTTGGGCACGCTCTTCAAGTCCGGTTTTTCGGGCAAGGCAACCGCCACCGGGCGCAGCACCACGCGCCCGGCGTGGCCCTCCAAATCCAGCCGCGCCTGGTCGGGCAGCACGGCGGCGACAAACTCGGCCACCTCGCGCCGTTCGAACCCGGCCCCCGCCACCAGCCGGTCGCGCAAGGCGCCTGCCGTCTCAGCAAAGTCGCGCGACACCACAAAGGCATAGGACTGGTTGAGCAGCGGGGATGCCCGCTGGCTGGCCCCCGGCTGACGCAGCACGCGCCCGAGCAACTGCTCCACCGCCGTGCTCGACGACATCGACGCCATGCTCACCAAAATGTAGGCAAACGGGCAATCCCACCCTTCAGCCAGCGCTTTTTGCGTGATGACGAACTTCACCGGGCAGGCCGGGTCGACCATGCCCAGCGGGTAATCGGCGTCGATCTGCTCCAGCCCCTTTTCCTCGCCCGTGGCCACCACGATTTCACTGGCCGGGATGCCATGGTTGGCGATCAACTCCTGGCGCAGCTTGTCAAAGTCCAGCGTCTCAACCCCTGCGCGGCGCGGCTCGGACTGGATCAGCACCAGGGGGCGCAAATACGGCGCACCCGCGCGGCGCTCCTCATCGGCCAGCGCTTGCAGCGCATCGCGCCGGCCAATCGCGTCCGCCAGGCATTGCTGCCAATGGGGCTCGGTTTGCAGCAGCACCGGCAGCTTGATCATCTCCTCGGCCTTCAGCTCGGCCGCCGACACACTGTGCAGCACATTGCTGGGCGTGCGCTGCACGTCGGGCGTGGCGGTGAGCTCCATCACCCCGCTGGGGCGAAAGCGCGCCAGCATGTCAAAGGCCAGCTCGGTGCGGCTGTTGTGCGCCTCGTTCACCACCACAAAGGGGCGGCGCAGGCGCAGCACATTGGCCAGCGAATACGGCGTGCTGCGCTCGGTGCCTTCACCGTCGGCCAGCAACTCGGCGCGCTGGGCGGGCGCGAGGTGGTCAAAGTGGTGCATCAGCGCGCCGCTGCTTTGGTACACCTTGCGGCACTCCTCCTCTTCCACCTGAAAGGCCTGGCGCGTGGCGACGATGACGGTGGTCGTGGTGTCCAGCGTGCTGCGGGTCACGCTCTTGGCCTCGTCCAAATCCAGCACCGTGACCGGCCCCGCCTCGCGCAATGCCAGGTGGTAGGGGTGGCTGCGGTTTTTCAACGCCCGAATGGTTTGCTCGCGAATCGGCTTGCTGGGCACCAGCCACAGAATCACGCTGTGCTCGGTGCGCAGCAAATGCGTGTTGACCAGCGCCACGCTTTTCGCCGCCAGCCAGGTTTTGCCACCGCCCGTGGGCACACGCAGGCAAAAGTACGGCATGTCGGCAGGAAAGCCAGGCAGCGGGTGGTAGGGATTGCCACGCCCCCACAGGCGTTCGGTGGTGGCGGTAAAGGCGATTGAGGGCGAGGGCAACTCGTGGCAGGCCTTGAAATAAGCCTCCACGCTATCGAGCACCTGTTGCTGGTAGGTTTTGGGGGTAAAGGCACTCATGCGGACTCTGCCTTGGTTTCAGGCGAGTCCAGCTCCGGGGTCGGCGTCGGGGTAGGGGTCGGTTGGGGCTTGATGTGCTCCAGCACGCCATTGCGCGTCACCACCAAATCGGTGCCGGTTTGCACCGCCACCTCACGCGCACGCTGCGCGGCACGCTGCAAAGCCTGCCAGGAGCCGCGCAAATCGCTGCTACGGGCGTTCTCTAAGGGTTTGCCGTTCATCGTTCACTCCAATCCAGCAACACCGGCACTTCACCGGCGTTGTCGTACAAGGCCCAGACATCCACCGCAGGCGCGTAGTAGCGCTGGAAATTTTCCAGCCCCGCCACAAAACGCCGGCGTATCACTTCGGGCGGAATATCGTGCCCGCCCTGGCGCACCCGCTGCGCCACCCGTGCAACGGCCTCTTCGGCGCTGCTCAGACGCAAGAAAATCAGCTTTACCTCATACCCCGCCTGCTGCCAGCGCGCGATATGGCGCAAATAGGCGCGGCCCGACAGCGTGGTTTCAAAGGCAAAGCTACTACCCGCCTGAAAGTGCCGCTCCAACTCAGACAACATCAGCCGCCCGGCCTGCACCGCCGCCGACTCGGGCGCAAAAGGCGCCAGCCCGGCGGCAATCAAATCGGCATTGACGAACACCGGGCAAGCGGCCTCGTGCGGCAAGAACTCACGGGCGAACGTGGTTTTGCCCGCGCCATTGGGCCCGGCGATGATGATGACCTTGCGCTCCTGTGCGGCCATGGCTCACACCTCCAGCGCGTAGGGCGTTTGCTTGAAGGTAATGCCTGCGCGCGCCGTGCGACTGCCCAGGCGGTTGGCGGCGGCGTAAATCACCTTGGGGCCATCAAAGGGCGGCAGCACGGCCAGCACCGGGGCGGTGAGCACATTGCCGCCGGCCACGGATTTGTCCTTGAGGATGCCGTTGTAGAGCAGGTAAATGGCGCGGCCCTCATGCACGCCCAGCAGGGGCGAATCGGCCTGACCGGTGTAACCGGTTTGGGTTTCAGCCAACCAGACGAATTTAGCCAGTTCGGCAAACGTGACATCGCTGCGGATTTGACCGTAGGCGTCGAACAAAGGCTCAGACGACAGGCGGCAGAACTGAAAACCGCCGCCCAGGCCAGCTGCGGCCTGGCCTTTGGCGTTGGTGTAGCCACCGGCCACACGCCGCACGCGCTCGGCGGTGACGTTTTGGGCGATGTTTTCATCCATTTCAACGAGGATGAAGTGGCGCTGGCCGCCGTCCTCGGCGTTTTGCTTGAGTACGGCGTGGGCGGTGGTGCCGCTGCCGGCAAAGCTGTCAAGAACGATGGAATCTTTATCGGTAGCGATTTGCAGGATGCGCTGAATCAACAGCGAAGGCTTGGGTGTGGCGAAATCCGATACCGAAGGCACGTCATGCAGCACTTCGCGCAGCTCTTTACGTGAACCATCGGTGTGACCGGCGAATTCGTGCGGCCACAGCGTTTGCGGCACTACACCATCATTGCGCAACGCATGCTTGTAGCGCTTGTAGGCCGGCACTTTTCCCTTGCCATCCTTGCCCCAGTAAATCAAATCCTCCGCTCTATGCCGTTGATGCTCATCCTGCGAATAAGACCAAACACGGGTGCGTTTAGGCCAAATTTCTTCACCGGTGTTGGGGTTGGTGACCGGGTAATACAGATTGGGGCGTTCTTCGGCAGTCTTGGCGCATGTGTAATCGCTACTACGAAATTGCCCCTTTTCATCCTCAAATTTGTACTGGCTGTCCTTTTCTTCACCACGCGGCAGCAGGTTGCGCTGCCAACTAGGTGAGCGCTGGTACACCAGCACGAAGTCATGCATAGGTGCAATGGTTTTGTGGTCGTTGGCAACGGCGTATTTTTTCTGCCAGATGACATTGGCAACAAAATTACCCGACCCAAAAATCTCATCCATCAACAAGCGCAACGTCCCCACTTCGTTGTCGTCAATCGACACAAAAATCGCCCCGTCCTCGCGCAGAAATTGTTTCAAAAGCACCAGGCGCGGATACATCATGCACAGCCAGCGGTCGTGGCGGTCCAACGTTTCGCCCTCCTTGCCCACCACCTCGCCCAGCCAGCGGCGAATCTCCGGGCTGTTGACGTTGTCGTTATAGACCCAGCCCTCGTTGCCGGTGTTGTAGGGCGGGTCGATGTAGATGCATTTGACCTGCCCCGCGTAGCGCGGCAGCAGGGCTTTCAGGGCGTGCAGGTTGTCGCCCTGCACGATCAGGTTGCCACTGCCAGCCGCGCCGCAGGACAGCGCAGCATCGGGCTCCAGCAGGCGAAACGGCACGTCCTTGTGGTGTTTGACGACGACGTCCTTGCCGATCCAGTTCAATGTGGGCATGGGTTTTTACTTCAAAATCAATAGCTGCTCGCGCTTGCTGGATAAGCGTTAGACGTCAAAAAAAAAAGGAATTCCACCTCGCCCGCAGCGCCCACCGTTAACCCCAGCTGCGCGTCAGCAGTTCGTCCAGCGCGTCGCTGATGGCCTGGCCCTGCTCTGCCAGGCTGCCCACCACCGGCCCGAGCTGTTCCAGGGCGACGGACACCATGTCCAGCGGGTGCAGCACCACGGTTTGCCCGGCGATTTCAAAAACGGGGTTCATGCGCGTGCCGGCCACGCGGCCGCCGGCGGGCAGGGCCGAGCGGAGCACCAGCGGCACGACGACGCGGCGACGGTAGCCGTCGAACAGGGCCGACTGCACCAGCACCACCAGGGGCACGGTACCCCGCTGCGGGCCGGGGTTGAGGTGGACGTCAAATTGCGGCATGGGAACGGGTTTTACAGGGTGGAATGCGCGTCCGCAAAAGAACCGCTTGCATCGTGCAGCGCGTTCCAGTCGGCCACCGCCGCTTGCGCCTGCTGCTGGTGCTGGCTGCGCGCCTGGCGCTGCGCCTCCACATAGGCCTGGAGCATTTCCTCGACCTTGGCCGACAGGTTGCCGCAGTACGCCCGCGACTCGCGCACCAGGGCCTCGTTGAGCGACAGATTGACGGGTTTTTTGGCGCTGGATTCCAGGGCGGTCATGGCTTGGCTCCTTTTATGCGCATTTTATGCGCATGCCGGTTGGCAAGCCGCCCTTGGAACATGTGCAAGCCCTTTTCATGGCGGCCAGCCGCACCGGCAAAAGGCGGCGCGTGTCGGGGTTGCCCGGTGGGCGCGCTGGACTTCACACCATAGGGCCCGGCGCTCATGAATCACCGATGCAGCTTTTCCTGCAGCCACACCTTGATCAGCGACTGATACGGCACGTCCCGTGCGTTGGCCGCCGCCTTGATGGAATCGAGCAAATGCTGCGGCAGGCGCAGCGAGATGGTCTTGGTGGTGGGCTTGAGGTTGGGCAGCACCACGCTGTGCGCCTGCGACCAATCAAGATAGTCGGTCGAGTCCTGGCTTTCCCAGAAGGCGCGTTCTTCCGCCTCGCTGGCAAAGTGCGGGATTGTTTTAGTGGGCTTGTTCATAAAACGCTCGCTCCTTGCGGTGCATGTCACGGGCCGAAATCACGCGGATCAGGCTGCCTGAGCCACGCAGGGTAAAGGTCAGGTGCAGCAGCCGACCGTCATCGCTGCGGCCCAGGGCGTGGTAGCGCGGCTCTTGCTGGCTGTGCTTGGCATCGCCCAGGATCAGCAGCGGCGCGTTGAAGAAAACCTGTTCCGCCTGCGCCATGGAAACACCGTGTCTGTCGTTCTTGCGCTCATTGCCGGCGTCCCAGTCAAAACCGGTGATTTCTGCCAGTTTCAGCATATTTTGTATGTTATAGCCATATACAGTAAAGACAAGGCCGGATGCTTAAACATCCACCTCCACCGCATCCCCATGCAGCTCCATCAGCTCGCGGCGGGATGCCGCTTCACCCTTGCCCATGAGGCGGGTGATCAGCCCCTCGGTGGCGGCAAAGTCCATGGCGCCCAATTGCACAGGCAAGAGGCGCCGGGTGTCGGGGTTGAGCGTGGTGTCCCACAGCTGCTCGGCGTTCATCTCGCCCAGGCCCTTGAAGCGGCTGATCTGGCATTTCTCGCGCGCCACGCCGTCCTTGGCGGCCTTGTCGAGGATGGCCTCGAGTTCGCCCTCGTCCAGCGCGTACAGCTTGGCGGCGGGTTTTTTGCCGCGCGCGGGCACGTCCACGCGGTAGAGCGGCGGGCGCGCCACGTAGATGTGGCCGGCCTCTATCAACTTGGGGAAGTGGCGGAAGAACAGCGTGAGCAGCAGCACCTGGATGTGCGCGCCGTCCACGTCGGCGTCTGACAGGATGCAGACCTTGCCGTAGCGCAGGCCGCTCAAATCGGGTTGGTCATGGGGCCCGTGCGGGTCGACGCCGATGGCGACCGCAATGTCGTGCACCTCGTTGTTCTTGAACAGCAGGTCGCGCTCGACCTCCCAGGTGTTGAGCACCTTGCCGCGCAGCGGCAGGATGGCCTGCGTTTCCTTGTCGCGGCCCATTTTGGCGCTGCCGCCGGCGCTGTCGCCCTCGACCAGAAAGACTTCGTTATAGGCCAGGTCGCGGCTTTCGCAGTCGGTCAGCTTGCCGGGCAGCACGGCCACGCCGCTGCCTTTTTTCTTCTCGACCTTTTGCCCGGCTCTTTGCCGGGTTTGTGCCGCCTTGATGGCGAGTTCGGCCAGCTTTTTGCCCCAGTCCACATGCTGGTTGAGCCACAGTTCGAGCGCTGGGCGCACAAAGCTGCTCACCAGCCGCACGGCGTCGCGCGAATTGAGCCGCTCCTTGATCTGGCCCTGGAATTGCGGGTCCAGCACCTTGGCGCTCAGCACGTAGCTGGCGCGGGCGAACACGTCCTCGGGCATCAGTTTCACGCCCTTGGGCAAGAGCGAATGCAGCTCGATAAAGCCCTTGACGGCCTGGAACAGGCCATCGCGCAAGCCGCTGTCGTGCGTGCCGCCGGCGCTGGTGGGGATGAGGTTGACGTAGCTCTCACGCACCGGCGCGCCGTCTTCGGTAAAGGCCACGGCCCAGGCAGCGCCCTCGCCCTCGGCAAAGCTCTCGTCGCTGCCGCTGGCAAAGCCCTCGCCCTCGAACAGCGGGATCACCGGGTCGGCGGCAAGCGTCTGCGTCAGGTAGTCGACCAGGCCGCCCTTGTACTGCCAGGTCTGGGTGTCGCGGGTTTTCTCGTTGATGAGCTGCACCGTCACGCCGGGCATGAGCACGGCCTTGCTGCGCAGCAAATGCGTCAGCTCGCCCATGGGCAGCTGGGCGGATTCAAAGTATTTGGCATCGGGCCAGGCGCGCACCGTCGTGCCCTGCTTGCGCTCGCCTGTCTCCAGCGGCCTAGCCACCAGGGGCTCGACCACATCGCCCGCGGCAAAGGCCAGACGCGCGATCTGGCCCTCGCGGTGCGTGGCCACTTCCAGGCGCGTGGACAGGGCATTGGTCACCGACACGCCCACGCCGTGCAGCCCGCCCGAGAAGCTGTAGGCGCCGCCCACGCCCTTGTCGAACTTGCCGCCCGCGTGCAGGCGGGTGAACACCAGCTCGACCACCGGCGCGCCCTCTTCCGGGTGCAGGCCGAAGGGAATGCCGCGGCCGTCGTCCTCGACGCTGACCGAGCCGTCGGCGTGCAGCGTGACCTTGATCTTCTTGCCGTAGCCCGCCAGCGCCTCATCGGCGGCGTTGTCCAGCACCTCCTGGATGATGTGCAGGGGATTGTCGGTGCGGGTGTACATGCCCGGGCGCTGCTTGACGGGCTCCAGGCCCTTCAGGACGCGGATCGAGCCTTCGGAATATGCGGGTGAAGTAATCGGTTTGACTGCCATGGGCGCGGATTGTAGTGCTGGATATAAAGCCAGGTTTTCATGCTTTAAATGGCCGCGTCAGGCAGTCAACCCGGGTTTTCGCTACATTCGTGCGATGCACGACGCGACGCGAAAACTCTCCATAGCCCAGGTGCTGATCTGCGGCGCCACCATCGTCACCCTGTCCATGGGCATACGCCACGGCTTTGGCATGTGGCTGGCGCCCATCACGCAGGACATGGGCTGGACGCGCCAGACCTTCGCCCTGGCCATGGCCATTCAAAACCTGTCCTGGGGCATTTTTGGCATCTTCGGCGGCATGATGGCGGATCGCTTCGGCGCGTTTCGCGTGCTGATCCTGGGCGCCCTGCTCTACGCCCTGGGCCTGGCGGGCATGGCGCTGTCGCCCACGCCGCTGCTGTTTTCGCTGACCACCGGCGTGCTGATCGGCGCGGCCCAGGCCGGCACCACCTATGCCGTGATCTACGGCGTGCTGGGGCGGCAGATCTCGGCCGAGCGGAGATCCTGGGCCATGGGCGTGGCGGCGGCCGCGGGCTCGTTCGGGCAGTTTTTGATGATGCCGCTCGAAGGCCAGCTGATCGCACAACTGGGCTGGCAGACGGCGCTGCTGGTGCTCGCCGCCATGGTGCTCTTGATCGTGCCACTGGCCTTTGGTCTGCGCGAGCCTGGCTTTCACGGCAGCGCGCCCATCCAGCGCACCCAGTCCGCCGGCCATGCCTTTGCCGAGGCGCTGCGCTACAAGAGCTTTCTGCTGCTCACCGCGGGCTACTTCGTCTGCGGCTTCCAGGTGGTGTTCATCGGCGTGCACATGCCCAGCTACCTCAAGGACCATGGCCTGTCGCCCCAGGTGGCCAGCACTGCGCTGGCGCTGATCGGGTTGTTCAACGTCTTTGGCACCTACGCCGCCGGCACGCTGGGCCAGCGCATGGCCAAACGCCATATCCTGGCCTTCATCTACTTTGCGCGCGCCGTGGTCATCACCATCTTTCTGCTGGTGCCGCTGTCGCCCATGTCGGTGTATGTGTTCTCGGCCGTGATGGGCACGCTGTGGCTGTCCACCGTGCCGCCCACGAATGCCGCCGTGGCGCAGATCTTTGGCGTGCAGCACCTGTCCATGCTCAGCGGCTTCGTCTTCTTCAGCCATCAGATCGGCAGCTTCTTTGGCGTGTGGCTGGGCGGCTATCTGTACGACACCAGCGGCAGCTATGACATCGTCTGGTACCTGGCGATTGCCCTGGGCGTGGCCGCCGGCCTGATCAACCTGCCGGTGCGCGAAGGCGCGATTGCCCGGCCCACACCACAGGCGGCCTGAGCATGCGGGCCACCCACAAGAAATGGCTTGCCGCCGCAGCTGCGGTGCTGGTGCTGCTGGCGGTGTTTGCGCTGTACCTGCGGCCCGACTTCATGCTGAGCCTGGCCGACCAGATCTGGGCCTGCTTCTGATGCACGGCCTGACTGCCCCATCCGACTGGGTTCGGCGCTGGTCGCATCTGGTACCCATGGGCGGCGGCGTGCTGGACGTGGCCTGCGGCCAGGGCCGGCACATGCGCTGGTTTCTTGAACGAAATCACCCCGTAACGGGCATAGATAAAGCGCAAGAAGCTATTGAATCACTAGCACAACTGGGCGAGGCGATCTGCGCCGACATCGAGGCCGGGCCCTGGCCTCTGCCCGGGCGCCGCTTTGACTGCGTGGTGGTCACCAACTACCTGTGGCGCCCGCTGCTGCCCACCATCTTGGACAGCGTGGCGCCGGGCGGCGTGCTGCTGTACGAGACCTTTGCCCAGGGCAACGAGAGCGTGGGCCGGCCCGCGCGGGCGGATTTTTTGCTGCGCCCGGGTGAATTGCTGCAGGCCTTCGGGGCACTGCGCGTGGTGGCCTACGAGGACGGCTTTCTCGACGCGCCGGCACGCTTCGTGCAGCGCATCGCGGCCGTGCGCGAGCCGCTGGCGCCCAGCGGGCCTTTGCGCCTGCCGCTGGTGGGCACGCCGTAGTTAGAATGCTCTTTTACCGTTTTTGACCGCGGACATGACCTCTTCCAGCGCCACCCTCACCGGCAGCATCGTCGCCCTCGTCACCCCCATGCACGACGACGGCAGTGTGGACTACCCCACGCTGCGCAAACTCATAGACTGGCATATCCAGGAAGGCACCGATTGCATAGGCGTGGTCGGCACCACGGGTGAATCGCCCACGGTGAACGTGGAGGAGCATTGCGAAATCATCCGCGTGTCGGTGGAGCAATCCGCCGGCCGCGTGCCCGTCATGGCCGGCTGCGGCGCCAACTCCACGTTTGAAGCCATCGAGCTGGCCCGCTACGCCAAGAAGGTCGGCGCCAACAGCCAGCTGCAGGTCGTGCCCTATTACAACAAGCCCACGCAAGAGGGCCAGTACCAGCACTTCAAAGCGATTGCCGAGGCCACGGGCGACCTGCCCATGGTGCTGTACAACGTGCCCGGCCGCAGCGTGGCCGACATGCACCACGAGACCGTGCTGCGCCTGACCCAGGTGCCGGGCATCGTCGGCATCAAGGAGGCCACGGGCAACATCGAGCGCGCGCAGTGGCTGATCCGCGACGTGCCCAAGGGCTTTGCCGTGTATTCGGGCGACGACCCCACGGCCGTGGCCCTGATGCTCTGCGGCGGCCAGGGCAACATCAGCGTGACGGCCAACGTGGCGCCGCGCCTGATGCACGAGCTGTGCGTGGCGGCCATCGCCGGCGACCGCCGCCGCGCGATGGACATCCAGTTCCAGTTGCTGCCGGTGCACAAAAATCTGTTCGTCGAAGCCAACCCCATCCCCGTGAAATGGGCCATGCAGCGCATGGGCCTGTGCGGCGGCGCCATGCGCCTGCCCATGACGCCGCTGGCGCAGGGCAACGAGGCCGTGGTCGAAACCGCCCTGCGCGCCGCCGGCCTGCTGGCCGCGGACAGGGGCTGAAGCCATCTCCCCCGGCGCACTCCTGCGCCCGGGTCAGTCCTGGACTGTAGAAGGATTAACTGCGTGAACGCTACCACCCGCCTGGGCCTGCTGGGCCTTGCCATGACCCTGTCGGCCTGCTCCGTGCTGGAGAACGACAAGATCGACTACAAAAGCGCCACCAAGGGCGCAACGCTGGAGGTCCCGCCCGACCTGAACCAGCTGTCGCGCGAGACGCGCTACACCGTGCCCGGCGCCACCGTCTCGGCCGCTGCCTTCGAGGCCGGCCAGGCGCGGCAGCCGCGCGGCACTGCCAGCGCCGCACCACAATCCATCGGCGACGTGCGCATAGAACGTGACGGCAACCAGCGCTGGCTGGTGGTCAACCGCCCCGCCGATCAACTGTGGGAGCCGGTGCGCGACTTCTGGCTGGAAAGCGGCTTCGTCCTCACCGTCGAGCAGCCCAAGCTCGGCCTGCTGGAAACCGACTGGGCCGAAAACCGCGCCAAGCTGCCGCAGGACATCATCCGCTCGACCATTGGCAAGGTGTTCGATTCGCTGTATTCCACCGGCGAACGCGACAAGTTCCGCACCCGCCTGGAGCGCACGGCCGGCGGCGCCACCGAGATCTTCATCACCCACCGCGGCATGGAAGAGGTCTACACCAGCAGCCAGAAGGACAACACGATCTGGCAGCCGCGCCCGGCCAACGCCGAGCTGGAGACCGAGTTCCTGCGCCGCCTGATGGTCAAACTGGGCGTGAGCGAGGAGCAGTCCAAGGCCGTCGCGGCTGCGCCGGTACCCGTCACGCCGAGCGCGCGCATGGCCACGCTGAACAATGTGCCCGTGGTGCAGCTCGACGAAGGCTTTGACCGCGCCTGGCGCCGCGTCGGCGTGTCGCTGGACCGCACGGGCTTCACCGTGGAAGACCGCGACCGCAGCCAGGGCGTGTACTTCGTGCGCTATGTGGCGCCCGGGGAAAAGAAGGAACAGGGCTTCTTCAGCAAGCTGTTCTCCAGCTCGCCCGACGCCGTGGCACCGCTCAAGTACCGCATCGTGGTGCGCAGCGAGGGCAACCAGAGCACGGTCTCCGTGCTCAACGCCACGGGGGCACCCGAGACATCGGCCAACGCGCAGCGCATCGTGCGCGTGCTGGCGGACGATCTGAAGTAAGCCGCGCAAAGCGGCCAACAAAAAACCCCGGTCGATTGGCCGGGGTTTTTTGTTACTGCCAGGCTCGCAAGCCTGGAGCGGGAGTGCTTACTTGGACGCGCCAGCGGCTGCATTGGCAGCAGCGTCGGCAGCCTTCTTGGCGGCGTCAGCGGCAGCGTCGGCGGCTTCCTTGGTGGCGTCCACAGCGGCGGCGGCAGCATCCTTGGTGGCGTCCACGGCAGCAGCAGCGGCATCCTTGGTGGCGTCAGCAGCATCCTTGGTGGCGTCCACAGCGGCGGCAGCGGCATCCTTGGCGGCGTCAGCAGCTTCGGCGGCGGGGGCTGCCACGGGTGCCGGAGCAGGTGCAGGTGCGGGCTCTTCCTTCTTGCCGCAAGCGGCGAGGGCAGCAGCAGCAATCAGGGCAGCCAGAACGACGGAGTTCTTCATTTCAGTTTCCTATGGGAACAAGTGATAGTCATGGAAAGCCGCGACACCCGCCTCTTGCAGCGGTATACCCGGCGACGATGCATTGCTTGATTTAAAGCAAACACCAAGCTTAATACCAGCCGCCGATTATAGAAAGTTTTCGTCAATAGTGGATAACGCGAAGAAACCACTACCTTTATTACAACAGTGTGCGCAGCTCACAGGCCCAAGGTGGAGGCAGGAAAGCCGGGAGCACTTTTACGCTCCAGCCATTCGTTGATGGCCTCGCGCAGCAGGATGCGCCGCTCGGGCTCAACTCCGGTCACACCGTTGCAACGCAAGGGATCATGGCGCTGCAAGACCCACTGGGGCGACCAGATGGCGCTGGGCAGATCCTGCGCATCCACCGCGCCAGCGCGGCGGCACACGATGATGTGATCCCAGCGTACGCGCCACTGCACGAAGCGCGCGTGGCGCCGCTGCACCTCGGCATAGTCGGCCGCCAGCATGGTCAGGCGCCGCCCGCCGCTGGCCCATTGCTGCAGCGACTCGACCACGGCGCGCTCGCCCAGGGGCCAGTCGTGGAAGTTGGCATCGCTCACAATCAGTTCGCGCCAGCCCTCCTGGGCGGCGCAGGCCAGGGCGTCGCGCACCAGCTTTTGAAACGCCTCGCGCCCTTCAAAGCGGCCGCTGGGCAATGCCGGCGTCGCCTGCTCCTGGTTGGGATCAGCGTGCATGGGCCCAGCCGGCTTCGCACCATGCGGACAGCAGCTCCAGCGCTTCGTCGCTGGCGCGCACCAGATCGCGTGGCTCAAGGCGGCGTTCGTCGGCCAGGCGGCGCATCAGCGTGGCGTCGCGCCCGGAGGCGCGGTAGCTCTCGCCATTGATGAAGACATGCTTGTCGTCATACATCATGCGCGTGCGCCTATCCAGCGTCAGGCATTCGAGCATCCCGCCAGCCTCGGCGGGCTCGAACCAGACATTCGGCTTGGGCTCGGTCAGCGCCTCGCCCAGCGCACATTCGAGCGCCTGCGGCTGCGCCAGCGCGCGCTGCACGGCCTGGCGGGCAAAGTCCTGCAGCTCGGCCGGAATGGCACCGGGCCCGGCCACGGCCGGCTGCTGCGCGTCGCGGTAGATGGCACCCTCCTCATCGGCAGCGCCCTCGGCCATGCGCTGCAGCACTTCGTGCGCCAGCTGGGCGCCGTTGGGCGAGCGAAAGCCGATCGAGTAGGTCATGCATTCGCCCACGGCGATGCCGTCATGCGCCCAGCCCGGGGGCAGGTAGAGCATGTCGCCGGGCTCCAGCACATGCTCCTCCTCGGGCTCGAAGGCCGCCAGGATCTTGAGCGGCAGGCCGGAGCGCAGCGTCTTGTCCTTTTGCCGGCCGATGCGCCAGCGCCGCTGGCCATGGGCCTGCAGCAGGAAGACGTCGTAGTTGTCGAAATGCGGGCCGACGCCACCGCCGTCGGTGGCGTAGCTGATCATCAGGTCATCCAGGCGCGCCTCGGGCACAAAACGGAACTGCTGCATCAGCGCATGCACGCCCTCGTGGTGCAGATCCACGCCCTGCACCAGCGCCGTCCAGCGCGGCGTGGCCAGGGGCGGCAGCGAGCGGCGCGCCAGCGGCCCGTGGCGCAGCACCCACTGCCCGCCCTTGTCCTGGATGAAGCGCGACTCCACGCCCTCGCGTCCGGCCAGCTCGAGCAGCTCTGCGCGGGCGAGCAGCGGCTTGAAGCCGGCAATCGCCTGGCGCACCAGCAAAGGTTTCTTGTGCCAATGGCGGCGCATGAACTGGGCCGGGCTCAGGCCTCCGAGCAGGGCCAAAGGTTGTTGTACATCCATGGGATAGACGCGGCCGCGCGGGCCTTGAGGCTGTGAACTGCGACAATTGTCCTATGGAAATAACCGAACAATGTGTGGTCGCCCTGACCTGGGTCTTGAAGGACACGCTGGGTGAGGAGCTGGACGTGCTCGACGATCCGGTGGAGTTTCTGGTGGGTGGCGACGACCTGCTGGCGCGCATAGAAGAGGCCCTGCAGGGCCATGGCGTGGGCGCCGCGCTGGCGCTGCACCTGGAGCCCGAGGACGCCTTTGGCGACTACCAGGACAAGCTGCTGTTCCTGGAGCCGCGCCATCTGTTCCCCGACGACATCGAGGAGGGCATGACCTTCGAGGGCACGGCCCTGCCCGAAGGCATCAACCCCGAGGCGCCGCGCGACGCGCTGTACACCGTGGCCCAGATCTATCCCGAGCATGTGGTGCTGGACGGCAACCACCCTCTGGCCGGCATTGCACTGCGCCTGGCGCTCAAGGTGCACGGCGTGCGCGAGGCCGCCGAGGAAGAAATCGGCCGTGGCACGGCCGGGACCGGGTTCTTTCGCATACAACCGCAGGCGCCGGGCAACGACCTGCTGCATTGAGCAGCCACCGGCAGGCTCAATGATTGCCGGTGGAGCCGTAGCCGCCCTCGCCGCGCTCGCTGGCGGGAAACTCGGTCACCACATTGAACTGCGCCTGCAGCACCGGCACGATGACCAGCTGCGCCAGCCGCTCCATGGGCTCCAGCGTGAAGGCCTGGTCGCTGCGGTTCCAGGCGCTGACCATAAGCTGGCCCTGGTAGTCGCTGTCGATCAGCCCCACCAGATTGCCCAGCACGATGCCATGCTTGTGGCCCAGGCCCGAGCGCGGCAGGATCAGCGCCGCGTAGCCCGGGTCCTTCAGGTAGATGGCGATGCCCGTGGGCACGAGCTGCCAGGCATTGGGCGCCAGCTCCAGGGGCGCGTCCAGGCAGGCGCGCAGATCCAGCCCGGCGCTGCCCGGCGTGGCGTAGGTGGGCAACTGTTCCGCCATGCGCGGGTCGAGAATTTTGACGTCTATCTTCATGGGTACAAGGGTAGTAACTCAACGGGCCCCGCCGCCTCGGCCGTGCCTGGATTTCCATACGCCATGGCCCACGCCCGCCACTATCACGCCGGCCATGACAAAGGGCAACAGCGCGGGCGCAAACCACATCAGCAGCACCAGCAGCGCGCCGAGCAACAGCGGCCATTTGGCCGGCAGAGTGCGCGTGACGGCCTGCTTCGCGGGGCGGCGCGGAGCGGTCGTGGCGGCAGCGGGCGCCGCCGCCTTGGCAACCGCCACAGGCCGCTGCCCGGCGGCCGCCCCGGCCTGCAATACGCCACGCCGCAGGTCCTGGCTCTGCAACAGGCGCTCGATATAGCGAGCGTAGTCGCCACCGGGCGGCTCGCCGTAGTCGCCAAGCCAGGGCTGTGGTGCGCTCATGAACGGGGCGCGCCGGCCTCACCCAGGCGCCGTGCGATCTCGGCCACCAGCTGGCGCCCGAGCTCGGACTTGGGCGCGCGCGGCAGCTCGCGGTGGCCCTGTGCGTCCACCAGCAGCAGCGCGTTGTCGTCCTGGCCGAAGGTGGCCGGGCCAATGTTGCCCACCAGCAGCGGCACGCCCTTGCGCACGCGCTTGGCGCTGGCGTGCGCCAGCAGGTTCTCGCTCTCGGCGGCAAAGCCCACGCAGTACAGCTGGCCGGCGCGTGCACGAGCGGATTGCGCCACCTGGGCCAGGATGTCCGGGTTCTCCACGAAGGCGAGCGTCGGGGTGTCGCCCGAGCCATCCTTCTTGATCTTGTGCTCGGCGGCATGGGCCGGGCGCCAGTCGGCCACGGCCGCGGTAGCTATGAAAATAGTAGCTTCCGGCGCTTGTGTATCAACCGCTTGAAGCATGTTTTGTGCTGAACGCACATCGATGCGGCGCACGCCGCGCGGCGTGGGCAGGTGCACCGGGCCGGCCACCAGCGTGACCTCGGCCCCCGCCGCGCGCGCCGCGCGGGCAATGGCAAAGCCCATCTTGCCCGACGACAGGTTGGTGATGCCGCGCACCGGGTCTATGGCCTCGAACGTCGGCCCGGCGGTGATCAGCACGCGCTGGCCCACGAGCAGCTTGGGGGCAAAGAACGCTTGCAGCTCCTCCAGGATTTCCTCGGCCTCCAGCATGCGGCCGTCGCCGACCTCGCCACAGGCCTGCTCGCCACAGCCCACGCCCAGCACCGTGGCGCCGTCTGCCGCCACCTGCGCCAGATTGCGCCGCGTCGCCGGGTGGGCCCACATCTCGCGGTTCATGGCCGGGGCGATGAGCAGCGGCACGCGCTCCATCGGCCGGGCCAGGCACATCAGGGAGAGCAGCTCGTCGGCGCGCCCCTGCACCAGGCGCGCGATGAAGTCCGCGCTGCACGGCGCAATGAGGATGGCATCGGCCTCGCGGCTGAGGTTGATGTGCGGCATGTTGTTGGCCTCGCGCGCATCCCACTGCGAGCGGTAGACGCTGCGCCCCGACAGCGCCTGCATGGTCACGGGCGTGATGAACTGCTCGGCCGCCTCGGTCATCACCACCTGCACCGTGGCGCCGGCCTTGGTCAGCAGCCGCGTCAGCTCGGCACTCTTGTAGCAGGCCACGCCACCGCTCAGGCCCAGGACGATATGTTTGCCGGAAAGCTCATTCATGGGCGCCAATTTAGCAGACGGCACCCAGGGGCAAGGCGGTGCGTGCGCCGCCGCCCTGGCCGGACTTCCTATAATCGCAATTTCCCACATCCACTCAAAAAGATGACCAAATTCGTCTTCGTCACCGGCGGTGTGGTGTCTTCCCTGGGCAAGGGAATCGCCTCAGCCTCCCTTGCCGCGATCCTCGAATCGCGCGGTCTCAAAGTCACCCTCATCAAGCTCGACCCGTACATCAACGTGGATCCGGGCACCATGTCGCCCTTCCAGCATGGTGAGGTCTTCGTGACCGACGACGGCGCCGAGACCGACCTGGACCTGGGCCATTACGAGCGTTTCATCGAAACGCGCATGAAGCAGGCCAACAACTTCACCACCGGCCGCATCTACCAGAGCGTGCTCGAGAAAGAACGCCGCGGCGACTATCTGGGCAAGACGGTGCAGGTCATCCCGCATGTCACGGGCGAGATCCAGGAGTTCATCAAGCGCGGCGCCGGCATCGGCACGGCGGACGCCGTGGACGTGGCCATCTGCGAGGTCGGCGGCACGGTGGGCGACATCGAGTCCCTGCCCTTCCTGGAGGCCGTGCGCCAGCTGTCCCTGAAGCTGGGGCCGAACAACTCGGCCTTCGTGCACCTGACCTACCTGCCCTGGATTGCCACGGCCGGTGAATTGAAGACCAAGCCCACCCAGCACACGGTGCAGAAGCTGCGCGAGATCGGCATCCAGCCCGACGCCCTGCTGTGCCGCGCCCACCATGCTGTGCCCGACGAGGAGCGCGAGAAGATCTCGCTGTTCACCAACGTGCAGGAATGGGGCGTGATCAGCATGTGGGACGTGGACACCATCTACAAGGTGCCGCGCATGCTGCACGAGCAGGGGCTGGACGGCCTGATCTGCGACAAGCTGCGCCTGAACACGCCGCCGGCCAACCTGAAGCGCTGGGACGATCTGGTGCGCGAGTACGAACACCCGCAGGGCGAGGTGCAGATCGCCATGGTGGGCAAGTATGTGGAACTGTCGGACGCCTACAAGTCGGTGAACGAGGCGCTCAAGCACGCCGGCATGCAAAGCCATATGCGCGTGAAGATCACGCATGTCGATTCCGAGACCATCACCGACGCCAACGCCGCCGAGCAGCTGGGCCAGTACCACGCCATCCTGGTGCCGGGCGGCTTTGGCTCGCGCGGGGTCGAGGGCAAGATCAGCACCGCCAGGTACGCGCGCGAGCACAAGGTGCCCTACCTGGGCATCTGCCTGGGGATGCAGGTGGCCACCATCGAGTACGCGCGCCATGTGGCGGGCCTGGCCGGCGCCAACTCCACCGAGTTCGACGCGCACTGCCAGCACCCGGTGATCGCCCTGATCACCGAGTGGAAGGACGAGGACGGCAGCATCAAGACGCGCGACGAGAACTCCGACCTGGGCGGCACCATGCGCCTGGGCGCGCAAAGCTCGGACGTGCAGGCCGGCACGCTGGCGCACAGCATCTACGGCAGCGTGGTCACCGAGCGCCACCGCCACCGCTACGAGGCCAACGTGCAGTACCTGGATCAGCTGCGCAAGGCCGGCCTGGTGATCTCGGCGCTGACGCAGCGCGAGCACCTGACCGAGATCGTGGAACTGCCGCAAAGCATGCACCCCTGGTACATCGGCGTGCAGTTCCACCCCGAATTCAAATCCACGCCCTGGAACGGCCACCCGCTGTTCAACGCCTTCGTGAAGGCGGCCATTGCGCACCAAAAGGCATGAAAGGGAGCAGTACCCATGCAACTCTGCGGCTTTGACGTTGGCCTGGATCAACGCTTCTTCCTCATCGCGGGCACCTGCTCCATCGAGAGCCTGCAGCTGTCGCTCGACGTCGCAGGCCAGCTCAAGGAGGCCTGCACCGCCCTGGGCGTGCCGCTGATCTACAAGGGCTCGTTCGACAAGGCGAACCGCTCGTCGGGCAGCAGCCAGCGCGGCGTGGGAATCGACGCCGGCCTGAAGATCCTGGCCGAGGTGCGGCGCCAGCTGCAGCTGCCCATCCTGACCGACGTGCACGAGGCCGCGCAGGTGGCCGAGGTGGCCAGCGTGGTCGACGTGCTGCAGACGCCGGCCTTTCTGTGCCGCCAGACCGATTTCATCCGCGCGGTGGCGCAGTCCGGCAAGCCGGTGAACATCAAGAAGGGCCAGTTCCTGGCACCCTGGGACATGAAGAACGTCATCGACAAGGCACGCGACGCAGCGCGCGAGGTGGGCCTCTCGGAAGACCGCTTCCTGGCCTGCGAGCGCGGCGTGAGCTTTGGCTACAACAACCTGGTGGCCGACATGACCAGTCTGGCCGAGATGCGCAACTCCGGCGCGCCGGTGGTGTTCGACGTGACGCACTCGGTGCAAAAGCCCGGCGGCCTGGGGGCCGTGAGCGGCGGCGCCCGCGCCATGGTGCCGGTGCTGGCGCGCGCAGCCGTGGGCGTGGGCGTGGCGGGGCTGTTCATGGAAACCCACCCCAGGCCCGCCGAGGCCTGGTCCGACGGCCCCAATGCCGTGCCGCTCAGGCATATGCGTGCGCTGCTGGAGACCCTGGTGGCGCTGGATCAGGTCACCAAGAAGAACGGCTTTCTCGAAGACCACTTTGACGCCTGAAAGCCTGACAGGACGCGCCCAGGGCGAAACCATTGCGCCCGCAATGCACGCAATGGCGCGCGCCGCATCACCGATACTCGCGGCTGCGGCCCAGGCCAGAATACTATGCTATTGATAGCTTCTTGCGCTTGATACATAAGCGCTACAGCCATATTTGACCGCAAATCACCCGATACCGATTTCAAGCAACCCAGAAGGAAACTCCATGAGTGCCATTGTTGACATCGTAGGCCGCGAAGTGCTGGACAGCCGCGGCAACCCCACCGTCGAGTGCGACGTGCTGCTCGAGTCGGGCGTGATGGGCCGCGCCGCCGTGCCCTCGGGCGCATCGACCGGCTCGCGCGAGGCCATCGAGCTGCGCGACGGTGACAAGAGCCGCTATCTGGGCAAGGGCGTGCTCAAGGCCGTCGAGCACATCAACACCGAGATCTCCGAGGCCGTGCTGGGCCTGGACGCTTCGGAACAGGCCTTCCTGGACAAGACCCTGATCGACCTGGACGGCACCTACAACAAGAGCCGCCTGGGTGCCAACGCCATGCTGGCCGTGTCCATGGCCGTGGCCCGCGCCGCCGCCGAGGAGGCCGGCCTGCCGCTGTACCGCTACTTCGGCGGCATGAACGGCTGCCAGCTGCCGGTGCCGATGATGAACGTCATCAACGGCGGCGCGCACGCCAACAACAGCCTGGATCTGCAAGAGTTCATGATCATCCCGGTGGGCGCCCCGACCTTCCGCGAGGCGCTGCGCTGGGGCGCCGAGGTGTTCCATGCGCTGAAGAAAATCATCCATGACAAGGGCATGAGCACGGCCGTGGGCGACGAGGGCGGCTTTGCCCCCAGCGTGGAAAACCACGAGGCCGCCATCCAGCTGATCCTGCAGGCCATCGAGGCCGCCGGCTACACCGCCGGCGAGCAGATCGTGCTGGCCCTGGACTGCGCCGCCAGCGAGTTCTATCGTGAAGGCAAGTACGTGCTCGAAGGCGAAGGCGGCATTGAGCTGACGGCCCAGCAGTGGACCGACATGCTGGCCAGCTGGTGCGACAAGTACCCCATCATCAGCATCGAAGACGGCATGGCCGAGGGTGACTGGGACGGCTGGAAGATTCTGTCCGAGCGCCTGGGCAAGAACGTGCAGCTGGTGGGCGACGACCTGTTCGTGACCAATACCAAGATCCTCAAGGAAGGCATCGACAAGGGCATCGGCAACTCCATCCTCATCAAGATCAACCAGATCGGCACGCTGACCGAAACCTTTGCCGCCATCGAGATGGCCAAGCGCGCCGGCTACACGGCCGTCATCAGCCACCGCTCGGGCGAGACCGAGGATTCGACGATTGCCGACATCGCCGTGGGCCTGAACGCCGGCCAGATCAAGACCGGCAGCTTGAGCCGCTCGGACCGCATCGCCAAGTACAACCAGCTGCTGCGCATCGAGGAAGACCTGGGCGACGTGGCCGAGTACCCGGGCCGCAGCGCCTTCTACAACCTGCGTTAAACGCGCCTTTGCACCCCACCCCATGGTCGCTCGCATCGTCCCGCTGTTCCTGCTACTACTGCTCGTGGGCATACACGCGCAGCTGTGGACGGGGCGCGGCAGCGTCGGCCATGTGCAGGAGCTGCGCCAACAGATCGCCGAGCAGCAGGCCGCCAACGCCCAGGCGCGCGCGGTCAACGAACATCTTGCCGCCGAGGTTGGCGACCTGAAAAGCGGCCTGGAGATGGTCGAGGAAAAGGCGCGCAACGAGCTGGGCATGGTCAAGCCCGGCGAGATCTACGTGCAGGTGGTGCGCGCGCCGCAGCGCTGAAAAATTGAACCAAAATAGCTGCCAGCGCTTTATGGGCAAGCGCTGGCAGCTATTTTTTTATGAGCAATCTACTTCAGATTGCCTGACAGAAAGCGCGCCAGCCGTTCGCTCCTGGGGTTGGCCATGACCATGCGCGGGTCGCCCTGCTCCTCGATCAGGCCCTGGTGCAGAAAGATCACCTGGTTGGACACCTCGCGTGCAAAGCCCATTTCGTGCGTGACGACGAGCATGGTGCGCCCCTCCTGGGCCAGCAGCTGCATCACCCGCAGCACCTCGCCGACCAGCTCGGGGTCGAGCGCGCTGGTGGGCTCGTCGAACAGCATCACCTCGGGCTCCACCGCCAGCGCACGGGCAATCGCCACGCGCTGCTGCTGGCCGCCGCTCATGTGGTTCGGGTAGGCGTCCTCGCGCCCCTCCAGGCCCACCAGGCGCAGGTATTTGCGCGCGCGCTCCACGGCCTCGTCGCGCGGCAGGCCCAGCACATGCACCGGCGCCTCGATGATGTTGGCCAGCACCGTCATATGCGCCCACAGGTTGAAGTGCTGGAACACCATGGACAGGCGCGTGCGCAGGCGCTGCAGCTGCCGGGCGTCTTGTGCCTCCAGGTCGCCGTCACGCCCGGGACGCAGGGCCAGCTCCTCGCCCGCCACCAGGATGCGGCCCTGCTGCGGGCGCTCCAGCAGGTTGATGCAGCGCAGCAGCGTGCTCTTGCCCGAGCCCGAGCTGCCGATGATGCTGATCACGTCGCCCGCGTGGGCCGTGAGCGACACGCCCTTGAGCACCTCGTTGGCGCCATAGCGCTTGTGGATGTCCAGGGCCTGGAGTTTGATCGGTGAGGTGCTCATGGATTCAATTCTTGCGCGGCACCAGGTAGCCCAGGAAGCGCCGCTCCACCAGTTTGGAGACGCTCAGCAGGCACAGGGTGATGCACAGGTAGATGGCCGCGGCAAACAGATAGGCCTCGAACGGCAGATAAAAGTCGGCGTAGACGCGGCTGGCCGCGCCCGTCAGATCCAGCAGCGCCGGCACGGTGCTGGCCAGGCTGGAGCTGTGCAGCATCATCACCACCTCGTTGCCGTAGGCAGGCAGCATGCGGCGTATGGCGCTGGGCAGCACGATGCGGCGCATCAGCTTCCAGGGGCCCATGCCCATGGCACGCGCGGCCTCGACCTCGCCCTTGTTCGTCTCGCGGATGCTGCCCGCCAGGGTCTCGGCCGTGTAGGCCGCGGTGTTCAGGCTGAACGACAGCAGGGTGCAGAAGAACGGCTCCTTGAAGTTGGTCCAGGGCCAGACGGCATCCCAGCGTGCCTGCACCCATTCCAGCTGGGCCACGCCGTAGTAGATCAGGTACACCTGGATCAGCAGCGGCGTGCCGCGCATGAAATAGGTGAAGGCCTGGGCCGGCCAGCGCAGCAGCGTATTGCTGCTGACCAGGGCCAGCGCGCACAGCAGCGCCAGCAGCGCGCCAATGCCGAGGCTGTAGAGCGTGAGCTGCAGGGTGACGAGCAGGCCCTCGCCGTACAGAGCGAGCGTATCGGGCTCGAAGATGACGGCCCAGTTCATAACAGCTGCACCTTGTCCGTGCCCAGGCTGTAGCGGCGGCTGACGGCGCGCAGCGCCCACAGCGACAGCGAGGTGAACACCAGATACAGGGCGGCGGCAAACAGGAAGAAGGCAAACGGCTCGCGCACGGCGGCGCTGGACTGCTTGGCCAGGTAGGTCATGTCGTGCAGGCCTATCAGGCTGACCAGGGCCGTGGCCTTGATCAGCACCAGCCAGTTGTTGGTGAAGCTGGGCAGCGCGTAGCGCACCATCTGCGGCAGCGTGATGCGCACAAAGGTCTGCAGCCGGCCCATGCCAAAGGCCCAGGCGGCCTCCATCTGGCCGCGTGGAATGGCCAGGATGGCGCCGCGAAAGGTCTCGGTCATGTAGGCGCCGTAGATGAAGCCAATGGTCAGCACGCCGGCGACGAAGGGGTCGAGATCCACGCCCTCCTGGTTGCCCCACAGCTCCAGCAGGTGGTTCAGGCCGATGGCGCCGCCGTAAAAAATCAGCAGCATCATCAACAGCTCCGGCACGCCGCGCACCACGGTGGTGTAGAGCTGGGCCAGCCACACCAGCGGCCGGCTGCCCGAGAGCTTGGCCGCCGCGCCCAGCAGCCCCAGCAGCGTGGCCACGGCGAGCGAGGCCAGCGACACGCCCACGGTGAGCAGCGAGCCTTGCAGGATGGCCAGGTAGTAATCACTCATGGATAAAAAACGGGGCGTTGCGCGCCGAGGGCCGCAAGGCACCCGACGCCAACGCCCCATCGGGCTTTACTTGCCGTAGGGATCGAAGTCGAAGTACTTCTTGGCGATCTTCTCGTAGGTGCCGTTGGCGCGAATGGTGTCGATGGCGTCGTTGAGCTGCTGCTTCAAATCGCCCTGGCCCTTGCGCAGCGCAATGCCAATGCCCTCGCCGTAGTACTTCACGTCGTACTGGTCGGCGCCGACATAGCCAAAGTCCTTGCCCTCGGGTTTGCGCAGGAAGCCACCGTTGACCTCGACCTTGTCGGCCACCGTGCCGTCGATGCGGCCGGCCTGGATGTCCAGGTAGACCTGGTTCTGCGACTGGTAGGGCACGACGGTGACGCCGGCGGGCTTCAACTCGCCCAGGGCCCATTTCTCCTGCGTGCTGGCCTTGAGCACGCCGATCTTCATGCCCTTGAGCGAGGCCGGGCCTTCGTACTTGACGCTCTTCTTGACCACGATGGCACTGGGGGTCTTGTAGTAGCGCTTGGTGAAGTCCACCACGCGGGCGCGCTCGGGCGTGATCGACATGGAGCTGACGATGACGTCGAACTTCTTGGCCTGCAGGCCAGGGATGATGGAGTCCCACTCGGACTCGACGAACACGCACTTGCGCTTGATCTGCTCGCACAGGGCGTTGGCGATGTCCACGTCGAAGCCGACGATCTCGCCCGTGGGCGTCTTGGACTCGAAGGGTTCGTAGGCCGGGTTCAGGCCGACACGCAGGTCGGCGGCAACGGCCGCGCCCGCCAGGCCAGCGAGCGCCAGGGCAATGATGCTTTTGCGCATGGTAGTGGTTCCTTGGAAAGGGAAGGCAAAGCGCGTATTGTCGCCGCTGCGCGCGGCCACGCCGGCGGGACACCCCGCCCCGCCCTTATTGCACGGACGACGAGACCGGCGGCTGCTGGCCCGGCGCGGTGAACAGCTGCACCGCGTCCACGGCGTCGAAGTGGTATTGCTGCCCACAGTATTCGCAGCCCACGTCGATGGTGCGGCGCTCGTGCAGAATGCTCTGCACCTCGCCCTCGCCCAGGCTGCGCAGCATGTTGCCCACGCGCGCGCGGCTGCACGAGCAGGCAAAGCGCGGCCCGTCCGCCCCCTGCTGGGGCACGAAGCGCAGCAGCTTTTCCTCCCAGAACAAACGGTGCAAGATGGTGTCCACGTCCAGGGTGAGCAATTCCTCGCGCGTCAGGCTGGCGGCCAGCGTGGCGATGCGGTTGTAGTCCTCGTTCTGGCCGATCTGGTCTTCGTCGGCCTGGCCGGCGGCGCCCGCCAGGTTGCCCTCGCCCTTGAGCGGCATGCGCTGGATCAGCAGGCCGGCGGCCACCTGGTCGTTGGCGGCCAGCACCAGCGTGGTGTCCAGCTGCTCGGACTGCAACATGTAGTGCTGCAACACATCGCTGAGCCTGGTGAGCTTTTCCTTGTGGTCGCCATGCAGCGGCACCACGCCCTGGTAGGGCTGCTGGCCGGGCAGGCGATCCTTGGGGTCGAGCGTGATGGCGCAGCGCCCGCCGCCGCCCACATTCACCATGTCCGGCAGGCGCGCATCGGCCGGCAGCTCGCCGGTCACCGAGGCCGTCGCGCGCAGGCTCAGGTCGGACTGCACCTCGGCCACGGCCAGCTTCACCGGCCCGTCGCCAAAGATCTGCAGCACCAGCGCGCCGTTGAACTTGATGTTGGATTGCATCAGCAC
This sequence comes from Diaphorobacter limosus, assembly GCF_033100095.1. NCBI lineage: Bacteria > Pseudomonadati > Pseudomonadota > Betaproteobacteria > Burkholderiales > Comamonadaceae > Diaphorobacter > Diaphorobacter limosus. Next base: position 3,705,671 of record NZ_CP136921.1, on the reverse strand, counting down.
GGCGGCGGCGGCCATTTCGCCCAGAAGCTCGCTCACGGGCACCGGGTACGGCCCGGTCTCGGTATTACCGGCGCGGCGCGCGAGCAGCTCCGTCCAGGCATCGGTCAGGCGCACGACCATGCCGCGCACGGGCAGGCCATCAAACAAAAACTTGTGCAGTTCAGACATCCAGTCGCATCAATCCAGTTGGCGCAGGCCCGCTTTGAAGCGGCGCGCGTTTTCCATATAGTGCCGCGCACTGGTGCGCAGCCCCTCGATCTGCTCGGGCGAGAGCTGGCGCACGACGCGCGCCGGACTGCCCAGGATCATGGAGCCGTCGGGAAACTCCTTTCCCTCGGTCACCAGCGAGCCCGCGCCCACCAGACAGTTCCTGCCGATGCGCGCGCCGTTGAGCACCACGGCGCCAATGCCGATCAGCGACTCGTCGCCAATCGTGCAGCCATGCAGCATGACCTGGTGGCCCACCGTCACATTGCTGCCTATCACCAGCGGCACGCCGATGTCGGCATGCAGCACGCTGGCGTCCTGCACGTTGCTGCCGGCGCCTATGGTGATGCGGTCGGCGTCGCCGCGTACCACAGTGCCGAACCAGACGCTGGCGCCCTCGCCCAGCACCACATCGCCTATCACCTGCGCGCTGTCGGCCACCCAGGCCGATGCCGCCACCTGCGGCGCGACGCCGTCGAGTTCATAGATCGCCATGGCTGCCTGCCTCCGTGGTTCAAAACCTACAATTGTAGGGATGGAGCTTCGTCAACACGCCCTGCAGGTCTTATGCCTCACAGATCCTGAACAAAAATCGGCCGCAGCGCTTGATATGCAAGCGCAAGCAGCTACATTTTTAATAGCTACAGATGCCGTCATCAAGGCGCCCGAGGCGCAGGCCCTGCCCGGCCGGCCGGAGCGCCCCGAGCTGCGCCACCACACCGCCGTGGCGCGCCGCTCACCCGCCACGGCCGAGGGCCGCGCGGTGCTGATCCATGCCATCGCGCACATCGAGTTCAACGCCATCAACCTGGCGCTGGACGCCATCTGGCGCTTTCCCGGCATGCCCGAGCAGTTCTACCTGGACTGGCTGCGCGTGGCGGCCGAGGAGGCGAAGCACTTTCGCCTGCTGCGTGACCACCTGCGCCAGCATCTGGGCCACGACTATGGCGACTTCTCCGCGCACCAGGGCCTGTGGAGCATGTGCGAGAAGACGGCGCACGACATCACCGCGCGCATGGCCCTGGTGCCGCGCACACTGGAGGCGCGCGGCCTGGACGCCACGCCGCTGATCCAGCACAAGCTGCGCAGCGTGGGCACCAGCGACGCGCTGGCGGCCGTGGCCATACTGGACATCATCCTTGCCGAGGAAGTGGGCCATGTGGCCATAGGCAACCATTGGTATGGCTGGTTGTGCGCGCGCCAGGGGCTGGACCCGGTGGCGCATTACGCCGAGCTGGTTGCGCGCCACGAGGCGCCGCGCCCCAAGCCCCCCTTGAACTCGGCCGCACGCCGCGCCGCCGGCTTCACCGAGGCCGAGCTGCTCTGGCTGCAGCAAGGCTGAGCAACAACTTACTTCAGCCGAAATGGGCCAATTACCTACAATGAGGGATGCTCTAGCCCTTCCTGCCATGTCCAACACCGCCACCGCCCCAACCTCCTCCAGCCCCGCCACCCCAGCGCCGGGTGGCGGCGTGGGCGCCATGATTGCGCGCCAGGCGATCGTGGACGGCCAGCAGAGCGTCGTCGGTTACGAACTGTTCAACCGCTCACGCTCTCAGGTCGAGCACACGGCCGCCAGCGATGTGCTGCTGGTGTTCACGGCGCTGTCGCATGCCGGCACCGAGGAGCTGATCGGCAAGATGCTGCTCTTCGTCAACTGCACGCATGAGAGCCTGAGCGGCGGCCACCTGGAGTTGGTGAACCCGGACAAGGTGGTCCTGGAGATCCCCCCGCTGGGCCACGCCGCGATGGAGGAGGTGCAGGCCCGGCTGCCGATTCTGGCGGCGCTGCGCGAACGGGGCTTTCACCTCGCGTTCAACCACCAGGTGCTGGAGTCCGCCTACGCCCCCTGGCTGCCGCTGGCCGACTTCATCAAGCTCGACATCAGCCTGCTGCCCCCCGAGCAGCTGGCGGTGCTGGTGAAGTACGCCGGCCGGCAGTCGCAGGCCCGGCTGATCGCCGAGAAGGTGGAAACCGCGCAGCAGTTCGACATGGTGTCGGCGCTGGGCGTGCAGCTGTTCCAGGGCTATCTGTTTGCGCGCCCCACGGTGGTGCAGACCAGGCTCCTCAGCCCCGGGCAGGCCAGCATCGTGCAGTTGCTGAACCTGCTGCGCGGCCAGGCGAGCACCGATGCCATCGAGGAAGTCCTGAAGAAGGACGCCGGCCTGGCCTTCAACCTGATGCGCCTGATCAACTCCGCCAGCCTGGGGCTGACGCGCGAGATCACCTCCATCCGCCAGGCGGTGCTGCTGCTGGGCCTGAAGAAGCTGTTCCGCTGGGCGGCGCTGCTGCTGACGGCCGCACGCAGCGCCGGCTCGCCGCCGGCAACGGGCCAGACGGCCGTGGTGCGCGGCCGCCTCATGGAGCTGCTGGCGAACGAATTCATGTCGCCCGAGGAGGCCGACCAGGCCTTCGTGATCGGCGTCTTCTCCATGCTGGATCAGATGCTGGGCATGCCGCAGGCCAGCGCCGTCGGCCTGCTGAACCTGCCCGATGAACTATCGACGGCGCTGCTCGAGCGCAGCAATGTGCACGGCCGGCTGCTCAACCTGGTCGAAGCCTGCGAAAGCGGCGACGACGACAGCTTCGACCAGGCCGCGCAGGCGCTGCCACTGACCAGCCAGCAGATCAACTGGGCCCACCTGCAGGCCCTGGCCTGGGCCGATGCCATCACCCAGGCCTGACCATCTCATAGCCCTTTCAAAGAATTCAATCACCACCCATGTCCAGCCCCACCAATCCCATGACCGCAGCCGAGCCCGGCGCTGAAGACGCCGACAACCAGGTCGTCATCGCCCGCCAGGCCATCCTGGATGAAAACCGCGCCGTCTTCGGCTATGAGCTCTTTGACCGCAGCACGGCTGCCCACAGCCATACCGCGGCCAGCGATGCGGCGCTGCTGTTCAACGCCCTGTGCTATGCCGGATCCGAGGCGCTGGGCAGCAAGAAGATCGTCTTCATCAACTGCACGCACGAGAGCCTGGCCGGCGGCCACCTGGAGCTGGTCCACCCCGAGAAGGTGGTGCTGGAGGTGCCGACACTGGCCGCCAACGCCACGCCGGAGCAGATAGAACAGCTGCTGCCCACGCTGCAGGCGCTGCGCACGCGCGGCTTTCGCCTGGCCTTCAGCCAGGACGTGCTGCGCCGCGCCTATGGCAGCTGGCTGCCGCTGGCGAACTTCATCAAGCTGAACATGCTGGCCATCAAGCCCGAACTGATCGAACCGCTGGTGAAATATGTGCGCGCCAACGCCCAGGCCACGCTGATCGCCGAAAAGGTCGAGACGGCCGAGCAGCACGAGCGCATGGCCGCCCTGGGCGTGAAGCTGTTCCAGGGCTACTGGTTTGCGCGCCCGGCCATGGTCAAGGCGCAGACCATCAGGCCCTCGCAGGCCACCATCATCCAGCTCATCAACCTGGTGCGCCAGCAGGCGAGTACGGACGAAATCGAGGATCTGCTGAAGAAAGACCCCACGCTGTCGTTCAACCTGCTGCGCTTCATCAACTCCTCGGGCTTTGGGCTGTCGTGCGAGATCACCTCGTTCCGCCACGCGGTGATGATCCTGGGGCTGAAGAAGCTGTTTCGCTGGGCGGCGCTGCTGCTCACCACCTCGCGCAAGGATGGCACGGCACCGGCCGTAGGCCAGACCGCGGTGGTGCGCGGCCGCCTCATGGAGCTGCTGGCGGCCGAGCTGCTGCCCAAGGAAGAATGCGACAACGCCTTCGTGGTCGGCGTGTTCTCCATGCTCGACAGCATGCTGAACATGCCCATGGAGCGCGCGCTCGAAAGCGTGGCCCTGCCCGACTCGGTGCAACAGGCCCTGCTGCACAACCAGGGCGTGTTCGCGCCCTTTTTGGAACTCACCAAGGCCTGCGAAAGCGGCGACGACGCGGCCTTTGCCCGCTGCGCCGAGGCGCTGCACCTGTCCAACCGCCAGGTCAACTGGGCCCACCTGCAGGCCCTGGCCTGGGCCGAAAGCCTGGCTACAGAGGCCTGAAGCCGCAGCTGCTACCCCCGTGGATGGTGCTGCGCATGCAGCTGCTTGAGCCGCTCGCGCGCCACATGGGTGTAGATGGTGGTGGTGGAGATATCGGCATGGCCCAGCAGCAGCTGCACCACGCGCAGGTCGGCGCCGTGGTTCAACAGATGGGTGGCGAAGGCGTGGCGCAGCGTGTGCGGCGACAGCGGCGCGGTGATGCCGGCCAGCTGCGCACATTTCTTCACGATGATCCAGAACATCACGCGCGACATGGCGCTGCCGCGTTGGGTGACGAACAGATCGTCCGTCTGCTGCCCGCCCAGGATGACGCCGCGCGCCTCAAGCAGGTAGCGTTCCAGCCAGCGCCGCGCCTCGTCGCCAAACGGCACCAGCCGCTCCTTGCCGCCCTTGCCCATGATGCGCAGCACGCCCTCGGCCAGGCCCAGGTGAAAGGTCTTGAGCGTGACCAGCTCGGAGACACGCAGGCCGCTGGCATACATCAGCTCCAGCATGGCGCGGTCGCGCAGGCCCAGCGGCGTGGACGGGTCGGGCGCATGCAGCAGCGCCTCCACCTGCGCCTGGGTCAGCGTCCCGGGCACGCGCAGCGGCTGGCGCGCAGCCAGCAGGCGCACCGTGGGGTCTTGCGTGATGCGCCGCTCGCGCAGCGCCCAGTGAAAGTAGCGCCGCAGCACCGTCAGGCGCCGGTTGGCGGTGGTGGCGCGCGTCTGTGCGTGGCGCGCGGCAAAGTAGCCCTGCAGGTGGTGCTCGGCCGTGGCGTCCAGCACCAGCGGCGGCTGTTGCTGCGCCAGCCACTGGGCATACAGCGTCAGGTCGCGCCGGTAGGCAGCCAGGGTGTTGCGCGCCAGGCCGTCCTCCAGCCACAGGGCATCTAGAAACAAGTCAATGGCGGTCTGACTATCCGGCAGCATGATGAAAAACGCCCGTGGGCGGCGGGCGGTGTGTTGAAGCCCGTGGCCTATTCCAGCGTCAGCTTCTGCTTTTGCACCACTTCCTTGTACACGGCATTCTCGGCCTTGATCTGCTCGGCAAACTGCTCGGGCGTGTTGGCGACGATGAAGGAACCCGTGTCCTCGATGCGCTTCTTCACCACCGGATCCTCCAGCACCTTCTTCACGCCGGCATTGATCTTGTCCACCACCTCCTTGGGCATGCCCTTGGGGCCGACGATGCCGTAGAACGCCAGGCGGTTCACCGGCTCCAGGCCCACCTCCTTGAAGGTGGGCACGTTGGGCAGCACGGCCAGGCGCTGGGGCGCGGCGACGACGATGGGCACCAGGCGGCCATCCTTGATGAAGGGCAGCGAGGACGGCAGGTTGTCCAGGTTCATGCTGACCTGGTTGGCCACCACGTCGTTCAGGGCCGGGCCCGCACCCCGGTAGGGGATATGCGTCATGAAGGTGCCCGACAGGTTCTTGTACAGCTCCATCAGCAGATGCTGAATGGTGCCGGTGCCCGACGAGGCGTAGGAATACCTGCCCGGGTTCTTCTTCAGCTCGGCAACAAAGCTCTGGTAATCCTTGGCCGGAAACTTCGGGTTCACGGCAATCACGTTGGGCGTGGCCGCCACGTTGATGACGGGCGTGAAGTCCGTCAGCGCGTTGTACGGCACCTTGGGGTTGATCGCCGGGGCGGTGGCCGTGGTGGACACCGTGGCGATGCCCAGGTTGTAGCCATCGGGCGCGGCGCGCGCGGTCTCCTGCGCACCGATGATGCCGCCGCCGCCGCCGCGGTTGTCCACCACCACCGGCTGGCCCAGGACCTTGCCCAGCGGGTCGGCGATGGCGCGGGCAATGATGTCGGTGGTACCACCGGGCGCGAACGGCACCAGCAGCTTGATGGGCTTGGCGGGATAGGCCTGGGCAAAGGCGGTGCCCGCGGTTGCGAGCAGAACCAGGGCCAGGTAGTTACGACGTTGCATGCAAACGCTCCTTGTCCAATACGTCCAATGAAAGAAACAAATTGTAGGCCGCGATGCTACCGACGCTCCTGGCCGCGAGCGCCCTGGTAATTACCCCGGTTGCACCGCGCTATGCTGCGCGCCGTGAACTACGCGCAGCTGCTCATCCCCGACTTCTCGCTGATCCTGTGCGGCTATCTGGTCTGCCGCTACACACCGCTGAACCGCACAGTCTGGCAGCCCGTGGAAAGCCTGGTGTACTACCTGCTGTTTCCGGTGCTGCTGTTCCAGTCCATCGTCAAAAGCCCCATCGACGTGGGCGAGGCCACGGGCCTGGTCGTCGCCGGCGTGGGCACCCTGCTGTGTGGCGTGGCCCTGGCCTACAGCCTGCCGCACCTGCCCTGGCTGGGCCGGCGCATCGACCGGCGCGACCACGCGGCTGCGGCCCAGGTGGCGTTTCGCTTCAACTCCTACCTGGTGCTGGCCCTGGCCGAGCGCCTGGCCGGCGCCCAGGGTCTGCTGATGGTGGCGGTGCTGATTGGCGTGTGCGTGCCGCTGGTGAACGTGGCGGCGGTGTGGCCCATGGCGCGCGGTGGCCAGCGCGGCTTCTGGGGCGAGCTGCTGCGCAACCCCTTGATCATCGCCACGGCCACCGGCCTGGTGGCGAATGCGCTGGGCCTGCGCATCCCCGGCTGGCTGGAGCCTGCGGTGGGCCGCATCGGCGCCGCGTCGCTGGCCCTGGGGCTGATGGCCGCCGGCGCCGGCATGCAGTTCGGCCTGCTCCGGCGCGGCAAGCTGCTCAGCGCGTCGGTGCTTTCCATCCGCCATGTGGCGCTGCCGCTGATCGCCTGGGCATGGGTGCTGCTGCTGGGGCTGGATGCCACACAGGCCCAGGCGCTGATGGTGTTTTGCGCCGTGTCCACGGCCTCCAGCTGCTACGTGCTCACGGCACGCATGGGCTACAACGGCGCCTACGTGGCGGGGCTGGTCACGCTGTCCACCGCCCTGGGCGTGCTGAGCCTGCCGTTCGGACTCGGGCTATTGCGCTGATACTATTATTTTTATAGCTATTTGCGCTTTACCAGCAGGCGCTACGGCCGTTTTTCTTCTAAAAGAGCCCAGGCCACATGCTCGCGCACCAGCGCGCTGGCGTCGTCGGCCCGGGTGAGCAAGGCGGCGCGCAGCCGCTCGTCGCCCGTGGCGCGCAGCGCGTTGCCCAGCGCCACGGCGATGTTGCGCAGCCAGCGCTCGTGGCCTATGCGGCGTATCGGCCCGCCCTCGGTCTGGCGCAAAAAGGTGGCCTCGTCCCAGGCGAACAGCTGCACCAGCTGCTGGCCGACCAGGGGCGCGCGCGCGTCGAAGTCGGGCAGGCTGCTGGTGTGGGCGAACTTATTCCAGGGGCAGATCAGCTGGCAGTCGTCGCAGCCGTAGATGCGGTTGCCCATCAGCGGGCGCAGCTCCAGGGGTATAGCCCCGGCATGCTCTATGGTCAGGTAGGAGATGCAGCGGCGCGCGTCCACGCGGTGCGGGGCGACGATGGCCTGCGTGGGGCACACGTCCATGCAGGCCTGGCAGCTGCCGCAGTGGGCGGTGACGGGCTGCGTGGGCGCAAGCGCCATGTCCAGGTAGATCTCGCCCAGGAAGAACATCGAGCCCGCCTCGCGGCTCAGCACCAGCGTGTGCTTGCCGCGCCAGCCCTGGCCGCTGCGGCGCGCCAGCTCGGCCTCCAGCACCGGGGCGGAATCGGTGAACACGCGGTGGCCGAACGGGCCCACGGCGCCTGCGATGCGCTCGCTGAGCTTTTGCAGGCGCGCGCGCAGCACCTTGTGGTAGTCGCGCCCCCGGGCGTAGACGGAGACGATGGCCTCCCGCGGGCGCGTCAGGCGATCAAACTCCACGGCCTGCCAGCCCGGCGGCGTGGCGCGCGGCAAATAGTCCATGCGCGCCGTGATCACGCTCACCGTGCCCGGCACCAGCTCGGCCGGGCGCGCGCGCCTGAGGCCGTGCGCGGCCATGTAATGCATCTCGCCGTGGAAACCTTCGGCCAGCCATTGCATCAATCCAGGCTCGGCGGCGGACAAGTCCACGCCGGCCACGCCGATTTGGGAAAATCCGAGCTCGCGCGCCCAGCCCCGAATTTGAGGAACGAGTTGACTGCTGCTGACCATCATCGCCCGATTGTAGAAATGCCGCCCCCGCTGTCGCTGCACTGGCAGGGCGAGGACGACGCCGCCCGCTTTGCCGCGCGCCTGGCGGCGCAGCCCGGCATCGCCAACGCCTTCATCGCCCTGCATGGCGATCTGGGCGCGGGCAAGACCACGCTGGTGCGCCACCTGCTGCGCGCGCTCGGCGTGGCCGGGCGCATCAAGAGCCCGACCTATGCCGTGGTCGAGCCGCACCAGGCGCCGGGCCTGGCCATCTGGCATTTCGACTTCTACCGCTTCAACGATCCACGCGAGTGGGAGGATGCCGGTTTTCGCGACCTTTTCGCCAGCCCGGGCCTGAAGCTTGCAGAGTGGCCCAACAACGCATCAGGGCTTATCCCAGTTGCGGATATTGCTATTTACATTGAAGCGGAGGATGATCACGCCCGGCATGTCACGCTGCAGGCCCACACGCCCCAAGGCAGCGCCGTACTGCAAGGACTGAATACCCCATGAGCGACGAGCGCCTCCCCCGACCGCACCACAGCCGCCGCCGCCTGCTGCAGGCCGGCAGCCTGGTGCTGCTGCTGGGCGCGCAGCAGATCGCGCGCGGCGCCAGCATCGTGGCAGTGCGCGTGTGGCCCGCGGCCGACTATTCGCGCGTGACCATAGAGTCCGACCGCGCCCTCGTCGCCAAGCAGTTTTTCGTGTCCACGCCGCCGCGCCTGGCGGTGGATATCGAAGGCCTGGATCTCGATCCGTCGCTGCGCGAGCTGGTGGCCAAGGTGCAGCCCGACGACCCCAACATCGCCGGCATACGCGTGGGCCAAAACACCCCCGGCGTGGTGCGCCTGGTGGTGGACCTGAAACAGGCCGCCAGGCCGCAGGTGTTCACGCTCGCGCCGGTGGCCGCCTACCAGCACCGGCTGGTGTTCGACCTCTACCCCGCCGAGGCCCCCGACCCGCTGGAGGCACTGATTGCCGAGCGCCTGCGCGACGCCAACAGCGCCACGGCAGCACCATTGCCGGCCTCCGCCCCGGATCCGCTGGGTGATCTGATTGCCCAGCAAAGCCAGAGGCCCGAGGCGCCCGCCCCTGCCGCGCCACCACCCAAGGCCCGCGCGCCGGCCGTCCGCACTCCTGCGCGCAGCACCGACCGGCTGATCATCGTCGCGCTCGACCCCGGCCATGGCGGCGAAGACCCGGGAGCCATAGGCCCCGGCGGCACACGCGAGAAAGACGTGGTGCTGAAGGTCGCGCGCCAGCTGCGTGACCGCATCAACGCCACCCAGGTGGGCGGCAACCCGATGCGCGCCTTTCTCACGCGCGACGGCGATTTTTTCGTACCCCTGGGCACGCGCGTAGAGAAGGCCCGGCGCGTGCAGGCCGACCTGTTTGTCTCCATCCATGCCGACGCCTTCACCACTCCGTCCGCGCGCGGCGCCAGCGTATTCGCCCTGAGCCAGGGCGGGGCATCGAGCTCGGCCGCGCGCTGGCTGGCCAGCAAGGAGAACGAGGCCGACCTGATAGGCGGCGTGAACGTGGGCAGCCAGGACCGCCATGTGCAGCGCGCCCTGCTGGACATGAGCACCACGGCGCAGATCAACGACAGCCTGAAGCTCGGCAGCGTGCTGCTGGGCGAGATTGGCGGCATGGCCCGGCTGCACAAGCCGCGCGTCGAGCAGGCCGGTTTTGCGGTGCTGAAGGCACCCGACATTCCCAGCGTGCTGGTCGAGACCGCCTTCATCAGCAACCCCGAGGAAGAAGCCAAGCTGCGCTCGGCCGCCTACCAGGAGCAGCTGGCCGACGCGCTGATGCGCGGCATCGTGCGCTACTTCGCCAAGAACCCGCCGCTGGCACGCAGCCGCACCGTGTAGCGGCGCCAGGCCCGCCGCCATGCGGCGCGCAAGGCGCTGCGCGCCCACCAGGGTTAACCCAGGCGTTATAAAGCCCATCGCATATCGAGTATCAGGGGGCCTGAATGCGCAAGTGCCCCGCGTGGGTGCACCATTGGCGCAACGACGGCATTGCCCTGCCCGCTTGCCCTTTGGACTGCCCATGACATACGCCACACCCTCAGACCACAGCCGCGCCATCCGCTTCTATCACCGGGGTGAGATCGTCAGCGTCAGCGGCGTACAGAGCACGCGCTCGGTACTCGACTGGCTGCGCGAGGATGCACGCCACACCGGCACCAAGGAAGGCTGCAACGAGGGCGACTGCGGCGCCTGCACCGTGGTCGTGGGCGAGCTGGACGCCGCCGGCCAGCTGCAGCTGGCCAGCGTCAACGCCTGCATCCAGTTTCTGCCCACGCTCGACGGCAAGGCGCTGTTCACCGTGGAAGACCTGAGCCAGCTGGCACCGGCCGGCGCCAGCTGCTGCGGCGGCGCTTGCGGCAGCGGCACCCAGCCCCAGCTGCACCCGGTGCAGCAGGCGCTGGTGGACTGCCACGGCTCGCAATGCGGTTTTTGCACGCCGGGCATCGCCATGACGCTGTGGAACAGCTACGAGTCGCACCAAAGCGCCGGCACGCGGCCCACGCGCCAGCAGCTGGCCGACGCGCTGTCGGGCAATCTGTGCCGCTGTACCGGCTACCGCCCCATCCTGGACGCGGGCGAGCGCATGTTCGACCTGCCCGATGCGCGCCTTGACCGCGCCGCCGTGACGGCCGCCCTGCAAGAGCTGGCCAAGGCGCCGGCGCTTGCCTACAGCGCGCCCAACCCGGCCGCTAGCCCGGCGCGCAGCGACCGCTTCCACGCCCCGCGCACGCTGGACGACCTGGCCGCGCTGCGCCTGGCGCTGCCCCAGGCGCGGCTGCTGGCCGGCTCGACCGACATCGGCCTGTGGGTCAACAAACAGTTTCGCGATGTCGGCGACCTGATCTATGTGGGCCAGGTGGCCGAGCTGCGCACCGTCGAGGAACGCGGCGACCAACTGTGGATAGGCGCCGGCGCCTCGCTCGAAGATGCCTGGCGCGCCCTAGCCGCGCGCGCGCCAACGCTGACTGACTGCTGGCTGCGCTTCGCCTCCACGCCGATCCGCCACGCCGGCACCATGGGCGGCAACGTCGCCAACGGCTCGCCGATTGGCGACGCACCACCGATTCTGATGGCGCTGGACGCGGCCGTGGAGCTGCGCCGCGGCGCCGCCGTGCGCCGCCTGGCGCTGACCGATTTCTACCTGGACTACATGAAAAACGCGCTGCAAGAGGGCGAGTTCGTGCAGGCCATCACCGTGCCGCTGGCGGCCTTTGCGCGCCAGATTCGCGGCTACAAGATCAGCAAACGTTTTGACTGCGACATCTCGGCGCTGTGCGCCGGCATGGCCATGGAGCTGGACGGCGACACCGTGGCCAGCGTGCGCCTGGCCTACGGCGGCATGGCCGCCACGGTGCGCCGCGCCGCCCAGGCCGAAGCCGCGCTGCTTGGCCAGCGCTGGGACGAGGCCGCGGTGCGCGCCGCCCAGGCCGCGCTGGCGCGCGACTTCGCTCCCCTGAGCGACATGCGCGCCAGCAGCGCCTACCGCCTGCAGGTGGCGCAAAACCTGATCCAGCGCCTGTGGCTGGAGACGCGCGCCACCAACCCGCTGGGCAGCGACGCCACCAGCGTGTTCAGCGTCATGCCACACGCCGCAGCGTAAGGAGAAACGCCATGAACCAGCCCATCTCCAGCCAGCTGCTGGCCCGCCCGGTGGCCTTTGCCCCCTATCAAGACAACCACGGCCTGCGCCTGGACTCCGCCGCCGAGGCCCGCGCCCACGCCGCCGGCGCCCGCGTGGGCATCAGCCAGGCGCATGAATCGGCGCAGCTGCACGTCACCGGCAGCGCCACCTATACCGACGACATTCCCGAGCTGGCCGGCACCCTGCACTGCGCGCTGGGTCTGGCGCCGGTGGCCGCCGGGCGCCTGCTGTCCATCGACCTGGCGCTGCTCGCAGCCCAGCCCGGCGTGGTGCGGGTGTTCACCGCGGCCGACATTCCCGGCAGCAACGACTGGGGCTCGATCGTGCACGACGACCCCATCCTGTGCGACGGCGACATCCGCTACCTGGGCCAGCCGGTGTTTGCCGTGGTGGCCGAGTCGCGCGAGCAGGCGCGCCGCGCCGCCGCCCTGGCCAAAAAGCTGATTCAGGCCGAGGCCGCCACGCCGGTGCTGACGCCGCAGGACGCCCACGCCAAGAGCCAGTACGTGGTGCCGCCCATGCATCTGGTGCGCAGCAGCAGCGGCCTGGATGAGGCCGGCATACAAGCGCGCATCCAGGCCGCGCCGCACCGCCTGCAGGGCCAACTGGACGTGGGCGGGCAAGAGCAGTTCTATCTGGAAGGCCAGATCAGTTACGCCATTCCCAAAGAGGCCGGCGGCATGCATGTGCACTGCTCGACCCAGCACCCCAGCGAGATGCAGCACCTGGTGGCGCACGCACTGGGCGTGGCGGCGCACGCCGTGCTGGTCGAATGCCGGCGCATGGGCGGCGGCTTTGGCGGCAAGGAGTCGCAGTCGGCGCTGTTCGCCTGCATGGCCAGCGTGGCCGCGCAGCAGCTGCAGCGCCCGGTCAAGCTGCGCCTGGACCGCGACGACGATTTCATGATCACCGGCCGGCGCCACTGCTTCTGGTACGAGTACGACGTGGGCTATGACGACGCCGGGCGCATCCTGGGCGCGGCCGTCACCATGGTGTCGCGCGCCGGGCATTCGGCCGACCTGTCGGCGCCGGTGATGACGCGCGCGCTGTGCCACTTCGACAATGCCTACTGGCTGCCCGAGGTCGCCATGCACGGCTTTTGCGGCAAGACCAACACGCAGAGCAATACCGCGTTTCGCGGCTTTGGCGGGCCCCAGGGCGCGATTGCCATCGAGTACATCCTCGACAGCATCGCACGCCAGCTGCAGCAAGACCCGCTGGCCGTGCGCCGCGCCAACTTTTACGGCACCGCCACGCACAACATCACCCCCTATCTGCAGCCGGTGCGCGACAACGTCATCCACGAACTGGTCGACCAGCTGGAAGAGCGCAGCAGCTACCAGGCACGCCGCGCCGCCATTGCCGCATTCAACGCCACCAGCCCGGTGCTCAAGCGCGGCCTGGCGCTGACGCCGGTGAAGTTCGGCATCAGCTTCAACGTCAAGCATTTCAACCAGGCCGGCGCGCTGGTCCATGTGTATACCGATGGCTCCATCCTGGTCAACCACGGCGGCACCGAGATGGGCCAGGGCCTGAACACCAAGGTGGCGCAGGTCGTGGCGCACGAGCTGGGCGTGGACTTTGCCCGCGTGCGCGCCACCGCCACCGACACCAGCAAGGTGGCCAACACCTCGGCCACGGCGGCGTCCACCGGCACCGATTTGAACGGCAAGGCGGCTCAGGACGCGGCGCGCCAGATCCGCGAGCGCCTGGCCGCCTGCGCCGCCGCCCGCCACGGCGGCGCGGCCGAGGACGTGCGCTTTGCCAACGGCCAGGTCACGGTGGCCGGCAAGACGATCAGTTTTGAAACCCTGGTCGGCGAGGCCTACCTGGACCGCGTGCAGCTGTGGTCCGACGGCTTCTACGCCACGCCCGGCCTCTCCTGGGACCGCGAAAAAATGCAGGGCAACCCGTTCTACTACTTCGCCTACGGCGCCGCCGTCAGCGAGGTGGTGGTGGACACACTGACCGGCGAATGGAAGCTCTTGCGCGCCGACGTGCTGCACGACGTGGGGCGCTCGCTCAACCCGGCCGTGGACATAGGCCAGGTCGAGGGCGCCTTCATCCAGGGCATGGGCTGGCTGACCACGGAAGAGCTGGTCTGGCATCCGCAAACCGGCCTCTTGATGACGCACGCGCCCAGCACCTACAAGATTCCCACGGCCAACGACTGCCCGCCGGAGTTTCATGTGCAGCTGTTCGAGGGCGCCAATGCGATGGACTCGATCCACCGCAGCAAGGCCGTGGGTGAGCCGCCGCTGTTGCTGCCGTTCTCGGTGTTCTTTGCCATCCGCGACGCGGTGGCCGCTGCCGGCGGGCACCAGGCTCTGCCACCGCTGCAGGCTCCAGCCACCAGCGAGGCGATCCTGCGCGCCATTGGCGCCGTGCAGGCCGGCTGAAATCCCACGCCATGCCGCCCTCAACACCCCCCACCGCGCCCGCCGGTGCCGGCGATCAGCACCTGTTCGACCGCATAGACCTGCACCTGATACGCGTGCTGCACACCGTGCTGACCGAGCGCAGCGTCTCGCGCGCGGCGCTGCGTCTGGGCATGCACCAGCCGGCGGTATCCACGGCGCTCAAGCGCCTGCGCGAGCTCTCGGGCGATCCGCTGCTGGTCAGGAACGGCGCCCACATGGTGCCCACCGAGGCCGGCCAGCGCATGCTGGAGCCCGCCGCCAACGTGCTGCGCACGGCCGAAACCCTGTTCACCGAGGCGCGCAGCTTTGACCCCCGCACCAGCTGCCAGACCTTTCATATTGCCGCCAGCGACTACCTGGATCCACTGTTCCTGCCGCGCCTGGTGGCCGACATCAAGCGCCAGGCACCGCTGGCCAGGGTGGAGATCCATGCGCTGACGCGCGAGGCCGACTACCGTGCCCAGCTGGCCCTGGGCGAGATCGACCTGGTCATAGGCAACTGGCTGCAGCCCCCGGACGAGCTGCACCTGGCACGGCTGTTCGAGGACGAGGTGGTGTCCCTGGTCAGCCGCCACCACCCGGCCGTGCGCCGTGGCTGGGACGAGGCCGCCTGGCTGGCCGCCGAGCACATTGCCCCCATGCCCACGCACCCGGGCGCGCGCGGCATCATCGACCAGATGCTCGACGGCCTGGGGCTCAAGCGCCATATCGCCGTGCGCAGCGCCTACTTCAGCCTGATACCGGACATGGTCGCCGGCACCCAGCTGGTGCTGACCACGGGGCGCCGCTATTGCGAGCGCGTGGCCAGCCGCCTGCCCCTGGTGATCCTGCCCTGCCCCGTGGCCCTGGCGCCACTGCAGTACTACCAGCTGTGGCATGCGCGCAGCCAGCATTCCAGCGCCGCACGCTGGCTGCGCGAGCGCACGCGCGACGCCATTGCCGGCCTGCAGCTGTAGCCCACAACGCCGCTCTCACCGCTTTCCTGAGCACAACACCACAAGGAGACATACGCCATGAATGCCAAGGACCTGACAGGCATGCCGACCACGCCACCACAAGCCGCGGCCACGGGCTTGTTGGAGCGGCTGTTCAAGCTGCGCGAGCATGGCACCACGCCGCGCACCGAGGTGATCGCCGGCATCACCACCTTTCTGACGATGGCCTACATCATCTTCGTCAACCCCTCCATCCTGGGCGATGCCGGCATGCCCAAGGACGCGGTGTTCGTCGCTACCTGCCTGATAGCGGCCTTGGGCTCGGCCATCATGGGGCTGTACGCCAACTACCCCATCGCCATGGCGCCGGGCATGGGGCTGAACGCCTACTTTGCCTACGCCGTGGTGCTGCACATGGGCTTTACCTGGCAGGCGGCGCTGGGGGCGGTGTTCATCTCCGGCTGTTTGTTCCTGGTCGTGACGCTGTTCGGCATACGCAGGCACATCATCGACGGCATACCGCAGTCGCTGCGCAGCGCCATCACCGTGGGCATCGGTCTGTTCCTGGCACTGATCGCGCTCAAGAGCGCCGGTATCGTCGTCGGCGACAAGGCCACGCTGGTGACGCTGGGCGACCTGCACTCGGCCCCTGTGATCCTGGCGGTGCTGGGTTTTCTGGCCATCGTGGCGCTGGACAAGGCGCGCGTGCCGGGCGCCATCCTGATCGGCATCGTCGGCGTCACCGTGGCCTCGTTCTTCTTTGGCGGCAACCAGTTCCGTGGCATCTTTTCGGCGCCGCCATCGATCGCCCCCACCTTCCTGCAACTGGACATCCACACCGCCGTCACCAAGGGCCTGCTCAACGTGGTGCTGGTGTTCTTCCTGGTCGAGCTGTTCGATGCCACCGGCACGCTGATGGGCGTGGCCAAGCGCGCCGGCCTGCTGGTGCCGGGCAAGATGGAGCGCCTGAACAAGTCGCTGCTGGCCGACAGCGGCGCCATCTTCGCCGGCTCGCTGCTGGGCACATCCAGCACCACGGCCTATGTGGAGAGCGCTGCCGGCGTGCAGGCCGGCGGGCGCACCGGCATGACGGCGCTCACCGTGGCCGCGCTGTTCCTGGCCTGTTTGTTCATCGCCCCGCTGGCCGGCGTGGTGCCGGCCTACGCCACGGCGCCGGCGCTGTTCTTCGTCGCCTGCCTGATGCTGCGCGAGCTCACCGAGCTGAACTGGGACGACTCCACCGAGGTCGTGCCCGCCGCCGTCACCGCGCTGCTGATGCCCTTCACCTACTCCATCGCCAACGGCCTGGCCTTCGGCTTCATCACCTACGCCGCGGCCAAGCTGTTCACTGGGCGCGTGCGCGAGGTGCACTTCATGGTGTGGATCATCGCCGCCGTGTTCCTGTTCAAGTTCTTCTACATCGGCGGACATTGACACCATGAGCCCCCACGCCTTTCGCGCGCAGTTGCTGCGCTTTGACGCCGACGGCCAGCCGCTGTATGACGACGACGGCCTGCTGGTCACTGCCACCGACGCCCAGGGCGTGCGGCGCGTGCTCGATGCCGGCCCCTTTGGCGCGCTGCGCGAGCGCCATGCCCAGGTTCCGCTCACGCACTGGCCCGGGCGCCTCATCGCCCCCGGCTTCATCGACATGCATGTGCACTACCCGCAGCTGGATGTCATCGGCGCGCCCGCCGACGGCCTGCTGCCCTGGCTGGAGCACTACACCTTCCCGGCCGAGTCGCGCTTTGCCGACCCGGAGCATGCGGCCGAGGTGGCTGGCTTTTTCTTTGACGAACTGCAGCGCAATGGCGTGACCACGGCGCTGACATTTGCCACCTCGCACCCGGCCTCGGTGGACGCTTTCTTCGGCCAGGCACAGCGGCGCGGCCTGCGCATGATCGGCGGCAAGGTGCTGCAGGACAGGCACAGCCCCGACGGCGTACGCGATGCCACCGAGCAAAGCCTGATCGACACCGAGGCGCTGATTCAGCGCTGGCATGGCCAGGGCCGCCTGGGCTACGCCATCACGCCACGCTTTGCGCCGTCGTGCTCCGACGCACAGATGCACGGTGCGGCCGAGCTGGCGCGCCGTCACCCCGACACCTGGATACAGTCGCATGTGGCCGAGAACCGGGACGAGGTGCGCTGGGTGCGCGAGCTCTACCCGCAGGCGCGCTCCTACCTGGACGTGTACGCCGGCTTCGGCCTGTTGCGCCGCCGCGCGGTGTACGCGCATTGCATTTATCTGGACGACGCTGACCGCCAGCTGATGCACGAAACGGGCACCGCCGCCGCCGTCAGCCCAACGAGCAACCTGTTCCTGGGCAGCGGCTTCTTCAACTTCATCGGCGCCGATCGACTGGGCATGCTGCACGGCCTGGCCAGCGACGTGGGCGGGGGCACCAGCTTCAGCCCGTTTCACACCATGCTGGCGGCCTACTACGTGGGCCGCGAAGGCCAGACCAAGCCGGGCTTGAGCCTGAAACCTTCGCAGCTATGGTGGCAGCACACCGGCGGCGCCGCGCGCGCGCTGGGGCTGGAGGGCGTGATAGGGACGCTGCGGGCCGGCACCGAGGCCGACTTCGTGGTACTCAACCCCCAGGCCACGCCGCTGCTGGCGCGCAAGACCGAGCGCGCGCAAAGCCTGGAGGAGCTACTGTTCGCCCTGATCGTGCTGGGCGACGACCGGCTGGTCGAGCGGGTAGTGATCGCTTAAGCCGGCTGTTGACGCCCCGCGCGCCAGGCACCAAAGATGGCGATCAGCCCCGGCACCAGGATCAGGCCCCAGATGATCTTCTCCAGATGCTGGCGCACCCAGGGCAGGTTGCCGAAGAAGTAACCGGCCGTGGCAATGCCCAGCACCCAGATCAGCGCCCCGGCCACGTTGTAGGCCGTGAACTTGGCCCGCCCCATGGCCGCCACCCCGGCCACGAAGGGCGCAAAGGTGCGGATGAACGGCATGAAGCGCGCCAGCACGATGGTGATGCCGCCATAGCGCTCGTAAAACGCATGGGCCTGGTCGAAGGCCTTCTTGTTGAACCAGCGCGAACCCTCCCACTGGAACACCTTGGGGCCAAGATAACGCCCGATGCTGTAATTGCATTGATCGCCCAGGATCGCCGCAACGACGAGCAGCGTGCAGGCCAGCGGAAAGTTGAGCAGCCCCGCGCCACTCAGGGCACCGACGATGAACAGCAGCGAATCGCCGGGCAGGAATGGCATGACCACCACGCCCGTCTCGACGAACACGATGAGAAACAGCAGCGCATACACCCAGGCGCCGTAACTGGCGACGAAGGCCTCCAGATGCTTGTCCACATGCAGGATGAAATCGATCAGAAACGCAATGATGTCCACGTAGCAAGCCCTTCGAATTGACGGCGCGTAATGTACCCGGGCGCGCCATGTCCGTACGGTGTGCGACACAAACATGGCAAGTGGACACAGTTGCTCGCAATCGGCAACCAGATAGCCATACACACTTCACACCCTGCCGCCACAGTGGCAGCACATCATTTGTTCCACCCATTCCGTTTCCAAATCATTCGTGTCTAGGCGCGAAGCCGCAGGCAGTGCTGTAGCACGACAAGGCGAAGCAACAACGACACGGGTGATTTAGAAATGGAATCATCCACCAAGGAATGCGTTTCATGATCTTCCGTCGTACCCACACCGTCCGCGCCCTGACCGTCGCCACCGCACTGGTGGGCGCCCTGGCGCTGGCCGGCTGCGCCCACCACCCCAGCAATGCCCAGATCGGCACCGGAGTGGGCGCCGTCGCCGGTGGCCTGGTCGGCAATGCGGTGTTTGGCTCCACCCTGGGCACCGTCGGCGGTGCCGCCGCAGGCGCGCTGATTGGCAACGAAGTCGGCAAGAACAACGACCGCGGCCGTGGCCGCCGCGGCCATCGCCACTGATCACCCTGGCACCCGGCGGGCCAGACCGGCCCCCTACAATCGCCGCGTGACCGCCCAGCCCTCCGACCCTGCCACCCCGTCCCCCCGCCGCCCGATACGCGACCTGCCCGATGAGCTGATCAGCCAGATTGCCGCAGGCGAGGTGGTGGAGCGCCCGGCCTCCGCCGTGCGCGAGCTGGTGGACAACGCGCTGGACGCCGGCGCGCGCCAGATCACGGTACGCCTGGCCGCGGGCGGCGTGCGCCTGATCGCCGTCGAGGACGATGGCTGCGGCATTCCGCGGGATGAGCTGCCGGTGGCCCTGCGCCGCCACGCCACCAGCAAGATCACCAATCTGCACGACCTGGAATCGGTCGCCACCATGGGCTTTCGTGGCGAGGCCCTGGCGGCCATTGCCTCGGTGTCCGAGATGGCGCTGCTGTCGCGCACCGCGCAGCAGGCCAGCGCCTTCGCACTCGACGCGCGCAGCGGCGAGCTACGCCCCGCGGCGCGCGGCACCGGCACCACGGTGGAGGTCAAGGAGCTGTTCTTCTCCACCCCCGCGCGGCGCAAATTCTTGAAGAGCGACACCACCGAGCTGGCCCACTGCGTGGAGGCCGTGCGCCGCCACGCGCTGGCGCGGCCGGACGTGGGCTTTGCCATCTGGCACGAGGGCCGGCTGGTCGAGCAGTGGCGCGCCAGCGCCGCCCCCGACGTGGACGCCGATGCCGCCCTGCGCCAGCGCCTGGGCGATGTACTGGGTGACGACTTTCTGCGCAACTCCGTGCCCGTGCAACTGCGCCTGGGTGCCGTCACCGTCACCGGCCGCGCCGGCCTGCCGGACGCCGCGCGCTCGCGCGCCGACCAGCAGTTCTGCTATGTCAACGGCCGCTTCGTGCGCGACAAGGTGCTCACGCACGCCGCGCGCACGGCCTACGAGGATCTGCTGCACGGCCAGAAGCAGCCGGTGTATGCGCTCTACGTGCAGATCGACCCGCAGCGGGTGGACGTGAATGTGCACCCAACAAAAATAGAAGTGCGCTTTCGCGACAGCCGCGAGGTGCACCAGGCCGTGCGCCACGCCGTGGAGAACGCCCTGGCCGCCCCGCGCGCCCAGGCATTGGCCGCTGCCAGTGCGACGCCCGCTGTGGCACCCCCAGGTGATTTTGAACAAAATAGGCCTGTAGCGCCCAACTGGCAAGCGCAAACAGCTATTAAATTTGATGAGCGCATGGGCCATAAGGTCTCCGACCTGCAGGCGCTATGGGGCACGCCGGCGGCGCAGCCTGCGCCCCCCGGGCCCACCATGGAGCCCGCCGGCGCAACCTCGCCTGCTGCCGCCATGCCCCTGCCAACTGCGGTCGAAACCCCTGCCGACGCAGCCAACACCTGGCCCCTGGGTCGCGCCCTGGCGCAGCTGCACGGCATCTACATCCTGGCCGAAAGCGCCCAGGGCCTGGTGCTGGTGGACATGCACGCAGCGCATGAGCGCATCGTCTACGAGCGCCTCAAGTCCCAGGTCGATCAGGGCGCGCGCATCGCCAGCCAGCCACTGCTCATCCCCGCTACCTTCGCCGCCACCCCCGAGGAGGTGGTCACGGCCGAGGCCCATGCCGACACGCTGGGCCTGCTGGGCCTGGAGGTGGTACCGTTTTCACCGCGCACCCTGGCCGTGCGCGCCGTGCCCACCCAGCTGGCCCAGGGCAACGCCGCGGAGCTGGCGCGCAGCGTGCTCGCCGAGCTGGGCCAGCATGACGCCAGCACCGTGATCCAGCGTGCACGCAATGAGATCCTGGCCACCATGGCCTGCCACGGCGCCGTGCGCGCCAACCGCCGCCTGACGCTGGACGAGATGAACGCCCTGCTGCGCCAGATGGAGGTCACCGAGCGTTCCGACCAGTGCAACCACGGCCGCCCCACCTGGCGCCAGCTGACCATGAAAGAGCTGGACGGGCTGTTTTTGCGCGGGCGCTGACGCAAGAGCCCGCGCAAGCGGGCCGCAGGCTTCAGTCGCGCGCCGCCTTGGCGTGGTCGGGGAAGTCGGCAAACACCCCATCCACGCCCAGCTGGTAGAACAGGCGGAACTCGGCCTTGGGGTCACCCTTGAAGTCCGATGCCAGGCGCCGCGCCTCGCTGCGGAAGGTGTAGGGGTGGACGAACAGCCCGGCGGCATGGGCGTTCTTGACCACATCGGTGGCCGGCAGCATGACCCGGTCGCGTTCGTCGATCTTGCCGTCACCGTTGAGGTCATCAGGCTTGCCGTCCTTGTTGGCGTCGACCAGCTTGGATGGGATCAGATAGGGCTTCCACGGGCCGATGCCGTCGGCGTAACTCTTGACGTCCTTGAGCCCGGCCGGCGTCAGCAGGCTGGCAAAGGTGCGGGCGTCGCCAGCCACGGCAAAGTCGTACGGCTTGTCATAGGGGGCTGTCAGGTCCATGCTGCCGTCGGCGTTGACGTCGTTGGCATCCACCAGCTGCACCAAGCGCACCTGGGTCTTGCTGCGCAGATACTTGAGGTTGGCCACCTCGAAGGACTGCACGATCACCGGCGCGCTCTTGCTGGTGTAACCGTACTTGCCCAGGATGGCGAGCAAGCGGTCTTCCAGCGCCAGACCCAGGCCCGCGTGGTAGCTCGGATGCTTGGTCTCGGGATAGACGCCGATGCTGCGATTCAGGCGTGCACCTTCGGTCTTGGCCAGCTCCAGCACCTCTTCGAAGGTCGGGATCAGATACTTGCCGTTGTGGCTCTGGTCGCGTTCGGCCAGGGGCTGCACGGCGCGCAGGGTCTTGAGCTCGGCCAGGGTGAAATCGGAAACAAACCAGCCCTCCTCGCTCACCCCATCGACCAGCTTCTTGCTCTTGCGTGCGGCAAATTCGCTGCGCTGGGCGACATCGGTGGTGGCGGTGATATTGGGTTCGTGGCGCGCCACCAACACCCCGTCCTTGGTGGCGACGAGATCAGGCTCAATGAAATCAGCGCCCAGCTCTATGGCCTTGCGGTAGCCCTCCAGGGTGTGGTCTGGCAGGTAGCCCGAGGCGCCCCGGTGACCAATCACCAGGGGCTTGTCACCCGTCAGGGTTGGATAATCACCCTTATCGTCACCACCGCCACAGGCCGCCAGCAACACCGCTGCCGCTGCCAGGGCCACGGCCCCCTTCGAAACATTGTGAATACGCATCGCTTGCACCTCTCTTGAAAAATCAGACTATGGGCCGCGATCGTGACAAAAAAAAGACGCTGCAGGCATGGCGAATCCCCACCCCACCCCGTGCCACGCTACCCAAGCACAGCATTGCGCGTGAGCGCCACACTAACTTTTGCACGGCTTATGCATGCACGCATGCTTTATTGGCATAATTCCATGCTGCAACGCCGCAATTTTTCTCTCCGATTCGAAGGTTTCCCAATGAAGCACGCATCCGTAGGCCAATTCCTGGAACAACTGGCCCAGCGCAACCCCGGTCAGCCCGAGTTCTTGCAAGCCGTGACCGAGGTCATGGAAAGCCTGTGGCCCTTCATCGAGAAGCACCCGCGCTACGCCGAACAGGCACTGCTGGAGCGCCTGGTGGAGCCCGAGCGGGTGATCATGTTCCGCGTCTCCTGGTTCGATGACCATGGCAACGTACATGTCAACCGCGGCTACCGCATCCAGCACAGCATGGCCGTGGGGCCGTTCAAGGGCGGGATTCGCTTTCACCCCTCGGTCACGCTGTCGGTGCTGAAGTTCCTGGCCTTCGAGCAAACTTTCAAGAACGCCCTGACCACCCTGCCCATGGGCGGCGGCAAGGGCGGCTCTGATTTCGACCCCAAGGGCAAGAGCCCGACCGAGATCATGCGCTTCTGCCAGGCCTTCGTGACCGAGCTGTTCCGCCATGTGGGCCCGGACACCGACGTGCCGGCGGGGGACATCGGCGTGGGCGGCCGTGAGGTCGGCTTCATGGCCGGCATGTACAAGAAGCTGGCCAACAACGCCGCCAGCGTGTTCACCGGCAAGGGCCTGTCGTTTGGCGGCTCGCTGATACGCCCCGAGGCGACGGGCTATGGCTGCGTGTACTTTGCCCAGGAAATGCTGGCCACGCGTGGACAAAGCCTGGAAGGCAAGACGGTGTCCGTCTCCGGCTCCGGCAACGTGGCCCAGTACTCGGTCGAGAAGGCCATGCAACTGGGCGCCAAGGTGGTCACGGTGTCCGACTCTTCGGGCACGATTTACGACCCTGAAGGCTTCACCGCCGAGAAGCTGGCCATCCTCATGGATGTGAAGAACCACCACTACGGCCGCGTGAATGACTACGCCAAGCGCACCGGCGTGGAATTCCTGCCCGGCAAGACGCCCTGGCATATCCCAGCTGACGTGGCCCTGCCCAGCGCCACGCAGAACGAACTCGACGAGCAGGACGCCCGCACGCTGATCAAAAACGGCGTGCTGTGCGTGGCGGAGGGCGCCAACATGCCTTCGACCAACGAGGCTGCCAAGGTGTTCGAAACGGCCGGTGTGCTCTACGCGCCCGGCAAGGCCAGCAATGCCGGCGGCGTGGCCACCTCGGGCCTGGAGATGAGCCAGAACGCGCAGCGTCTGTCCTGGACACGCGACGAAGTCGATGCCCGCCTGCTGCAGATCATGAAGAGCATCCATGGCGCCTGCCTGCAGCATGGCAAGCGTGCCGACGGCAGCGTCAGCTATATCGACGGCGCCAACATCGCCGGCTTCGTGAAGGTGGCCGACGCCATGCTGGCCCAGGGCGTGGTCTGATCTACAGCGCTATCCTGGCGCACCAGGGCAGGTCTCCCAGTGCGTCGTAGTGCGCGACGAGTACCGCACGCCCTGGCCAGCGCGACGCGCGGGCCTCAGCCTCCAGTGCCTGCAGCAGATAGCTGATCGATGGTTTATCCAACGCTGCCAACGGCTCGTCCAGCAAGGTCAGCACGGCGCCGCTGGCCAGGGCTGCAGCCAGCAGCACCTTGCGCTGGCTGCCGCTGGAGAGCTGATACATGGGCTTGTGCAGGTGCATTGCCAGGCCAAAACCGGCGACATGTGCGCGCCAGGCTTCGCCTGACCAGCGCGGATGGTGCGCAGGCAGCTGCTCCACCCATGTCAGCGGTGTCAATGTGTCCGGCCAGGGCGCACGCGGATCGCGCCAGAACACCTGGGCGCGATATTCCGCCGGTTGCCGCACGGCATCCATCCCGAGCAATGTCACACTCCCCGCCTGCGGCGCAGTTTCGCCGGCAAACAGGCGCAACAGGCTGGTTTTGCCCGTTCCATCGCCCCCTTGTATCAGGGATAGCCCGGCTGGAAAATCTGCACTCCAATCCTGGAACAGGCTGTGTCCAGGGAACCCGAACCCCAGGCCCTGCACATGCAGCACGGGTGCGTTGCTGGTGGGTTGCGACGACATGGTCAGCACCTTTCGTTTTATCGTCTACGGGACGGCATCTGCCGCACGTCATGAAGCTGCATTTTCTCGATTTTGACTACAGCGAAGACGCAGAAGGCACGGCCACCTGGGACGCCATCGCTGCCATACCCGCAGCGCGCATGAGTGAGCTGGAGCACGAGATCATCAGCGTGCTGGCCTGGGCGCATGCGGAATATGGTGAGCTGCGCGGCCCCCTGGAATCCGGTGGTCTTTGGGATTACGACCTGCAGTGCGAGCGTGATGGCCACCCTCTGCTGGCGATGAGCTATAACACCGAAACCCGGCGACTGGAGCCATTGCCGCAGTTGCCGCCTGATGCACGCGTGGCCCTGACTCTGTCACTATGCGGCGGCCAGGCGTTTGACGAGGCCTTTGCGGCGCGTTTCGGCGCCGCATAGTCCAAACCAGCGCCCCTTGCCTGCTTATTGCAGAGATTCTGTAGCCGCGTCTGGCAGCAGCAATGGCAGCACGGCAATCCCCTCATCCAGCAACTCTGCCGTTTCTCCTGGAGAGGCCTGGCCCCGAATGGGGCGCTCCTCGATCTCACCGTAATGCATGCGCCGGGCCTCGACAGCAAAGCGTTGCCCGACATCCTCGGTGCGCGCCACAATCTGCCGGGCCATATGCAGCCAGGCCGCGTGCATCGCCTGGGGTGTCACGGCCCCGTTGGTGGCTTGCACTGGCTGAGTTGGCTGGGACGCCTGAGATCCGGCATCAGAAGACGAGCGCAGATTCAGGCGTGGCGCGCTTAACCCCTTGCGAATATGGGCATTGCCACACAGGGGGCATTGCACCAGACCACGCGCCAACTGACTCTGAAAGTCGTCCTCGCTACCAAACCAGCCCTCGAAGGCATGGTCATCGGCGCAAAACAAATCCAGAACCTTCATGACACACCCGTTCAGTGTGCAGGGCGCCTGCCACGATGCATCAGATAGCGGTAGACGAATCCGGGAAATGCCAAGGTGATGAACAAGGCACCGGTCACGGCATAGAACTCCCAGCCTTGAGGCGCAATCTGTCCGGCGCGCTTTTCGATCAGCAGCGCCAGCGCACCCACCAGAAAGTACAGCAGCAGCAGTTCGAGCGCACGCGCAAAGAATGGTTTGCCCTGGTGTGCCCGCGCTCCGACCACCAACCAACGGTCATTGATAAAAGGTAGATTGGCCGCCACAAGGGCGGCCAAGATCACCAGCCAAATGGCTGCAGTCTGGGTCATGGGTTGAACAATACGCCCATCAGGTCGCCAATGCGCGCACGATGGCGTCAGCACACAAGGCCATCAAGCCACCTGGAAGAACGCCCAGAATCAGCACCAAGGCGCCATTGATGGAAAGAACCACGCGCGCATCGAAGGGCGCCGACACCTTGCCAGCCGTGAGCGGCGCATCGAAATACATGACCTTGACTACGCGCAGGTAGTAGAAGGCGCCAATCAACGACATGACGACGGCAAACACCGCCAGGGCCACATGCAGGCCATGGCCAGACGCTACCAGCGCCTGCAGCACCGACAGCTTGGCGTAAAAACCCACCAGTGGTGGAATGCCTGCCAGCGAGAACATGCAGACCGCCATCACGGCTGCGTACAGCGGGCTGCGCTGGTTCAGGCCAGCCAGGTCGGCGATTTCCTCACTCTCGAAACCTTCGCGTGCGAGCATGGCAATCAGGCCAAAGGCAGGCAGCACGGTCAGCACATAGGTGACGATGTAGAACATGGCCGAGCTGTAGGCGGTTTCGGCAGCATTGGCATCCACCATGCCGTTGACCACTCCCGACAACAGGCCCAGAAACAGGAAACCCATGTGCGAAATGGTCGAATAGGCCAGCATGCGCTTCAGATTAGTCTGCAACACACCGGCCACGTTGCCCACGAGCAATGAGGCGATGGCCAGCACTGCCAGCATCTGTTGCCAGTCAATCGCCAGCGGCAGCAGGCCATCGACCAGGAGGCGAATCGCCATGGCAAAGGCCGCAAACTTGGGTGCGCTACCGATGATCAGCGTGACCACCGTGGGTGCACCCTGATAGACGTCAGGAATCCACATGTGGAACGGCACAGCACCGAATTTGAAGGCCAGGCCGGCGACGATGAAGACCACGCCAAACACCAGTACCTGGTGACGAATCTGGCCCGCATTGATGGCCTTGAACACCTGGCCGATGTCCAGGGAACCGGTGGCGCCATAGACCATGGACAGGCCATAGAGCAGAAAGCCACTGGCCATGGCACCGAGCACGAAGTACTTCATCGCGGCCTCGGTGGCCGTGGTGTGATCACGGCGCAGCGCAACCAGCGCATAGCTGGACAGCGTGAGCAATTCCAGGCCCAGATAGATCACGATGAAGTTATTGGCCGAAATCAGCACGCAAATGCCCAGCAGCGCAAGCATGGTCAGCGTGAAAAGCTCGCCTCCACGCAACATGCCGCGGTCAAGCGCATAGGAACGGCCATAAACCAGCGTCACCATCAGTGACACTGTGGCAAAGCACTTGAGCCAGTTACCCATGGCATCGCTGACCACCATGTTGCCCCAGCCATAGAAGGTGTTGCCACTGCTGGCATACATGGCCTGCATAACGGCAACCACGGCCAGAGAAAGCATGGTCAGCACATAGGTCGCCGTGCGTCGCGTACTTCCCACGCCCAGATCTACCAGCGCAATCACGCAGGCCATGACCAGCAGCACGATCTCAGGGTAAATCGCCAACCAGCTGATGTTGTCAATCATCTTGTATCTCTCGCTTCGCTAGTCCGGTCAGTTCAGCTTGGTTTGCGCCACATGCTTGAGCAGCTCCGCCACCGACACATCCATCACATCGGTAAAGGGCTTGGGATAAATGCCCATGTAGAGCACGGCGATCGCCAGCACGCCCAACACCAGGAATTCACGCCCATTCAGGTCGGTCATGGCACGGACGTTGTCATTGGTCACGGGGCCCAGATAGACCCGTTTGTACATCCACAGCGAGTAGCTGGCACCCAGGATCACGGCAATCGCAGCACCCAGGCCAATCCAGAAATTGAAACGCACCGAGGCAATGATCACCATCCACTCGCCAACGAAACCAGCCGTTGCAGGCAGACCGCAATTGGCCATGGAGAACAGCAGCGCAAACGCCGCAAACTTGGGCATGGTGTTGACCACGCCGCCGTAGTCTGCAATCTGGCGGGAATGCACGCGGTCATACAACACGCCAATGCACAGGAACATGGCGCCCGACACGAAGCCGTGGGCAATCATCTGCGCCAGCCCTCCAGACACGCCAAGGTCGTTGAAAATGAAGAAGCCCAGCGTGACAAAGCCCATGTGTGCCACGGACGAATAGGCCACGAGTTTTTTCATGTCCTTTTGCACGATGGCCACGAGGCCGACGTAGATCACCGCTATCAGCGACAGGGTGATCATCAGCCAGGCCCATTCATGCGCGGCGTCGGGAGCGATCGGCAGTGAGAAGCGCAGGAAGCCATAAGCACCCAGCTTCAGCATGATGGCCGCCAGCACTGCGGAACCACCGGTGGGCGCTTCGACGTGCACGTCGGGCAACCAGGTATGCACCGGCCACATCGGCACCTTGACGGCAAAGGCCGCGAACAACGCAAAGAACAACAATGTCTGCGCGGTGCCGCCCAGCGGCAGCTTGTGCCAGGCAGCGATATCAAAGCTGCCACCTGCCTGGTTGTACAGGTAGATGAAGGCAACCAGCGTCAGCAGCGAGCCCAGCAAGGTATACAGGAAGAACTTGAACGCCGCGTAGATCTTGTTCGGCCCACCCCACATGCCGATGATCAGGTACATCGGTATCAGCGTGGCTTCAAAGAACACATAGAACAGCATGCCGTCGAGTGCGGAGAACACACCGATCATCAGTCCCGACAGAATCAGGAAGGCCGCCATGTACTGGTAGACACGCTCGGTGATGGACTCCCACGAAGCGATGACCACGATCACGGTAATGAAGGCCGTCAATGGTACGAACCACATCGAGATGCCATCCACGCCCAGGTGGTAGTGCATGTTGAAGCGCGCGACCCAGGGGGCCTTTTCAACGAACTGCATGGCTGCAGTACCGGCATCAAACCCGCTGATCAGCGGAATCGTTACCGCCAGGCCCAACAGGGAGCCGATCAGCGCCAGCCAGCGCACGGTACGCGCATGCTTGTCGCAACCGAACGCCAGAAGCAGGACGCCAAAAACGATGGGCGTCCAAATGGCAAGACTCAACAAACCCATTTGTTATTTGCTCCTATTTGTTGAGCCAGACGAAATACGTCATGAGGGCGAAGACACCCAGGATCATGAACAGTGCGTAGTGGTACAGGAAACCGGACTGCACACGCCGGACTGCGGCAGAAATACGCGCCACCAGCTTCCACGAACCGTTCACGATGGCGCCGTCGATCAACCCCTGGTCACCACCCTTCCACAGAACCACACCCAGCAGGCGCGTGCCGGCTGCAATGATGTTCTCGTTGATCCAGTCCATGTAGTACTTGTTCTCGAGCAAGGTGTAGATGGGCTGAAACACACGCTTGATCGCCGCCGGCAGCGCCGGATTGACGATGTACATGTAGTAAGACAGCGCAACACCCGCCAGAGCCAGCCAGAACGGCGCCGTCTGCAATGCATGCACGGCCATGGCCACAGGGCCGTGGAACATCTGCGCCAGTTGCGCCATCGCCGCATGCTTGGAGCCGTCGACAAAGATCACGTCCTTGAAGAAGTCGCCAAACAGCATGGGCTGGATGTACATGAAACCGATCACCACCGAAGGGATGGCCAGCAACACCAGCGGCACCGTCACCACCCATGGCGACTCATGTGGCTTGGAATGGTCGTCATGGTGATGGTGCGGATCGGGTTCTTCCTGCGCCTCATGGGCATCAGGGTTCTGGTCGTAGCGCTCCTTGCCATGGAAGACCAGGAAGTACATCCGGAACGAATAGAACGCGGTGACAAACACCCCCGCCATGACCGCAAAATGTGCAAAGCCGGCAGCCGGCAGCTGGCTGAAGTGCACGGCCTCGATGATGTTTTCCTTGGAATAAAAGCCGGAGAACAGAGGTGTGCCAATCAGTGCCAACGAGCCGAGCAGCGAGGTGATCCAGGTGATAGGCATGTACTTGCGTACGCCGCCCATCCAGCGGATATCCTGGTTGTGGTGCATGCCCATGATGACCGAGCCGGCACCCAGAAACAGCAAGGCCTTGAAGAAAGCGTGCGTCATCAGGTGGAACACCGCGACCGAATAGGCGGATGCCCCCAGCGCCACGGTCATGTAACCGAGTTGCGACAGCGTGGAGTAGGCCACCACGCGCTTGATGTCGTTCTGAATGATGCCCAGGAAGCCCATGAACAGGGCCGTGATGGAGCCGATGACCAGGATGAAGTTCAGGGCAGCATCGGACAGCTCGAACAGTGGCGACATGCGCGAGACCATGAAGATGCCCGCCGTCACCATGGTGGCGGCGTGGATCAGCGCAGAAATCGGCGTCGGACCTTCCATGGAGTCAGGCAGCCAGACATGCAGCGGGAACTGGGCCGACTTGCCCATGGCGCCAATGAACAGACAAATGCAGATGACGGTGATCAGCATCCAGTCGGTGCCAGGAAACACCAAGGCACCCAACTCCTGCTTCTTGGCAAACACCTCGGCGTAGTCAAAGCTGCCGGCATAGGCCGCAATCAGGCCGATGCCCAGGATGAACCCGAAGTCACCGACACGGTTGACCAGGAAGGCCTTCATGTTCGCGAAGATGGCCGTTGGCTTGTTGAACCAGAAACCGATCAGCAGGTAGGACACGAGGCCCACGGCTTCCCAACCAAAGAACAGCTGCAGCATGTTGTTGCTCATCACGAGCATCAGCATGGAGAAGGTAAACAGCGAGATGTAGGAGAAGAAACGGTTGTAGCCCTCGTCTTCCTCCATGTAGCCAATGGTGTAGATGTGCACCATCAGCGACACAAAGGTCACCACGCACATCATCATCGCCGTCAGGCCGTCGATCAGAAAGCCGACCTCCATCTTCAGGCCGCCAACCACCATCCACGTATAGAGGGTTTCGTTAAGGCGTGCGCCATCCACGGCCACGCTGTACAGCGTGGACGCGGAGATCAGGAAGGACACCAGCACGCCCAGAATGGTCAGCGTGTGCGAGATGCGGCGGCCGAACCAGTTGCCACCAAAGGCCGTGCCAAAAAGGCCTGCCAGCAGGGAGCCGGCCAACGGTGCCAAGGGCACAGCCAGCAGCGTCGAAGCAGAAAGGGTTTGACTCATTCTTGAGAACCTTGCAAGTACCGGTTAGCCCATCAACCCTTGAGGGTGTTGAGATCTTCCGCATTGATGCTGTTCTTGTTACGGAACAACAGCACCAAAATGGCCAAGCCAATGGCCGCTTCGGCGGCCGCCACGGTAAGGATGAAGAACACGAATACCTGACCGTGCATGTCGCCCAGGTAGTGCGAAAACGCGACAAAGTTCATGTTCACCGCCAGCAGCATCAACTCGATCGCCATCAGCAGCACGATCAGGTTCTTGCGGTTCAGGAAAATACCGACCACCGCCAGGGCAAACAGCATTGCCCCCAGCGTCAGAAAATGGCCCAGGGTCAATGTCATGCCTTGTTCTCCTCTGCACTGATATCGCCGTCTGCCAAGGGTTGTGCTGCCTGCGTGACCGGCATCTTCACCACGACCAGACGATCACTAGCGCGGGCACGCACCTGGGCCGTGACATCGCTGGCCTTGACGTCCTTGCGTTGGCGCAGCGTAAGGGCAATAGCGGAAATCATGGCCACCAGCAGAATCACGGCAGCGATCTCCACCGGATACAGATATTCGGTGTACATCAGTTTGCCCAATGCCTGGGTATTGGAATACGGCACCACCTGTCCGGCCGCATTGACCAGAGTCGCGACGGCCTTGGGTTCTTCCACTCCACGGAAGCCGGTCATCAGCACCGCACCCATTTCAAACGCCACCAGGGCACCTATCAGGGCAGCCAAGGGGAAATGCTTCCAAAATCCACGACGCACTGCGTCGATACGAATGTC
Source organism: Diaphorobacter limosus (assembly GCF_033100095.1). Classification (NCBI taxonomy): domain Bacteria; kingdom Pseudomonadati; phylum Pseudomonadota; class Betaproteobacteria; order Burkholderiales; family Comamonadaceae; genus Diaphorobacter; species Diaphorobacter limosus. Next base: position 3,674,016 of record NZ_CP136921.1, on the reverse strand, counting down.
CAGCATCATCACCACGAACAGGAACAGCACCATCACTGCCCCCAGGTACACCAGCACCAAGGCAATGGCAAGGAACTCGGCCTTCAATAGCAGCCACAAACCGGCAGCTTGGGAAAAGGCCAGAATCAAATGCAACACGGCATGCACGGGATTGCGCGCCGTGATCACCCGGAAGGCCGCGTACAGCAGCACTACCGAGAACAGGTAGAAGAATCCGGTTTTAACGTCCATGGATCGGGTCTTTTCAAAAGTTCAGGTGTGATGCGTCACCCGATCAACGGTATTTCGCGTCCGCCGCCTTGGCCGCCGCGATCTCGGGTTCATAGCGATCGCCCACAGCCAGCAGCATTTCCTTGGTGAAATACAGGTCACCCCGTTTTTCGCCGTGGTATTCGAGGATCTGCGTCTCCACGATCGAATCCACCGGGCAGCTTTCTTCGCAAAAACCACAAAAAATGCACTTGGTCAGGTCGATGTCATAGCGCGTGGTACGGCGCGTGCCATCGGCACGCACATCGGACTCGATAGTGATGGCCATCGCCGGGCACACGGCCTCGCACAGCTTGCAGGCGATGCAACGCTCTTCGCCGTTGTCGTAACGGCGCAGCGCGTGCAAGCCACGAAAGCGCGGCGACAAAGGCGTCTTTTCTTCGGGAAACTGAACCGTGACCTTGCCACGGAAGGCATAGCGCCCGGTCAGCACCATGCCCTTGGCCAATTCCCAGAGCATGAAGCTCTTGAAGAAATCCTTGAGAGAAAAAGATGCAGGAGCAACAACAGCAGACATGAATGGTGTCCCCGCTTATTTCCAAATATTCCAGGGCGACAGCAACCAGGCGCCCACGACCAGCACCCACACCAGGGTCACCGGGATGAAGATCTTCCAGCCCAGACGCATGATCTGGTCATAGCGATAGCGCGGGAAGGTGGCGCGGATCCAGATGAACATGGATACCACCACAAAGGTCTTGATGCCAAGCCAGATCCAGCCCGGAATGAAGCCGAGGGCGTCGACTGGCGGCAACCAGCCCCCCAGGAACATGATCACTGCCAGGATGGACACCAGCCACATGGCTGCATATTCAGCCAGGAAGAAGATGGCAAAGCCCATACCCGAATATTCGACCATGTGACCAGCCACGATCTCCGCCTCGCCTTCCACCACGTCAAACGGATGGCGGTTGGTTTCGGCAACCCCCGAAATCAGATACACGAGGAAGATGGGCAGCAAAGGCAGCCAATTCCAGGACAGGAAGCCCAACCCGATGCCAGCCATGGTGCCGCGAGCCTGCCCCAACACAATCTCGGTCAGGTTCATGCTGCCCGTCACCATGATCACCACCACAAAGCAAAAGCCCATGGCGATTTCATAGCTGACCATCTGTGCGGAAGCGCGCAATGCGCCAAGCAAGGCGTACTTGGAGTTGGATGCCCAGCCTGCAATGATCACGCCATAAACCTCTATCGAGGCAATGGCCATGACCAGCAGCAATCCGGCGTTGATATTGGCCAAGGCCGTATCCGGCGCGAAAGGCACCACCACCCAGGCTGCCAGGGCCGGCATGATGGCCATGACCGGGCCCAGGAAGAACAGACCCTTGCTCGCAGCCGTGGGTTGGATCACTTCCTTGGTAAGCAGCTTCAGACCGTCGGCCAGGGGCTGCAGCAGGCCCAGGGGACCAACCCGATTGGGCCCAAGGCGCGCCTGCATGAAACCCAGCAGCTTGCGTTCCCACAAGGTGAGGTAAGCGACTGCCCCCATCAGCGGCGCCAGCACGCAAACGATCTTGATCAGATTCCAGATCACCGGCCAGCCCATGCTGGTCCACCAGCTTGCGGCGACCAGGTTCAAGCCCCCGTTGTAAATCGCGTCAATCATGCAACGACTCCTTCACGTGCCGCACGTGCGTCGGCGGTCAGTTGCAGCGCTGGCGCACGACGCACCAGGCCATCGAGCTGGTAAATGCTGGCCACCACAGGCGCAGCCGCCGGCCCGTGTGCCACGTCGATGGCCGCCTTGGTGGCATTGCTCAGTTGCTGAGAAGTCAACTGCTCCAAGCCGGCCGTGGCCTGGTTCAGTACATCCTGCGAGGACTCAAACTCCACACCCGGCAGAGCCATGATGTTGGCGAGCACGCGCAACACCTTCCAGGCGGGACGCGTCTCACCCAGCGGGCGCACGACGGCATGGAAACTCTGCACCCGGCCTTCGGCGTTGACAAAACTGCCGGAGGTTTCAGTGAACGGAGCTATGGGCAGCAGTACGTCGCTGATGTCCATATTCGTTTTGAACGGACTCAATGTCACCACCATGTCCACGTCCGCCAGCCCCCGGGCCGCATTGGCACCCGCTGCGGAGTCGAACTCGGGCTCGGTATTCAGCAGGAACAAGGCCTTCACCTGCCCCGCCAGCATTTGTGCGGCATTGAGGCCGCCCTGGCGTGGTTGTGCGCCGACGAACTGGGCACCAACGGTGTTCGCCGCCTCGCTCAGATAGCCGAAGGTGGCACCGGTTGCCTGTGCAATCCACTGCGCGAGTGCCAGCAGACTGGATGCCTGAGCGTGGTGGGCGGCGGCATTGCCAAGCAAGATGGCCTTGCGTTCACCGCTGAGCAGTGCGCGGGCAATGGCCAGCGCCTCATCGTTTGCCTTGCCGGACACGACCGGCGCCACAGTACCCTTTTCTTGCGCCACGGCGGCCGCAACATCGGCCAAAGCTTGCGTCCAATCAGCGGATGCCACTACGGATTGTGTCGCAGGCAAAGCCCAGTCATATGCCATGGCATTGATGGCAAATACCTTGCAACCCTTGCGCGCTGCCTGGCGGATGCGCTGGGCGAACAGCGGGTGATCCTTGCGCAGGTTGGAGCCCAGTACCAGTACCGACTGCAGGTCGGTCAGTGCCGCGATGGGCATGCCGAGCCAGCGAACCCCCTCGGGTGTGGCGAACTCGGCGTGGCGCAGGCGGTGGTCGATGTTGTCGCTGCCCAGCCCACGCACCAGTGTCGCTGCCAGGTGCAACTCTTCCAGCGTGCTGTGCGGGCTGACCAACGCGCCAATGGCCGAAGCGCCATGTTTGTCGCGTACGCATTTCAAACCATTCGCCACATACTCCAGCGCCGTCTGCCAATCGACCTCCTGCCACTGACCACCCTGCTTGAGCATGGGGCGCTGCAGACGATCGTCACCATTCAGTGCTTCATAGGAGAAGCGGTCGCGGTCGGCAATCCAGCACTCGTTGACGGCCTCGTTCTCCAGGGGCACGACGCGCATCACCTTGTGGTTCTTGATCTGCACCACGAGGTTGGCACCCGTGGAGTCATGCGGTGAAATCGACTTGCGGCGAGACAACTCCCAGGTGCGGGCGCTGTAGCGGAAGGGCTTGCTGGTGAGCGCACCCACCGGGCAGATGTCGATCATGTTGCCCGAGAGTTCCGAATCGACCGTGTCACCCTTGACAGTCGTGATCTCCGAATGCTCCCCGCGGTTGATCATTCCCAGCTCCATGTCGCCGCCAATCTCCTGGCCAAAGCGCACGCAACGGGTGCAGTGGATGCAACGGGTCATCTCCTCGGTGGAGATGAGCGGCCCTATGTCCTTCTTGAGAACCACGCGTTTTTCTTCACCGTAACGCGAGGCCGAAGCGCCATAGCCCACGGCCAAGTCTTGCAGCTGGCATTCGCCGCCCTGGTCGCAGATCGGGCAATCAAGCGGGTGATTGATGAGCAGGAACTCCATCACCGATTGCTGCGCCTTGATGGCCTTGTCACTCTTGGTGCGCACGATCATGCCCTGGGTCACCGGCGTGGCGCAGGCCGGCATGGGCTTGGGCGCCTTCTCGATGTCCACCAGACACATGCGACAGTTGGCCGCGATGGAGAGCTTCTTGTGGTAGCAGAAATGGGGAATATAAGTGCCCGACTTTTCAGCAGCATGCATGACCATGCTGCCCTCGGCAACCTCCACCTTCTGACCGTCCAGTTCAATTTCAACCATATGCTTTTCTCACACGCGGGCGGCGGAGGTGCCCTGCTTGACCGCGGCCTCGATCTTGGCCACGAACTCGTGGCGGAAATGCTTGATCATGGCGCGCACAGGCATGGCAGCCGCGTCGCCCAGCGCACAGATGGTGCGCCCCATGATGTTGAACGCCACGTTGTCGAGCAGCTCGATGTCTTCCTCGCGGCCCTGGCCGTGCTGGATGCGGTGCACCACGCGCCACAGCCAGCCCGTGCCCTCGCGGCAGGGTGTGCACTGACCGCATGATTCGTGCATGTAGAAATAGGATAGACGCACCAGCGACTCGACCATGTCACGCGAATCGTCCATGACGATCACTGCGCCCGAACCCAGCATGGAGCCGGCCTTGGCGATGGAGTCGTAGTCCATGGTGCAGTCCATCATGATGGAAGCAGGCAACACGGGCGAGGAAGAGCCGCCGGGAATCACCGCCTTGAGCTGGCGCCCCTTGCGCACGCCGCCTGCGAGTTCGAGCAGCTTGGCAAACGGCGTGCCCAGCGGAATCTCGTAGTTGCCGGGGCGCTCGACGTCACCCGAGACCGAGAAGATCTTGGTGCCTCCGTTGTTCGGCTTGCCGCATTCCAGATAGGCCTGACCACCATTCCTGATGATCCAGGGCACGGCCGCAAAGGTCTCGGTGTTGTTGATGGTGGTCGGCTTGCCGTATAGACCAAAGCTGGCCGGGAACGGCGGCTTGAAGCGCGGCTGTCCCTTCTTGCCTTCGAGCGACTCGAGCAGCGCGGTTTCCTCGCCGCAGATGTAGGCGCCAAAGCCGTGGTGCGCGTGCAGCTGGAAGCTGAAGGCGCTGCCCATGATGTTGTTACCCAGGTAGCCGGCGGCGCGCGCCTCTTCCAGGGCGGCCTCGAAGCGTTCGTAGACCTGAAAAATTTCGCCGTGGATGTAGTTGTAACCCAGCGAGATACCCATCGCGTACGCGGCAATGATCATGCCCTCGATGACGATGTGCGGGTTGAACATCAGGATGTCGCGGTCCTTGCAGGTGCCCGGCTCGCCCTCATCGGAGTTGCACACCAGATGCTTCTGCCCAGGAAACTGACGCGGCATGAAGCTCCACTTCAGCCCCGTGGGAAAACCCGCGCCGCCACGACCGCGCAGGCCGGATTCCTTGACCGTGGCAATCACCTGATCCTGCGTCAGGCCTTCCCCGCCATCCTTGCCGAGGATCTTGCGCAGTGCCGCATAACCACCGCGCGCTTCGTAATCCTTGATGCTCCAGTTGCCGCCATTCAAGTCCGCGTAGATCTGCGGGTTGATGTGACGGTCATGGAAGCAGGTCTGAACGCCCGTGGCCTGAAACTGCGACAGGACTTGTGCGACCGTGGTCATTGCTGGCCCTCCGCAGCGCGCAAGCCGTCGACCAATTGGTCGAGCTTGTCGTTGTCCATGAAACTGCACATGTGACGGTCACTCACCAGCATGGCCGGCGCGTCCGCACAGGCACCCAGGCATTCGCATTGCTGCAGGGTGAACATGCCGTCCGGCGTGGTCTCTCCCATCTCGATTCCGAGCTTGGCTTCAAGGTGATGCAGGGCCTGGTTGCCGCCACGCAGCTGGCACGGCAAATTGGTGCACACCGCCAGCTTGTACTTGCCCACGGGTTGCTGGTTGTACATGTTGTAGAAGGTCGTGACTTCATGCACAGCAATCTCGGGCATGCCCAGGTAGTCGGCAATCACGGCTTCGTTTTCCTGGCTGACCCAGCCCTGCTCCTGCTGCACGATGGACAGGCAGGCCATGACGGCGGACTGCTTCTGTTCAGGCGGGTACTTGGCTACTTCGCGCGCAAAGCGCGCCTTGGTCGCTTCGGTAATCATCGGTCAATCTCTCCGAACACGATATCCATGGTGCCGATGACGGCCACGGCATCGGCAATCATGTGGCCGCGCGTCAACTCGTCATATGCCGACAGGTGGGCAAACCCAGGGGCGCGGATCTTCAGGCGATATGGCTTGTTGGCACCATCACTCACGATGTAGATGCCAAATTCACCCTTGGGGTGCTCGACCGCGGCATAGGCCTCGCCCTCGGGCACCTTGAAGCCCTCGGAGAACAACTTGAAGTGGTGGATCAGATCCTCCATGCCGGTCTTCATGCGCTCGCGCGGCGGGGGTGCCACCTTGTAGTTGTCCACAATGACCGGGCCCGGGTTGGCACGCAGCCACTTCGCGCATTGCTGAATGATGCGGTTGGACTGGCGCATTTCTTCCACGCGCACCAGGTAGCGATCGTAACAGTCGCCGTTCTTGCCCAGCGGGACATCGAAATCGACGCGGTCGTAAGCGTCGTAGGGTTGCTTCTTGCGCAAATCCCAGGCTACGCCGGAGCCGCGCAGCATCACACCGGTCATGCCCAGATTCAGGGCGCGCTCGGCCGAGACCACGCCAATGCCCACGGTGCGCTGCTTCCAGATGCGGTTCTCGGTCAGCAGGGTTTCGTATTCATCCACCAGGTTGGGGAACTTGGCGCAGAAGTCCTCGATGTAGTCCAGCAGCGAGCCCTGGCGGTTGCTGTTGAATTGCTCCGTGGCCTTGGCACTGCGCACCTTGCTGGGCTTGAGTTGCGCCATGCTGTCAGGCAGGTCGCGGTACACCCCACCCGGGCGATAGTAGGCGGCATGCATGCGCGCGCCAGACACAGCCTCGTACATATCGAACAAGACCTCGCGCTCGCGGAAGGTGTACATGAGCACGGTGGATGCGCCCAAATCCATACCATTCGAGCCCAGCCACATCAGGTGGTTGAGCAGGCGCGTGATCTCGCCAAACATGGTGCGAATGTACTTGGCGCGCAGCGGTACCTCGATACCCAGCAGCTTCTCTATGGCCAGGCAGTAGGCCTGTTCGTTGCACATCATGGACACGTAGTCCAGCCTGTCCATATAGGGCAACGACTGGATATAGGTCTTGTGCTCGGCGAGCTTCTCGGTCGCACGATGGAGCAGGCCCACATGGGGGTCGGCACGCTGCACCACCTCGCCGTCGAGTTCCAGCACCAGGCGCAACACACCGTGCGCGGCAGGATGCTGCGGCCCGAAGTTCAGGGAGTAGTTCTTGATATCAGCCATGTTCAAACACCTGGGCAGCGCGCCGCCTCAGTGCAGGCCTCCGTATTTTTCTTCGCGGATGATGCGCGGAGTGATCTCGCGCGGCTCTATGGTCACGGGCTCGTATATCACGCGACACTGCTCGGGGTCGTAGCGCATCTCCACATGACCCGACAGGGGGAAATCCTTGCGGAATGGATGGCCGATGAAACCGTAGTCGGTCAGGATGCGGCGCAGGTCGTTGTGGCCATCGAAAACGATGCCGAAGAGGTCGAAAGCCTCGCGCTCGAACCAGTTGGCGCCGCTCCAGATGTCGGTCACGGAGGGAATCACCGGGAAGTCGTCATCCGGGCAGAACACCTTCACGCGCACACGCTGATTCAGCGACACCGACAGCAGATGCGACACCACCGCATAGCGCAAGCCGTCTGTGCCTACTTCACGGTATGTCGAATAGTCCACGCCACACAGATCGATGAGCTGTTCGAAACGGCATTGCGGTGCATCACGCAAAGTCTGCATGACATCCAGATAGTCACCAGCGGCAACCACGACGGTGAGCTCATCGAGCGCCAGCGCGATATCGCGCACCTTGTCGCCCAGCGCGGCCGCCACGGCCTCGCGCAGCTTCTCAGGGTGAATGGCAAAGTCGGTCATCAAGTCCCCTCAAACACGCGCAATGGTCTGGGTTCGGCGGATCTTCTGCTGCAGCTGGATGATGCCGTAGATCAGCGCCTCGGCCGTAGGCGGGCAGCCCGGCACGTACACGTCCACCGGCACCACGCGGTCGCAGCCACGCACCACGGAATAGCTGTAGTGATAGTAGCCACCGCCATTGGCGCAAGAGCCCATGGAGATCACCCAGCGCGGCTCGGCCATCTGGTCATAGACCTTGCGCAAGGCGGGCGCCATCTTGTTGCACAGCGTGCCAGCAACAATCATCAGGTCGGACTGGCGCGGGCTGGCGCGGAACACCTCGGCACCAAACCGCGCCAGGTCATAGCGCGCCGCCGCCGCATGCATCATCTCCACCGCACAGCAGGCGAGGCCGAACGTGACGGGCCAAATGGATCCGGTCTTGGCCCAGTTCACCACAGCGTCGTAGCTCGTGGTGACAAAGCCTTCCTTCATCACACCTTCAATCATTGCGTCATTCCTTGTGTAGCGCCGCTCATTCCCAATCCAGGGCGCCCTTTTTCCACTCGTAGGCAAAACCTATGACCAGGATGGCCAGGAAAATCACGACCGCCACGAAACCCGTCATCCCCACATCCTGCAAGGCCACGGCCCAGGGGAACAGAAAGGCGATTTCGAGGTCAAACAGAATGAACAAAATGGCCACGAGGTAGTAGCGCACATCGAACTTCATGCGCGCATCGTCAAAGGCCTCGAAGCCACATTCGTAAGGGGAGTTTTTTGCCGGGTCGGGGCGATTGGGGCCCAGCACATAGCCCAACACAAGGGGCACGACGCCGACACCGACGCCAACCAAGATGAACAAGAGAACTGGGAGGTATTGATCGAGGTTCATCTATGCCGCTCTCGCCGGTGAAACCGCCTCACACAGCTCGCACTGCGGGCCCGTGAGGCGGCCTTTTTATTTGGTGCCGTCGGCGAGACTCGAACTCGCACAGCTTTCGCCACTACCCCCTCAAGATAGCGTGTCTACCAATTTCACCACGACGGCTGCTGTATGCATCTGGATGGCTTGAGGACCGATGGGACGGTTTTTGCTTTCCAGTCAGCCGGGGATTCTACCCCGGAAAAACCCTGTCACAAAGCATGGAGGCGCTTTTTTGCTACGCCTCTTGCATGCTCATTTGGTTGGGATTTGCGCCGCACCAGATGCCGGTTCCGCCGCTGATGCGGGCACCGCTGCATCGGCTGGCGCCGTGCTGCTGGCGGGCACTGCTGCGGCCGGTGTCTCCAGCACGCTGCCCGTGCTTGGCGCACGCTGATTGCCGAAATAGGCCAGGGCCAGCGTGGCCACGAAGAACACGGTAGCCAGGGCCGCCGTGCTACGCGACAAGAAGTTGGCGCTGCCGCTGGCGCCAAACAGGCTGCCGGCGCTGCCACTGCCAAACGCGGCGCCCATGTCGGCACCCTTGCCATGCTGGATCAGGATCAGGCCGATCATGCCCAGGGCCGTCAGCATCTGCACGGCCAGAATGATGTTCACGATTGCATTCATGCTTGGTTAGCTCCTCAACTGATAGCTGCTTACGCTTTATTGGTCTGCGCTGCAGCAATAGTTTGCAAAAAGTCTTCGGCCTTGAGCGAGGCACCGCCGACCAGGCCACCATCGATGTCCGGCTGCGCCAGCAACTGCGCCGCATTCGCCGCATTCATGCTGCCGCCATACAGCAGCGGTATGCGCGCTGCCTGCTCGGTGGCGGCCGCCAGTTGGGCACGCAGCACGGCATGCACGGCCTGGGCCTGCTCCGGCGTCGCCGTGCGACCGGTGCCAATGGCCCAGACAGGCTCGTAGGCGACCACAATCTCGCTGATGCAATGGCCGTTGGCCTGGATCACCGCCGCCAGCTGGCGCTTGACCACCGCCTCGGTCTGACCCGCCTCGCGCTGCTCCAGCGTTTCACCCACGCAGACGATGGGCGTGATGCCCGCGGCCAGCGCACGCTGAGCCTTGGCGGCCACCACGGCATCGGTTTCGCCATGGTATTGGCGGCGCTCAGAATGGCCCACCAGCACATAGCGCGCGCCGAAGTCGCGCAGCATGGCCGCCGATGTCTCGCCCGTGTAGGCACCCGATTCATGCTGCGAGACATCCTGCGCCGCCAGCGCAATGCTTGATCCCGCGACCAGCGCCTGCACCTGCGCCAGGTAGGGCGCCGGCACGGCCACGGCGACGTTGCAGGCCGGCTGGCCCAGGCCGCCACGCAAGCCCTGCAGCAGTGCGGCGTTGGCCTGCAGGCTGCCGTTCATCTTCCAGTTGCCGGCGATGAGTTTCTTTATCTGAGTCATGTCGTCCACCTCAAAACAATCTTGCCTATATGTTGGTTCGACTCCATCAGCGCATGTGCCTGGGCCGCATCGGCCGCGGCAAAGGTGCTGTGAATGACGGGCTTGATGGCTCCAGACGCCAGCAGCGGCCAGACCTGCTCGCGCAGGGCCTGGGCGATCGCAGCCTTGAAAGCCACAGGGCGCGGGCGCAGCGTGGAGCCGGTGATCACCAGGCGCCTGCGCAGCACCAGCGCCGCGTTGAATTCGGCCTTCACTCCGCCCTGCACGGCGATGATGACGATGCGCCCGTCCTCGGCCAGGCATTCCACCTCGCGCGCGATGTAGGGACCGGCGACCATGTCCAGCACCACATCCACGCCACGCCCCTCGGTGATGTGCTGCACCTCGGCGACAAAGTCCTGCGCCTGGTAGTTGATGGCATGGTGCGCGCCCAGCGCCAGACAGGCGGCGCATTTTTCGTCGCTGCCCGCGGTGACGATGACCGTGGCGCCGCGCGCGCGCGCCAGCTGAATCGCCGTGACGCCTATGCCGCTGCTGCCGCCCTGCACCAGCAGGGTCTCGCCTGCCTGCAGGCGTGCGCGGTCGAAGACATTGCTCCACACGGTGAAGAAGGTCTCGGGCAGCGAGGCCGCCTCGACGTCGGACAGGCCAGCGGGAACCGGCAGGCATTGCGCCACCGGGGCCACGCAATATTCGGCATAGCCGCCACCAGCCACCAGCGCGCAGACGCGATCGCCCACAGCGAAGCCGGCCGCGGCCAGGGCCGCCGCGTCACCCGACTCGATGACGCCCGCGACCTCCAGCCCCGGCAGGTCCGAGGCACCGGCAGGCGGTGCGTAATGCCCCTTGCGCTGCAGCACATCGGGGCGATTGACACCGCTGGCCGCCACGCGGATGAGCAGCTCGCCCACCCCCGCCATAGGCACTGGGCGCTCGCCCAAACGCAGCACCTCAGGCGCACCAAAGGCCGTGATTTCTACCGCTTGCATTGTCAATTCACCGCATAAATTTCAAGCCAAAATGGCTGCTTGCGCCCACTAAGCAAGCGCAAGCAGCTCATTTTTCAATAGCAACTGCCACGCGACCTGCTTACTCCTGCGTCGGCTGATCCTGCTCGGCACGCTCGGCGCGAGGCTCACGCGGCTCGCGGTTTTCACGCGGCGCGCGCGGGGCACGCTCGCGGTACTCGCGCGGCTCACGCGGTTCGCGCTCGGGCATGCCGGCGGGGCGCTCAATCAGTGCCTTCATCGACAGCTTGATGCGGCCCTTGTCGTCGGCCTCCAGCGCCTTGACGCGCACGATCTGGCCTTCCTGCAGGTAGTCGGTGACCTTTTCCACGCGCTCGTGCGCGATCTGGCTGATGTGCAGCAGGCCATCCTTGCCCGGCAGCACGTTGACCAGGGCGCCGAAGTCCAGGATCTTGGTGATCGGGCCTTCGTAGACCTTGCCGATTTCAACTTCGGCGGTGATCTCCTCGATGCGGCGCTTGGCCTCGTCGGCCTTGGCGGCCTCGGTGGCAGCGATGGTGATGGTGCCGTCTTCCTCGATGTTGATCTGGCAGCCCGTTTCGTCGCACAGCGCGCGGATGGTGGCGCCGCCCTTGCCGATCACGTCGCGGATCTTCTCGGGGTTGATCTTCATGGTGAACAGCTTGGGCGCAAAGCTGCTGATCTCGGCCTTGGCCTCGCCCATGGCTTCCTGCATCTTGGCCAGGATGTGCATGCGCGCTTCCTTGGCCTGGGCCAGGGCGACTTGCATGATTTCCTTGGTGATGCCCTGGATCTTGATGTCCATCTGCAGCGCCGTGATACCGGCGGTGGTACCGGCCACCTTGAAGTCCATGTCGCCCAGGTGATCCTCATCGCCCAGGATGTCGGTCAGCACGGCGAACTTGTTTTCCTCTTTGATGAGGCCCATGGCGATGCCGGCCACATGCGCCTTCATGGGCACGCCGGCGTCCATCATCGACAGGCAGCCGCCGCAGACCGAGGCCATGGAAGACGAGCCGTTGGACTCGGTGATCTCGGACACCACGCGGATGGTGTAGGGGAACTCTTCCTTGCTCGGCAGACAGGCCACCAGGGCGCGCTTGGCCAGGCGGCCGTGGCCGACTTCGCGGCGCTTGGTCGAGCCCATGCGACCCACTTCGCCGGTGGCAAAGGGAGGCATGTTGTAGTGGAACAGGAAGCGGTCTTCGAACTCGCCAGCCAGTGCGTCAATGCGCTGCGCGTCGCGCTCGGTGCCGAGCGTCGAGACCACCAGCGCCTGCGTTTCGCCGCGCGTGAACAGGGCCGAGCCGTGGGTGCGCGGCAGCACGCTGCTGCGGATTTCGATAGCACGCACGGTGCGCGTGTCGCGGCCGTCGATGCGCGGCTCGCCAGCCAGAATCTGGCCACGCACGATGCGCGCTTCGATGTCGAACAGCATGTTGTCGACCTTGACGCCGTCAAACGCCACGCCCTGCTCGGTCAGCGCCGCCTTGGTGGCGGCGTAGGCCTCGCGGCAGGCCTGGGTGCGCAGCTGCTTGTTGCGGTTTTGGTAGGCGGCGCGCAGTTTTTCTTCGGCCAGCTCGCCCACCTTGGCGATCAGGGCCTCGTCCTTGGCCTCGGCCTTCCAGTCCCACACCGGCTTGCCGGCGTCACGCACCAGCTCGTGGATGGCGTTGATGGCGGTCTGGCTTTGCTCGTGGCCATAGACCACGGCGCCCAGCATCACGTCTTCGGGCAGCTGCTGCGCTTCGGACTCGACCATCAGCACGGCGGCCTCGGTGCCGGCGACGACCAGGTCCATCTGGCTGCTCTTGCGCGCCGTCTGGCCGGGGTTGAGCACATATTCACCGTTGACATAGCCCACGCGCGCGGCGCCAATCGGGCCGTTGAACGGGATGCCCGACACAGCCAGCGCGGCGCTGGTGGCGATCATGGCGGCGATGTCGGCGTCCACCTCGGGGTTGAGCGAGATGGTGTGGATGACCACGTGGACTTCGTTGTAGAAGCCTTCGGGGAACAGCGGGCGGATCGGGCGGTCGATCAGGCGGGAAGTCAGCGTCTCCAGCTCGGACGGCTTGGCTTCGCGCTTGAAGAAGCTGCCGGGGATCTTGCCAGCGGCGTAGGTCTTCTCGATGTAATCGACAGTCAGCGGGAAGAAGTCCTGGCCGGGCTTGGCGTTCTTGGATGCGACCACGGTGGCCAGCACCACGGTGTCGTCGATGTTGACCAGCACGGCGCCGGAAGCCTGGCGCGCGATTTCGCCGGTTTCCATGGTCACGGTGTGCTCGCCCCACTGGAAGGTCTTGGTGACTTTGTTGAACATCGTCATAGTTTTGCTCCTGAATAAATAGCTGTTGGCGCGCCAACAGCATGGGTTTGGAGGCCAAACAGACCGCGATGCCATTCCAGACCAGCACTGCTAGCTACTAAAAACATAGTCAGCACGGGTTTGGAATGACACAGCTTCGCTCTGCTCATCCCTCCGGGAAAAGTAAAAAACGCCTGAGCTAGCAAGCTAACTCAGGCGCTTCGGGCTATCGCAAGGCTTACTTGCGCAGGCCCAGCTTGGCGATCAGGGCCGTGTAGCGGTCAGCGTCCTTGGCCTTGAGGTAGTCCAGCAGCTTGCGGCGACGGCTCACCATGCGCAACAGGCCACGGCGACCGTGGTGGTCCTTGGCGTGCTGCTTGAAGTGGGGAGTCAGCTCGTTGATGCGGGCGGTCAGCAGGGCCACCTGAACTTCAGGGCTGCCGGTATCGTTTTCGGCGCGCTGGTTGGCCTTGACGACTTCGGCCTTGACGGAAGATGCGATCATGATTTTTCCTTGAGCGGAGCGCCATGGCAGGCAACCCCTGGTTTTACTTGCGCCAGCGGCTGGAATGACCCCTGGCGTGCGTCCTGCACCATGCAAAACCGGCTGATTATATCGCTTGTCACTGTTTGCGCCCATCCGGAGGGCTCCCAGTGCCGGTTGCGCCATGCTCCACCGCATGATGCAAGCGTTTACAAATAGGCGCGACTCGCGCCAAGGGAGGCCCGAAATGAGCACGCATGTACCGCGAAACGTTGCCGCGCATATCCTGGGCGCCTGCGTCATGGCCCTGTGCCTGCAGGCGACACACAACGCGCACGCGGCCCCGGCAAAACAGGAGGCGAGCAGCAACCCGGCCCGCCCGGCCAAGAAATCCCGCTCCGTCAAGATCAAGCACCAACAGAACCATTCTGGCGAAAGCAGCGCCGAACGCGACCGCAGGCTGTACCGCGAATGCCAGGGCCTGCCCAACGCCGGCGCATGCCTGGGTTACACGCGGCGCTGAAGAATCGACACGAACTTGCCAAAACCGCAAGAAAACTTCGCTACAATCGCGGTTTCGTCGCAAGGCCAACCGGAATCCGGAATCAACCAAACGACGATTTTTTGAAAAGTGCCGATTTTTTCGTGCTACAATTCAAAGCTTGGCGGCTGTAGCTCAGCTGGATAGAGTACTTGGCTACGAACCAAGGGGTCGTGGGTTCGATTCCTGCCAGCCGCACCAAACGCAAAGCCCTGAAGTTGAGAGACTTCAGGGCTTTTTCGTTTGTGCATCATGCGCCCATGAGCAAAGCCTTCACCAAAGAGTCAGATAACGAAGACGACGAGCCCACCCTGCCCGCCATACCGGTCGGTGGCAAAAACTACATCACGCCCCAGGGCTACGCGCGCCTGCGCGCTGAGCTCCTGACACTCATCGACGACGAACGCCCTAAGGTGGTGGACATCGTGCATTGGGCCGCGAGCAACGGTGACCGCTCCGAAAACGGCGACTACCTCTACGGCAAGAAGCGGCTGCGCGAGATCGATCGGCGCATCCGCTTCCTGACCAAGCGACTGGAGATTGCCGAGGTGGTTGATCCGTCCGCGCATGCGGGCAGCGTCCAGGTCTTTTTTGGCGCCACCGTGACCTATGTCGACGACGAGGGTGTCGAACGCACGGTGACCATACTCGGCGTGGACGAGGCGGACAACGCCCGCCAGCAGGTCAGCTGGATTTCTCCGGTGGCGCGCGCGCTGCTCAAGGCCCGCGAAGGCGACGAGGTGGCGCTGCAAACACCCGCGGGCATGCGCAGCCTGGAAATCCTGTCAGTGGCCTACCCCACACCGCGCTGAAAACAGTCAGGCCAGCTGCGGCAGCACTCGGAAGGCCCGCAGAACGGGCTGAGTGCGGCGCAAGGTGCGCAGCACGGCCTCGACATGGGCCAGATCGCGCACGGTGACAACAAACCGCAGGTCCGTGGTATCCATGGCATCGTCCATGTCCACGCGCACGATGTCCGCCTCGCAGCTGGCAAACTCTGCGGCGATGCGCGCCAGCACGCCCTTGCCATTGGCCACCGTGACGGTGATACCAGCCTCAAAGCTGCGCGTAGGCTCGTCCGCCCAGTCGACGGCGATGAAGCGCTCGCCATCCTTGTTCTGCAGCTTCCTGGCCACTGCGCATTGCGCGTGGTGCACCACCAACCCCTCGCCGCGCCCCAGGTAACCGACGATAGGGTCGCCGGGCACGGGGCGACAGCAGCTGGCATATTGCACCGACGCATTCTCGCTGCCGTCCAGCGTGATGCTGCCCTGCGACACCTGCTCGTGCGCGCCGTAGCGCTCGCGCGTGAGCAGCAATGCATCGGGACGCTGGCCATCTTCCGACAGCAGCAACACCAGCCGCTTCGCGACGATGCTGGCAATGCGTTTGCCCAGACCAATGTCGGTCATCAGTTCGGCCCGGGTCTTGCTGCCGGTAAAGCGCAGCAGCTTGTCCCAGATGGCGGCATGCTCCTCGAAGCCAGGAAGCTGCCCCATGCCTTCGGAGCGCAACGCCTGGGTCAACAGCCTTTCGCCCAGATCAGCAGACTCATTCTGCGCCAAGGTTTTCACATAGTGGCGGATCTTCGAGCGGGCGCGTCCGGTGCGCACAAAGGCCAGCCAGGCGGGGTTGGGTTTGGCGTCGTCGGCGGTGATGACCTCCACCACGTCGCCGTTCTTGAGTTCCGTGCGTAGCGGCACCTGCTCGTCGTTGATCCGCACGGCCGTGGTTCTGTCGCCCACGTCGCTGTGGATGGCGTAGGCGAAATCGACCGCGGTAGCGCCACGCGGCAGGGCCATGATCTGGCTTCTGGGCGTGAAAACATAGACCGCATCGGGGAACAGATCGACCTTGACATGGTCCCAGAACTCGGCAGCATCACGCGTCTCGTTCTGGATGTCGAGCAGGGACTGCAGCCATTTCGTGCCCATGCGCTCGGCCGCGGCCCCGCTGGCATCCTGCGCCTTGTAGAGCCAGTGCGCAGCCACGCCAGCCTCGGCCACCACATGCATCTCTTCGGTGCGTACCTGGAACTCGATGTTCAACCCTGCCGGCCCCACCAGCGTGGTGTGCAGCGACTGGTAGCCGTTGAGCTTGGGGATGGCGATATGGTCCTTGAACTTGCCCGGCGCCGGCTTGTACATCTGGTGCAGCACGCCCAGGGCCGTGTAGCAGTCGGTCACCGAGGGCACGACCACGCGAAAGCCGTAGAGGTCGCTCACCTGGGCAAAGCTCAGGTTCTTCAGGCTCATCTTCTGGTGGATGGCATACAGGGTTTTTTCACGCCCGGCCAGGCGCACCGGCATGCCCACGCGGGCAAAGGCTGCATCGACATCGGACTGGACTTTTTGCACGATGTCACGGCGTCGGCTGCGCGATTTGTTCACGGCCTTGGCAAGCGTGGCATAGCGCCAGGGGTGCAGGTGACGAAACGCCAGATCCTGCAGCTCGCGGTAGGTCTGGTTCAGGCCCAGGCGGTGCGCAATGGGTGCGTAGATCTCCAGCGTTTCGGACGAAATGCGTCCCCACTTGCTGCGCGGCATGTCCGACAGCGTGCGCATGTTGTGCGTGCGATCCGCCAGCTTGATGAGGATGACGCGCACATCGCGCGCCATGGCCAGCAACATCTTGCGAAACGACTCGGCCTGGTTCTCCTCGCGCGTGTTGAACTGCAGCTTGTCAAGTTTCGTCAGGCCGTCGACCAGCTCTGCCACCGGGGCGCCAAAACGGTCTATCAGATCCGCCTTGGTAATGCCGCAGTCCTCCATGGCATCGTGCAGCAGCGCCGCCATGAGCGCCTGCACATCCAGCTTCCAGCTGGCGCACAGGGCCGCCACGGCGATCGGATGCGTGATATAGGGCTCGCCGCTGTTGCGCAGCTGACCCAGGTGCGCGGTGTCGGCATAGCGGTAGGCCTGGCGCACCTGCTCAATGCCGGTACTGTCGAGATAGTCGAGCTTTTCCAGCAGCGCGGCAAAGCTGGCCGCGGCCGCATTGGCCACCGCCGCTGACGCGTCGCCAGACGCTGCCACTCCGGCCGGCAAACCGGTTGCAACTGCCTTGTTGAACCCACCATTCATGGCGCAACTGTAACTTGCCCGGCCGATCGCCAGCAGTCAGACAAAAAAAAGCACCGCCGGTGCGGTGCTTTTTTGCTGTTTGGACAACAGGCCGGGGGCCATCAGCCCGGGACTTTCTTCAGCATCTCCAGGCCCACCTTGCCAGCGGCGATCTCGCGCAGCGCGGTGACGGCCGGCTTGTTGCGACTTTCGATCTTGGGTGCGTGGCCCTGGCTGAGCATGCGCGCGCGGTAGGTGGCGGCGAGCACCAGCTGGAAACGGTTGGGAATCTGCTCAAGGCAGTCTTCCACGGTAATGCGGGCCATGGTTTTTCTCCGGGGACAATCAGGGGATGTTGAGCGATTCGAAGGTCTCGGCCCGGGCGCGACGCTGTGCGGCGTACTTCAGGCGCTGGGCGTGAACAATGGTTTTCAGGTCGAAAAGCGCTCGTTCAAAGACTTCGTTGATTATAACGAAGTCGAACTTGCAGGCCTCGCCCATCTCCTGCGCGGCGTTCTTCAGGCGCAGGTCGATGACATCGGCGGCATCTTCACCGCGCCGCTCCAGGCGCGAGCGCAACTCGTCCCAGCTCGGTGGCAGGATGAAGATCAACACCGCATTCTTAAAAACCTGCTTGACCTGCAGCGCGCCCTGGTAATCGATCTCCAACACCACGTCGGCGCCCTGTGCCACACGCTCCTCGATGGCCTTGCGCGAGGTGCCATAGCGCCGACCATGCACATTGGCCCATTCGACGAAACCGTTGGCCTCGACCATGGCGTCGAATTCCTGCTCGGAGGCAAAGAAATATTCGCGCCCATGCTTTTCCTGCCCGCGCGGCGCGCGCGTGGTGTGCGACACCGAGGGCTGCACCCGTGCATCCAGCTCCATCAAGGCCTTCACCAGGCTGGACTTGCCCGCCCCGCTGGGGGCTGAGACTACAAACAAATTTCCGGGGTAATCCATAAGGGATAAGCGCAAGGCGCTATCAAAGTTGCTTATTCGATGTTCTGCACCTGCTCACGCATCTGCTCGATCAGGACCTTCATATCCACGCTGATGCGCGTCAGCTCCATGGCCGCGGACTTGGAGCCCAGGGTGTTGGCCTCGCGGTGCAGCTCCTGGATCAGGAAGTCCAGGCGCTTGCCCACCTCGCCACCCTTCTTCAGCAGTCGCTGTATTTCATCCAGATGCGACTGCAGCCGGGTGACCTCCTCGGCCACGTCGATGCGGATGGCGAAGGCCGTGGCCTCGGTCAGTGCCCGGTCTTGCGCGGCCTCGGGCACGGCCGCACCCTCGGCCAGCTGCATGGCCTCCTTCCAGCGCTCCATGAAGCGCTGGCGCTGTTGCTCCACGAGCCGGGGCACCAACGGGCCGGCCTGCTCGGCCAGCGCGCGCAGCTGCTTGAGTCGATCCAGCAACATGGCCACCAGGCGCTCGCCCTCGCGCTCGCGTGCGGCCACCATGTCGGCCAGGGCGCGTTGCGCCAAATCCATGGTCGGCCCGCTCCAGTCCTGCTCGGGGGCGCCAGCATTGGCACACAGGCGCAGGGCCTCGGCAACGCTCAAGGGCGCGGCATCAGGCAGCCAGGAGCGCACGGTGTCCTGCACCGTGCCCACGCGCTGCAGCAACCGGGGCGTGGGTTCGGCGAGGGCAGCGAATTCGGCGCTGTCCACAAAGGCGCGCAGCTCGACCTTGCCGCGCTTGAGCTGCTGCGTGAGCAGCGCGCGCAGCGCGGGCTCCTGGGCACGCAGCTCGTCGGACAGGCGCAGGGACAAGTCCAGGAAGCGGCTGTTGACCGAGCGTATTTCCAGGCCCAGGCGGCGCGCGTTGCCCGGCCCGCCCTCCCCTGCGGCGGCGCCCGTGAACTGCACGCTGGCGTATCCGGTCATGCTGTAGACTGCCATGGGATTCTTCAGTGGTTGGTTGCTTGCAAACCGGCGATTATCCGGCCTCCCGCCCCACACGCGTGTCTATGTCAAAAATCAAACCCGCCCCGCTGCCCCCCGATACCGTCATTGGCGGTTACCGCGTGGTGCACAAGCTCGCCGCAGGTGGCTTTGGCGTGGTGTACCTGGCCAAGGATGCCGAGGGCCAGCAGGTGGCCATCAAGGAGTACCTGCCCGCGTCGCTGGCCACGCGCACGGCCGGCGAACTGCTGCCCCAGGTGCAGCCAGAGAAACTGTCGCTGTACCGCCTGGGCCTGAAGAGCTTTTTTGAAGAGGGCCGCTCGCTGGCGCAGATCTCGCACGCATCGGTGGTGAGCGTGCTGAATTTCTTTCGCGAGAACGAAACCGTTTACATGGTGATGAACCACCTGGAGGGCGCGTCCCTACAGGACTTCATCATCACCGCGCGCGAACTGAAGACGGAGAAGGTCTTCCGCGAATCCACCATACGCTCGCTGTTCGACGAGGTGCTGCGCGGCCTGCGCATCGTGCACCAGCACAAGATGCTGCACCTCGATATCAAGCCCGCCAACATCTTCATCACCGACGACAACCGCGCAGTGATGATCGACTTTGGCGCCGCGCGCGAGGTACTGTCCAAGGAGAGCAATTTCATACGCCCCATGTACACGCCGGGCTTTGCCGCACCCGAGATGTACCGGCGCGACGCGCAAATGGGGCCGTGGACTGACATCTACGCCATCGGCGCCTGCATCTATGCCTGCATGCAGGGCTTTCCGCCGGCCGAGGCGCCGCAGCGCCAGGAGAAGGATCGCCTGACGCTGGCGCTGAACAAGCTGCGCGGGATTTACTCCGACAACCTCATCGAGGTCGTGGAATGGTGCATGGCGCTCGATCCGCTGTCGCGCCCGCAGTCGGTGTTTGCGCTGCAAAAGGAGCTCTCGCGCGAGGGTGAGCGCCGCTACACCAAGCTGTCGGTGAGCGAGAAGATGCGCATGCAGCTCGACTCGCTGATCACCGACAACAAGAAGGGCGCGCCAAAAATAGCCGACACCACGCGCGCCGGGAGCCGGGCCAAATGAAGTTCTCCGTCTTCCAGCTCAGCCGCCGCGGCGGACGCCAGAAGAACGAAGACCGCATGGGCTACAGCTACACGCGCGAGTCCGCCCTGTTCGTGCTGGCCGACGGCATGGGCGGCCATCCCAAGGGCGAGGTGGCTGCGCAGATTGCCATACAGACGGTTTCCTCGATGTTCCAGCGCCAGGCCAGGCCGGCGCTGAAGAACGTGCCCGAATTCCTCTCGGCGGCGCTGCTGGGCGCGCATCACCAGCTGCTGCGCTACAGCAACGAAAGGGCCATGCTGGACACACCCCGTACCACGCTGGTGGTGGCCGTGGTGCAGGACGGTTGCGCACACTGGATCCACTGCGGCGACTCGCGCCTGTACCTGGTGCGCGACGCCGAGCTGCTGATGCGCACGCGCGACCACTCCTACCAGGAGCTGCGCAACGGCGTCGCCCCAGGCCTGGAGCGCGTGAACCGCAACGTGCTGTTCACCTGCCTGGGCTCGCCCACCAAGCCACTGTTCGACGTGGCCGGCCCGGTGCTGCTGGAGCAGGGTGACCGCCTGCTGCTGTGCTCCGACGGCCTGTGGGGCACGCTGGACGATGACACCATCGCCGACGAGCTGGGCAACAAGACCGTCTCGCAGGCCGTGCCACAGCTGGTCGAGAGCGCCCTGCGCAAGGCCGGCGACAGCAGCGACAACGTCACCGTGGTGGCCATGGAGTGGGAGACGCCAAACGGGTTTGCCCCATCCAACCTGCGCGTGACCACTGACAGCATCAACGAAGAGGTGTTCGCCTCCACCATCCAGGCCGGCTCGCTCGAGGGCTTTGTGGAAGAGCCGGACGACATGGACGACGAGGCCATAGAGCGCTCCATCGCCGAGATCAACGACGCCATCAAACGCACGGCGGCGCGCAAACCGTAGACGCGCACCACTTCCGCCAGTCCGCATGCGGCGCAGCCAGTGCCGCGGTTTTTTCTCATGACACCCGACACCATGCCCACCACCGCCCTTACCCGCAGCGGCAGCCGCGCCGCCGACCAGCTGCGCCCGATACGCATCACGCGCCACTACACCATGCATGCCGAGGGCGCGGTGCTGATCGAGTTCGGCAACACCCGCGTGCTGTGCACCGCCTCGGTCGAGGAAAAGGTACCGCCGCACAAGCGTGGCAGCGGCGAAGGCTGGGTGACGGCCGAATACGGCATGCTGCCGCGCGCCACCCACACGCGCAGCGACCGCGAGGCCGCGCGCGGCAAGCAAAGTGGGCGCACGCAGGAGATCCAGCGCCTGATAGGCCGCAGCCTGCGCGCGGTGTTCGACCTGAAGCTGCTGGGCGAGCGCACGATTCAGATCGACTGCGACGTGATCCAGGCCGACGGCGGCACGCGCACCGCCGCCATCACCGGCGCCTGGGTGGCGGCGCAAGACGCGATCGCCACGCTGCTGGCGGCCGGCAAGATCGCCGCCTCGCCCATCACCGGCGCCGTGGCCGCCGTGTCCGTCGGCATAGTCCGGGGCACACCGCTGCTGGATCTGGAGTATGTCGAGGACGTGGCCTGCGACACCGACATGAACGTCGTCATGACCGGCGCCGGCCACTACGTGGAGGTGCAGGGCACGGCCGAGGGCGCGGCCTTTTCGCGCAGCGAGATGGATCAGCTGCTGTCCCTGGCCGAAAAGGGCATTGCCGAACTGGTGCTGCTGCAGCAGGAATCACTACGTAATTAATAGCTGTTTTCGCTTGATAGGTAAGCGCTAAAAGGCATTTTGACCATGAAACTCGTACTCGCCTCCAACAACCGCGGCAAGCTCGCCGAGCTGCAGGCCATGCTGGCGCCGCTGGGCGTTGAGCTGATACCCCAGGCCGAGCTGGGCGTGGGCGAGGCCGAGGAGCCCTTCCACACCTTCGTCGAGAACGCACTGGCCAAGGCCCGCTTTGCCAGCGCCCACACCGGCCTGCCGGCGCTGGCCGACGATGCCGGCCTGTGCGTGGAGGCCTTCGGCGGCCTACCCGGCGTGCAGACCGCCCACTACGCCACGCAGTTCGGCTACGAGAAAAGCGACGCCAACAACGTGCACGCCCTGCTGGAGCAGCTGGCCGGCATCGAGAACCGCCGCGCCGCCATGGTCAGCACCCTGGTGGCCGTGCGCAGCCCGCAAGACCCCGAGCCGCTGATCGCCGTGGGCCGCGTGAGTGGCGAAATCACGCGCGAACCGCGCGGCGCGGGCGGCTTCGGCTTCGACCCGGTGATGCTGCTGCCCGCCTTCGGCAAGACCTTTGCCGAACTGCCCGCCGAGGTGAAGAACGCCCACAGCCACCGCGGCCGCGCAACGGCCCAGATGCTGGAGCTGATGCGCGAGCACTGGCTGCCGGACAGGTCAGAGACATGAACATCCCCATCGCCCCCGCCGCACAGACCGGCAGCGCCCCGCGCGACGTGCAGCACTACATGCGCGCCGGCCTGCTGCAACTGGCCAGCCTGCCGCCGCTGTCGCTCTACGTGCACCTGCCCTGGTGCCTGCGCAAATGCCCGTACTGCGACTTCAACTCGCACGAATCGCGCGACGAGCTGCCCGAGGCGCGCTACCTCGACGCCGTGGTGGCCGACCTGGAGGCCGCCCTGCCCCTGATCTGGGGCCGCACGGTGCACAGCATCTTCATCGGCGGCGGCACGCCCAGCCTGTTTGCGCCCGACGCCATAGACCGGCTGCTGGGCGACATACGCGCGCGCCTGCGCCTGGATGCCGGCTGCGAGGTCACGCTGGAGGCCAACCCCGGCACCTTTGAGAAGGAGCGCTTTCGCGCCTACCGCGGCGCCGGCGTCACGCGCCTGTCGGTCGGCGTGCAAAGCTTCAACGACCGGCACCTCAAGGCCCTGGGCCGCGTGCATGACCGCGCCCAGGCCCTGGCCGCCGTCGAAGAAGCCGCCAGCGCGTTCGAGACCTTCAACCTCGACATCATGTACGCCCTGCCCGGCCAGACCATGGCCGAGCTGGAGCAGGACATGCGCCAGGCGCTGGCATTTGCGCCTCCGCACGTCTCCATCTACCACCTGACGATAGAGCCCAACACCTGGTTCGCCAAACACCCCCCGCTCCTGCCCGAGGACGATGCGGCCTACGCCATGCTCGACCGCATCACCGAGCTGACGACCGAAGCCGGCCTGGCGCGCTACGAGGTCTCAGCCTACGCGCGGGGCAGCCACCAATGCCTGCACAACCGCAACTACTGGCAGTTTGGCGACTACCTGGGGCTTGGTGCAGGCGCGCACAGCAAGCTCAGTTTTGCCCATCGCATCGTGCGCCAGGTGCGTCTGCGCGACCCGCAGCGCTACATGGCCGGCGCCCTGGCCGGCCACGCCATCGCGCAAGACGAGGACGTGCGCCGCGCCGACCTGCCGTTCGAGTACATGCTCAATGCCCTGCGCCTGCGGGACGGTTTTGCGCTGCAGGAGTTCAGCGAGCGCACGGGCCTGGCCATCACCGCCATCGCCAAGGGCCTGCAAGAGGCCGAGGCCAAAGGACTGATTCAGCGCGACATGGAGCGCGTGCGCCCCACCGAGCGCGGTTTTGATTTTCTAAGCGACCTGCAGTCCCTGTTCCTGGTGGATTGATGGCTGGTACAGCGGTCCGAAAATATCGAAACATGAAAGCGCGCCTTCGCCCCCATGGCGGGGTTGCACATCCTCGCGATAGCTACGGCTATCGCTCCGGTTTGCGCCTAGGAGGCTGTCGGACTTGGGAATCGTCGGCTGCAAATTGTCCGCAGCGGCCCATTTTTCACCGTCTTTTTGCCCAATAGCTCGACTATTGGGCTGCAAATCCGGCAAAAACTGTGCTCGCTGGGGCCAATTTTCGCTTTCGACGCCCCAAGTCCGACAGCCTCCTAGCCCAGACCCAAAATCCATCGGTTTTATTTGTTCCATCAAGCGTCCAACACTGCACTAGACACCACCTCGTCCATGCTGACTATGTTCATTGCGCGACTATTCGATACCCATCGTCCATGTTGCACAAAACCAACATATTCTTCTGTGTGCAGCAGTTTGACCATTGAAGCCAGCAATACCTTTTTTCCGTTCTAAAAAGCGTGTATCGTTGCCAAATGCGTCTTGCTTCCGATCAAGCCGGCTGTAGCCGCGACATCGACTGGGATGTCTGAATCACGTCCATTCATCGCAGCACCTTGCCCGTCCATGCCTCCACTCAAACTTGGCATACATCAACTGGCCGCATCCGAGGCCATCGTGGTGCGCACCCTGATGTGGCTGTACGGAGGGCGCGATGGCTGCAACTGGGTGTTTGCCGACGCGCCGCCCTACGACGCGGTGCTGGTGGACGCCCCACCCGACGCACCGCCGACCATCGAAAACACCCGCCACCTGGTACATCTGACTCGCGCCGCCCATGCCAGCAAGGGGCCAGGTTCGCTGTCCCGCCCTCTGGGTGCGGACAAGTTACGCCAGTGCTTGCACCAAGTAGAGGCTTTGCTGACCGCATCGCCCGCCGCCCGCACCAACGAACCCGCCGAGACCGGCACTCCGCCAGCAAGCTCACCCGCAGCTTCTGCGGCAAACGCGCCCGCACCGCAAGACCCGCCCACTCTGCCAGCACCGTTGCTGCCCGTGCTGACCCCGCTCGATTTTCCAACGGCGTGCGCCGACCTCTTGCCCGCCGATGCGCCGCGCCATCGACTCAAGCGCTGGCCGCGGGCTGCCGTACTGCGCGCCGACCCCAAGCGCATCCGCATGGCCACCTTGCTGTCGCGCCGCGCGCTGAACATCCACGACCTGACGGTGCTGACCGGGTATGACGCGCCCGAATGCCAGGTGTTCATGCAGGTGCTGCGTTCATCCGATCTGCTGGCCAACGACGTCCTGCCCCGGGGGCCGGAGCCAGTGTCTGCGCTGCACGCCCCCCCGACTGCACCCGCCGTCATCGCCGCCACGATCCCATCAGCCGCTCCAAGCCTGGCTCGCGGCCTGATCGCGAGCTTTCGCCGCCGCCTTGGCCTGTAATTACCCACGCTATTACCGCATGACTGAATACAAGATCGTCTTCACCGGCAGCATGGGCGCCGGCAAGACCACGGCCATTGGCGCCGTCAGCGAAATCCCGCCCATCGTCACCGACGTCACCAACAACGACGCCTCGCACGGCAAGGAGCGCACCACGGTGGGCCTGGACTTTGGCCAGTTCACGCTGGACAACGGCGACCGCGTGCGCATGTTCGGCACGCCCGGACAGTCGCGCTTTGATTTTTTGTGGAAGATCCTGTCGAAGAACGCCATCGGCATGGTCATCCTGGCCGACAACTCGCGGCCCGACCCGCTGGCCGAGTTGCGCGTGTACCTGGAGGGCTTTGCCGACGAGCTGGCCACTCTGCCTTGCGCCATCGGCGTGGGCCGCCTGCAAACGCACGCATCGCCCAGCCTGGACGACTACATCGACGAGCTGGCGCGCCACCAACTGGTGCTGCCCGTGCTGGACGTGGACGTGCGCCAGCGCAGCGACGTGATCCTGCTGATCGACACCTTGCTGGCCCAGCTCGAGGCCAATCTCTTTGGGGAGTAGTCCGAATATGTCCGCAACCATGCCACTCGCGCCCGGCGCCACGAGCATTGCCCAACGCGAAGCCCAGGATCTGCTCGATCAAGTGGAGGGCGTGAACACTGTGGTGGTAGCCACCGTGGACGGCTTCGATGTCGCCTCGGCGCTGCGCACGGGCGAAGCGGCGCGCGTAGCCGCCATGGCCAGCTCCATATCGGCCATCAGCGCCGTGGTCTCGCAGGAGGCCCGCCTAGGGCGCAACAAAAGCGTCACCATCGACACCGAGGCCGGCTTTGCCGTGGTGCACAGCGTGTACCGCGAGGACGCCGAGCTCGTGATCATCGCTATCGCCCATGGCGGCGCCCTGCTGGGTCAGGTCAACTACCGGGTGGCGCAGTTCGCGCGCACCCTGGCCAGCGCATGACGCAGCAGGCCCTGCGCTCCACGCTCGAGGCCATGGCCGCGCTGCCTGGCGTAGATAGCTGCGCGCTGGTCGAAATCGATGCCGGCATGGTCTGGCACCACGCCGGTCAGACCGATGGCGTGCTGACCTTCGCCGAAGCGGCCAGCGACTACTGGCGTTTATCCGGCCGGTTGGCCGAACATTTCGAGGTTCTTGGCGATCTCCGCGCCTCGGTGATGATGCACGCCCGCGGGCGCATCACGCTGCTGCCTTGCGGCAACGGCATGCTGCTGGTGGCGCTGACGCGCGCCAAGTCCGAGCTGGACTGGATCCTGTGGCAAGACAAGGCCCGGCAACTGGCCGAGTTGGTGAATCGCTTGTGATGCAAGCCCATCCCATTTTCTTGTCTGGCGACGCGATGAGGTGCGTGGCGCGCCGCCGGCTCAATGCATCTCACGCCCATCCTCACAACCCTTCGAATTGGAAATGCCCATGGCAAACATCAAGCAAACCCTGGACGAACTCATGACCCTCGACGGCGCGATGTGCGCCTCGGTGGTCGACTCAAGCTCCGGCATGATGTTGGGCTCGATCGGCAGCGGCCTTGATCTGGAGGTGGCCGCCGCCGGCAACACCGAAGTCATCCGCGCCAAGGCCAAGACCATGCGCGCGCTGGGCCTGAACGACGTGATCGAGGACGTTCTGATCACGCTGGGTAAGCAATACCACATCATTCGCCCCTCGGCGCGCAAGGATGGCGTGTTCATCTACCTGGTGATGGACAAGCAGCGCGGCAACCTGGCCATGGCCCGCCGCAAGGTGCAGGACGTGGACAAAGAGTTGAACTTCTGATTGACCCAAAAGAGGTCTCGCCCAAACAGAAGCCCCGGCCACGCCCTAGTGCAGTGTTGGACGCTTGATGGAACCAATAAAACCGATGGATTTTGGGTCTGGGCTAGGCGCAAACCGGAGCGATAGCCGTAGCTATCGCGAGGATGTGCAACGCCGCCCAGGCCGAAAAGGCGCGGTTTTATGTTCCAGATAGCGTCGAACACTGCACTAGTATCAACCGCAGCGCACGGCCGTAATCGTGCCGTTGCCATCCACCTCCAGGTTCAACCTCTGGGCATCAAACGCCTGAGCCGCTGTCCCCGGATGCACCACGCGCGCCATGCGCGCGCCAGACCGCACGCGCGCCTCTTCCACCACCCTGGCCGTGCCGCTTTTGCCCACGGCCCACTGCGCTGCCTGGACATTGCAGGTGCCCCCCACGGGCGCGGTGCTGGCGCCAATGGGCACCGGTGCACTGGCCGGCCCGAGTTGCGAACACCCGCCCAGCAGCCACACAGCCACCAGGCCCGTCAGCCAGGCAATGCGCAATGAATTCCACATGTTCAGTCCTTCCAGAAAAAAGAAACCCCCATACCCCAGGTGACGCGCCCGGCGCAGCACTGCCGCTGTTGTTCCAATCCCTGTTCAAGCCCGAGCGCAGTCACTGCGCGGCCGCCACGGCATCGAGCCCCAGCGCACGCACACGCGCCGCAGCCTGATTGGCCTGCGCGGCCGAGGTAAACGGCCCCACGCGCACACGCTGCAAGCGGCTGCCGTCGGCCCGCACCAGCGGGTCGATGGTGGCCGACAAGCCCGCCTGCCGCAAGCGCAGGTAGGCGCGGCGCGCGTTTTCAGCGTCGGCAAACAGCCCCACGTTGACATACAGCCGCCGCTGCGCCCTGCTGGCAGGCGCGCGCTCTTCGACTGGTGCGACGGCTTGGGCACGCGGCTCGGACGTGGCTTGCGGCGCAGCGGCAACAGGTGCGGATTCCGGCACCGCTTGCGCCGATGGCGGCCGTGCGGCCGGCGTCCGAACAACGGCCGCGGGCCATGGATCAGGCTCCGCCATGCCGGGTTCTCCGGCCGGATCGGGCAAGGACTCCATCACCGCAGCCGATGGCAGCGCCGGCTGCGAGGGTTGCGGCACCGACTCGGGCCTGGCCGTCGCCACGACCGTCACGGCCACCGCGTCTTGCACCGGTTGGGCCGTCACACGGCCCGCAAACGTCCACCACGCGGCAACAACGACCAGCACCAGCCCTGCCGCCGCTGACGCCACCAACCACCAAAGCCTGCGCCAGCTGGCAGCCTGGCGCTGCAGCAAGGCCACGGCCTCGCGCATGTTGGGCGCGGCAGACACGGCGGCGGTCATGCGCCTGTGCACGTCGGCATGCACCAGTGCGTCGCCATACAAGCCCAGCCCGGCGCCCAGCATCAGCAAGCCCGCCAGGGCCACGCCGCCCAGCATGGGCAGGGGCACGGCCAGCCATCGATGCCCGGCCCACAGCAGCAACGCGCCCGCCACCAGACCCAGCGCCAGCACCAACGCATGGCGCCACAGCCGCCTGAAAACCAGCCATCCCAGCGGGCACAGGGCCGCCGCCAGATTCCACCCGGGCAGCACCCGCCCCACCCCATCGAAGCGTTCAAACGCTGCCAGGTAGTGATCAGGATTCACTGCGCCCAGCGCTGCACGATACAGCGCCGGTGCGACGCTGGTGTACTGCGCGGCCGCGCCAGCCTGTTCGGCGGCATGTGCGGCATAGGCGGTGTGGCTTGGCATGCGCGCGATTCTGGCATGCAGGCCATGCGCCCGCCCAGGAGCAAAAAAGCAAAAACCCGCCACAAACGAAGTCGTGGCGGGTTTTCTGGACTGGTAGGGCGTGTAGGACTTGAACCTACGACCAAAGGATTATGAGTCCTCTGCTCTAACCAACTGAGCTAACGCCCCAGGGTGCGCAAGACGCAATCGCGCATTGTAGTGGCTACTTGTGGTGGCTCAGAGCGTTGGAGACCAGTTTGGAGGTGATGTCCACGATCTGGATCATGCGGTCGTAGGGCATGCGCGTGGGGCCTATCACGCCCAGGGTGCCGACCACCTGGCCATCGACCTCATAGGGTGCGCTAACCACGGACAGCTCTTCAAATGGCACGACCTGACTTTCGCCGCCGATGAAGATGCGCACACCCTCGGCGCGGCTGGAGATATCGAGCAGGCGCAGGATCTGGGTTTTTTGCTCGAACAGGTCGAAGGCGCGCCGCAGATGGCCCATGTCGCCAGAAAAATCACTCACCGCCAGCAGGTTGCGCTCGCCCGAGAACACCACCTCGTCCTGCGATTCCGACATGGCCTGCGAGCCCACGTTCACGGCCGCCTGCATCAGTGTGGCGATCTCGCCGCGCAGCTTGTCCACCTCAAGCTTCAGGCGCTCGCGCACCTGCTCCATGGTCAGGCCGGCGTAGTGGGCGTTCAGGAAGTTGGCCGCCTCCACCAGTTGCGACGGGGTGTAGTCGGCCTCGGTGAAGATCACCCGGTTTTGCACGTCGCCATCGGGCGAGACGATGATCACCAACAGGCGGCGCTCGGACAGGCGCAGAAACTCGATATGCCGAAACACCGAGGCGCGGCGCGGCGCCATGACCACACCGACGAACTGCGACAGGTTGGACAGCAGCTGCGCCGCGTTGGCGATCACCTTTTGCGGCTGTTCGGGCATGAGCTGCAGGGCCGGCAGCTGCTCCTGCTGCACGGTGAGCATGGTGTCGACGAACAGGCGGTAGCCGCGCGCCGTGGGAATGCGCCCGGCGGAGGTGTGGGGGCTGGCGATCAGGCCCAACTCCTCCAGGTCGGCCATCACGTTGCGTATGGTGGCGGGTGACAATTCCAGGCCCGATGCCCGCGACAGGGTTCTGGAACCCACCGGCTGCCCATCGGCGATGTAGCGTTCCACCAGCGCCTTGAGTAACAACTTGGAGCGGTCGTCGAGCATCGGCTCATTTTAATGATGTAATTTCCGCATGAAGCCCATCTTCCGCCGTGTCGCAGTCATAGGCAAATACCGAGAGCCCGTTGCCGGCGCGCCGCCGGCAAGCTCGCGGCAGATCATCGAGGGCATTGCCCGCCTGATCATCCAGGAGGGCGGCGAGGCCACGCTGGAGGCCGAAACCGCAGCCACCCTGGGCATCACCGGCTACCCGCAGCTGGATGTGGACGCCATTGGCGGGCATTGCGACCTGTGCGTGGTGGTGGGTGGTGATGGCACCATGCTGGGCGTGGGCCGGCGGCTGGCCGCCTATGGCACGCCGCTGGTGGGCATCAACAAGGGGCGCCTGGGCTTCATCACCGACATTCCGCTGCAAAGCTACGAGACCTCGCTGACCGCCATACTGCACGGCGAGTACGAGGAGGACGTGCGCCCGCTGATGCAGGCCCGCGTGGTGCGCGGCGGCGAATGCGTTTTCGAGGCGCTGGCGCTCAACGACGTGGTCGTCAACCGCGGCTCCACCGCCGGCATGGTGGAGCTGCGCATCGAGGTGGACGGGGTGTTCGTCTCCAACCAGCGCGCCGATGGCCTGATCGTCGCCTCGCCCACGGGCTCCACGGCCTACTCGCTGTCGGCGGGCGGGCCGATGCTGCACCCCTCCATCCCCGGCTGGGTGCTGGTGCCGATTGCGCCGCACACGCTGTCCAACCGCCCCATCGTGCTGTCCGACTCCTCCGAGATCGCCATCGAGGTGGCCGGCGGGCGCGGCATCAGCGCCAACTTCGACATGCAGTCGCTGGCCTCGCTGCAGCGCGGCGATCGGGTGCTGGTGCGCCGCTCGGCGCATCGCGTGTGCTTTTTGCACCCGCGCGGCTGGAGCTACTTTTCCACCCTGCGCAAGAAGCTGCGCTGGAACGAGGGAGGCTCCTGAACATGGCCTTGAGGCGCATCGCGCTGCGCGACTTCGTCATCGTGCAGGCGCTGGATCTGGATCTGCAAGCGGGCTTCACCGTGCTCACCGGCGAGACCGGCGCGGGCAAGTCCATCCTGATTGACGCACTGCAGCTGCTGCTGGGCGCACGCGCCGACAGCGGCGTGATCCGCGAAGGGGCAGAGCGCACCGACATCAGCGCCGAGTTCGACATCGGCCCCGCAGCACTGACCGACTGGCTCGATGAGGCCGGCTTCCCGCACGACGAGCTGCTGCTGCGCCGCACCATAGACCTGCAGGGCAAGAGCCGCGCCTGGATCAACGGCCTGCCGGCCACGGCCACGCAGATGCGCGCCCTGGGCGAGCATCTGCTGGACATACACGGCCAGCATGCCTGGCAAAGCCTGACGCGGCCGGACGCCGTGCGCGGCCTGCTCGACGCCTATGCCGGCGTGCAGGCGCAGCCCCTGGCCGCTCTGTGGCAGACCTGGCGCGAGGCGCAGAAGGCCCTGCTCCATGCCCGCGCCGCACAGGACACGCTGCAGCAGGAGCGCGAACGCCTGCAGTGGCAGATCACCGAGGTGGACAAGCTGGCGCCGAGCGACGATGAATGGGACGAGCTCAACGCCCGGCACGCACGCCTGTCCAACGCCCAGGCCCTGCTGGACAACGCCCAGGGCGCCCTGGGCGCGCTGCAGGGCGACGACGCCGGCGGCGCGCTGAGCGCGCTGGCCCAGGCGCAGCATCTGCTGCAGGACTACGAACATGTGGACGCATCATTTCGCGCCTTCAACGAGGTGCTGAGCGCCTGCATCGCCCAGGCCGGCGACGTGGCGCATTCGCTGCAGGCCTACCTGCGCCACGCCGAGCCCGACCCCGAGCTGCTGGAGCAGCTCGATGCACGCCTGGCGCAATGGATGCAGCTGGCACGCCGCTACAAGCGCCAGCCGCCCGAGCTGCCGGCGCTGCTGGCGGGCTGGAAGGAGGCGCTGCGCCAACTCGACAGCGCCACCGACCTGGCGGCGCTGGAGGCGGCCGAGCAAACCCACGCCGCCGCTTACCAGAAGGCGGCCCGCGCCCTGTCACAAAAGCGCGCCAAGGCCGCGCCGCAGCTGGCCCAGGCCATCACCCAGGCCATGCAGGGCCTGGGCATGACCGGCGGGCGCTTCGAGGTGCAGGTGGACAAGGCGGCCGAGCCCGGCCCGCAGGGCATGGATCAGGTCGCCTTTCTGGTCGCCGGCCACCCCGGCATGACGCCGCGCCCCGTGGGCAAGGTGGCCTCGGGCGGCGAGCTTTCGCGCATCGCGCTGGCCATCTCGGTCACCACCAGCGAGCTGGGCGAGGCGCCCACGCTGATCTTTGACGAGGTCGATTCGGGCGTGGGCGGCGCCGTGGCCGAGACCGTGGGCCGGCTGATGCAGCAGCTCGGGCGCGCGCGCCAGGTGCTGGCCGTGACCCACCTGCCCCAGGTGGCGGCCTGTGCCGATCGGCATCTGGTGGTCTCCAAGCAGCGCAGTGCCGCCGGCACGACCAGCGCCGTGGCCGTCGCCGACGCCGATGAGCGCGTGGCCGAAATCGCCCGCATGCTGGGCGGCCAGCAGCAGTCCCCCACCACCATGGCGCATGCCCGCGAAATGCTGGCCGGCGCACGCCCAGCCACCACCACGGGTTGAACCATGTCACTGGAAATCGTCGTCATCACCGGCATGTCCGGATCGGGCAAGTCCCTGGCGCTGCGCGCGCTGGAGGACTCCGGCTACTACTGCGTGGACAACCTGCCGCCGGAGCTGCTGGCGTCCTTCGTCGCGCTGGAGCATTCGCACCGCAGCCAGCGCGTGGCCGTGGCCATGGACGTGCGCAGCGCCACCGCCCTGCCGCTGGTGCCGCAGCAGCTCAACCGGCTGCGCGAGACCGGCGTGCAGGTGCGCTCGCTGTTCCTGGACGCGAGCACCGGCACCCTGGTGCGGCGCTTTTCCGAGACGCGCCGGCGCCACCCGTTGTCACAGCACGAGCTGCCGGAAACCCGGCTTGCGCTGGTGCAGACCATAGAGCTGGAGCGCCAGCTGCTGGCCGAGCTGCGCGAGCAGTCCTACGTCATAGACACCAGCGTGCTGCGCCCGGCGCAGCTACTGACCTACGTCAAGGAACTGCTGGCTGTCAAGCCGGGCCAGCTGACGCTGGTGTTCGAGTCCTTTGCCTTCAAGCACGGCGTACCGTTCGACTCGGACTATGTGTTTGACGTGCGCATGCTGCCCAACCCGCATTACGAACCGACGCTGCGCGCCCTCACCGGCAGGGACGCGCCGGTAGCCGAATACCTGCGCCAGCAACCCGAGGTGGAGCGGATGCAGTCCGACATCAGCCAGTTTCTGGAGCACTGGCTGGATGCGCTGGCGCAAAACCACCGCAGCTACGTCACCGTGGCCATAGGCTGCACGGGCGGACAGCACCGCTCCGTGTACCTGGCGGAGCAGCTGAGCGCACAGTTTGCCAGTCACTGGAGCACGCTGTGCCGGCACCGCGAGCTCGATGGGATTCGGCATAGCGCTACGTAATTTATAGCTGCTAGCGCCTTGCATTAAACGATTTGATGCACTTGGCATCTCCAATTCCCCATGGAACAGGCGCAAACAGCTATAATTTTAATAGCAACTCCATCTACAGCGCAGCCAGCAGCTTGCGCACCGGCGCCGGCAGGCCCAGGGCCTGCCACTGGCCAGGGGCAAACCAGTCGGCCGCCGATGTGTCGCGGCAATGCCCTGCCAGGCCGGCCGCGCCGCCCCGCACCAGCACCGGGTGCAGATGCAGATCACGGTGCGTGAGCACATGGGTGAAGGCGGGCAGATCCTGCACTTCGGGCAGAACCTCTGGCATCAGCGCCTCCTCCAGATCACGCCGGCTGGCATAGACCGGCGGGCAGTACAACCCGGCCCAGATGCCGGCGGACGCGCGCCGCTCCAGCCACAGGCGGCCGGCCCCATCCTGGCGCAGCAGCAGCCACCAGGCCTCGGCCCGGCGCTTGAGCTTGCGCGTGCGCACCGGGTAGCGCTCGGCATCGCCAGCGCGCCCGGCCACGCAGACCGGCTGCAGCGGGCACAGCATGCAGCAAGGGCTTCTGGGCAGGCAGATGCCGGCGCCCAGATCCATCAACCCCTGGGTGTAGCGCGGCATGGTGCTGGCCAGATCGGTATTGGGCAACAGCGCCTCGGCCAGGCTCCACAGGGCGCGCTCGTTCCTGGCCTCGGCCAGATCGGCACCGAAGCCGAGCACACGGGTAAGCACGCGGCGCACATTGGCGTCGAGTATCGGGGCACGCACGCCATAGCAGAACGCGGCAATGGCGCCGGCGGTGGAGCGGCCAATGCCCGGCAGCGCGGCCAGCTCATGGACCGTGCGCGGAAACTCGCCGCCATGCTCGGCGACCACGATCTGCGCGCAGCGGTGCAGGTTGCGCGCGCGGCTGTAGTAGCCCAGGCCACTCCACAGCGCCAGCACCTCGTCCTGCGGCGCGGCCGCCAGCTGCCGCACATCGGGAAAGCGCGCCAGAAAGCGCGCGTAGTACTCCAGCACCGTCACCACCTGGGTCTGCTGCAGCATGATTTCGGACAGCCACACGCGGTAGGCGTCGCGCGTGTTCTGCCAGGGCAGCTGGTTGCGCCCATGCTCTGCCTGCCAGCGCACGACCTGCGCTGCGATCTCCACCGGTGCGCCGCTCATGCCGTCGCCACGCGCGTCAAAGGCAGGGGCTCGGTCTGTGGCTGGGCCATGTCCGGGGCCGCAGCAGCTTCATCGACAAGCGCTTGCGGCGCCAGCTGCGCGGTGAGCTCGAGCAGGCGCTGCTCCAGCACCGCCAGGTTGCGCTCGGCGTCCTCGATCTCCGCAATACGCTCCATCAGGCCGCTGGCTGCATCCTGGATGCGGTTCACGGCCTCGATGCGCCGCGCAAAGCTGTGCCTGCGCTCACGCATCTGGGCCTCCAGCTGGGAGCTGGCCGAGTTGCTCCACAGCTCCAGCTCATTGGCCACGGCCTCGAACACCGTGCGCAGGCGTTGAGTCAGGGCGTGCAGCAGGCGCGGCCCATGCTCTGGCTGTGCCAGGCGCAGCGTGCTGGCCAGGCCTATGTACTGCAGGTGGCGCCGCTCTATGGCCGTGATCTCCCGTATATGGGCCGCCAGGGTGGGCGCCTGCGGCACCTGCAGCGAGAAACCGAAATCGGTGTTCAGCTGGCGGAAAGTGCCGCCAAGCATGGCCTGGATTTCGCCGCCCGCGGCCTGGGCCGCATCGATGGCGCCGCGCACCTGGTCAAAGGCCTCGCCATACACCTTGCGCACGCCCAGCTTCAGGCCCGGGTGCTGCAATGCCTCGGCCAGCGCCGCCAGGTGCACCCTGAGCCCGCGCGGCCCCAGCCGCTGGAACAAATCGCGCAGCATCTTCATGTGCACGGCGCGCACGGCCTGGATCTTGGTCGTGCTGGCCTCGAACTCCTGCTGCTCGACCTCGATGCGGCCACGCATGGCATCGATCACCGAAGCATTCTTGCCGCGCAGGCTGCGCAGCTCCAGCATCTGCTCGTCAAGGTCGCGCCGGCGGAAATGGAGCAGGCGCCGTATCTCGGCCTCCAGGCTGGCCACGCCGCTGCCCACCGTGGCGCGCAGGATGGCCTGGCGCCGGCCCATGATGCCCGTGCCCAGGATCACCTCCAGCTGCGGCAGGCCACTGGCCTGCAACAGATCGTCATCGCAGCGGATCTTGGCCAGCAAGCCCTTTTGCGCCGACACCGCCACGACCTGATCCGGCTGCACGCCCAGCAACTGCGCGGCGCCGGCGCATTGGCGCTCGATCTGTGCCTGCACCTGTTCCTGCGGGGTCAACTCATCCCACAAGGTGTCGATCTTGTTGAGCACCATCAGCCGCGCGTCCACCGCATCCTCGGCGGCGCCCAGGTGTTCGCGCCAGATGGCCAGGTCAGAGCGCGTGACGCCCGTGTCCGCGGCCAGGATGAAGACCACCGCATGCGCTTGCGGAATCAGGTTGATGGTCAGCTCGGGCTCGGCTCCGACGGCGTTCAGGCCCGGCGTATCCAGAATCACCAGTCCCTGCTTGAGCAGCGGATGCGGCAGGTTGACGATGGCGTGGCGCCACGCCGGCACCTGCACCATGCCGTCGGCATCAGGCGTCAGGCCGGCTCCGTCCGCCTCGTCGCTCCAGAAACCCAGCGCGCGGGCCTCCTGCAGCGGCACGCTGCGCATCTCGGACAGTTTCTCCAGTGTCCTGGCCATCTGCTCTGGATCATCCATGTTCAACGCCAGCCTGACCCAGCTGCCGGGCCTGAGGCGCCACTCGGCCACCCCGGACGCCTGCAGGCGTGTCTCTATGGGCAGCAGGCGCAGGCAGGGCTCGATGGCGCCGTCATAGCCCAGCTCGGTGGGACACATGGTGGTGCGCCCGGCGCTCGCCGGCATGATGCGCCGCCCGTAGCCGGCAAAAAAGATGGCATTGATGAGCTCGGACTTGCCGCGCGAGAACTCGCCCACGAAGGCCACGGTGACCTTGTCGCTGCGCACCTGCTGCTCCAGGCGCTCAAGGCGCTCCTGCACCCCGGCATCCAACAGATCGTTCGCGCCCATCCACTGCCCCAGCTGCGCCAGCTGGTGCGCAAACATGCGCCGCCAGGTGCCATGCTGATCAAAGCGTTGGTTGAATGAGGGCCCCACGTTGCTCCCGGGTATCCATGCGTCAATGCGAGCGCCCACTCGGGGGCGGGAAGGTGCAATATAGCACCGCGCCCCATGGCCGCAGGCTGTTGGCGACGCCTTAAGGACGCTGGCAACGCGGGCAAAAATAGCTGCTGCGCTGACCCTGGCGCAACATGCGCACAGGGGTTGCGCACAGCCTGCACGGCTGGCCTTCGCGCCCGTAGACATGGGCCTGCAGCTGGAAATGCCCGGCGCTGCCGTCGGCGCTGGAAAAATCCCGCAGCGTGCTGCCGCCCAGCTGCACGGCCTGCGCCAGCACCTCGCGAATGGCGCCATGCAGGCGCCGCGCGCGCTGCGGCCCTATGCTGCTGGCGCGCGTCGTCGGCCGGATGCCGGCCAGGAACAGCACCTCCGACGTATAGATATTGCCCACCCCCACGACCAGCCTGCCCGCCAGCAGCAGCTGCTTGATGGGCATGCGGCTGGCACGCAGCCCGGCATGAAAGGCGGCGAAGTCAAAGTCTTCGCCCAGGGGCTCCACTCCCAGGCCCGCGAGCAGCTTGCGCGCATGCGGATGCTCTTCGCTCGCGGCCCAGACCACCGCGCCAAAGCGGCGCGGGTCATGCAGCCGCAGGGTGCCGCGATCGGTCTCCATGTCGAAATGGTCGTGCGGCCCCCGCTGCGGCAGGCCGCTTGCAAAGCGCAGGCTGCCCGACATGCCCAGGTGGATCAGCAACAGCCCGTCCTGCAGATCCAGCAGCAGATACTTGCCGCGCCGGCGCACCGCCACAACGCGCTGCCCCACCAGGGCCTGCGGCTCCACCCCCAGGGGCCAGCGCAGCGGCTTGCCCAACACCAGCGCAGCTATCGTTGCCCCCGCAATCGCGTCGGCAAAACTGCGCCTTGTGACCTCGACCTCGGGTAGCTCAGGCATGCTTGTTGGCGTTCAAAAAAGTCCCAGACCCATGGATTATTATGGGCCGATGGAGCTACTACAGCGTTTCAGGTTTGCCGCCTTCGTTCTTGCGACCGCGGCAGCCACATGGCCGGCACTGGCCCAGACCCAGGCCCACGCCACGCCAGAATCCGAAGAAGAGGACAGCGACGACGCCAACGCCGCCCTCACGGCAGAGCTGTTTTACGAGCTGCTGCTCGGTGAGATGACGGCCAGCTCGGGCGACCCCGGCACGGGCTACAACCTGATACTGGACGCTGCCCGGCGCAGCCGCGATGGCCGGCTGTACCGCCGCGCCACCGAGATCGCGCTGCAGGCACGCTCGGGCGAATCTGCCCTGGCCGCGGCCCGTGCCTGGCAACAGGCGCTGCCGCAGTCGCGCGAGGCCAATCGCTACCTGCTGCGCATCCTGGTGGCACTCAACCGCATAGGCGAAAGTGCCGCGCCATTGCGCCAGGAGCTGGCCAACGCCCCGACGCGCGACCGGATCGCCAACATCCGCGCCCTGCCCCTGCTGTATGCGCGCGCCAGCGACAAGGCGCTGGCCGCACGCGTGGTGCGCCAGGCCCTGGAGGACGAGCTGAGTCATCCAGCCGCCGGGCCGGCCGCCTGGGTCGCCATCGGGCGCATGTATTTCGCCGCGGATGACAAGGCCCGCACACTGGAGGCCACCGGCAATGCGCTGGCACTGGACGCCAACGACGAAGGCGCGGCCATGCTGGCGCTGCAGCTGATGGAGGCCGGCGTCGCAGAGGCCGAGCCCCTGCTGTCGCGCTACCTGACAGGCAAACCCCTGCCCGAGGTGCGCCTGGCCTATGCGCGCATGCTGCTCGAGTCGCAGCGCCTGAGCGACGCCCAGGCCCAGGTCCAGGCCGTCACGCGCGAGCATCCCGACATGGCCGAGGCCTGGCTCATCCAGGCCACGCTGGATCTGCAGACCGGCCGCCTGGCCGAGGCCGAGTCTGCCGTGCAGCAGTTCACCAGGCTGCAGGACGGGCTGCCAGCCAGCGAGCAACGCAAACACGCCCTGACCCAGTCCTACCTGCTGCAGGCCCAGATCGCCGAAAAGCGCGGCAACTTTGCGCTTGCCGAAAGCTGGCTGAACCGCATCGAGGATGCGGCCGAGCGCCTGCCCGTGCAGGGCCGGCGCGCCACGCTGCTGGCGCGCCAGGGCCGCCTGGCCGAGGCGCGCGCCCTGATCCGCGCCACGCCCGCCAAGGGCGCCGACGACGAGCGCCTGAAGCTGCAGGCCGAGGTGCAGCTGCTGCGCGAAGTGGGCGAGTACCAGCAGGCCTATGAACTGCAGGCCAAGGTTGTGGCCATGGCGCCGCAGGACAACGACCTGGTTTATGACCAGGCCATGCTGGCCGACAAGGCCGGCAAGCCCCAGGAGATGGAGCGGCTGCTGCGCAGCATCATCGCGCGCAAGCCGGACTACCACCATGCACTCAACGCCCTTGGGTTTTCGCTTGCCGATCGCGGCGTGCGACTGCAGGAAGCCAGGACGCTGATCATGAAGGCCCTGGAATACGCACCCGAAGATCCCTTCATCACCGACAGCCTGGGCTGGGTGGAGTTTCGCCTGGGCAACCGCAAGGAGGCGCTGGCCATTCTGGAGCGCGCCTTCAAGAGACAGCAGGACGTGGAGATCGCCGCCCACCTGGGCGAGGTGCTGTGGAGCCTGGGCCAGCGCGAGCGCGCCCTGGCCATCTGGCGCGAGGGTCTGCGCATCAACCAGGACAACAGCACGCTCAAGGACACGCTCAAGCGCCTGGGAGCGCAGCCTTGACCTTGCCAGGAGCCGTCAGCGAACGCCCGCAACGCGGCCGGCTGCTGCTCGCCGCACTGGGCGCCGCACTGCTCGGCGCCTGCGCCCAGCCGCCCCGCCCTGCCAGCGGCGCGGCCGACCACTGGAGCGGGCGCCTGGCCCTGCAGATCGAGGACGCCAGCGCACAGTCATTCAGCGCCGGCTTTGAACTCCAGGGCAGTCCCGATGCGGGAGCGCTGACCCTGTTCAACCCGCTGGGCAACATCATCGCCGAGCTGCAATGGACGCCTGGTCGCGCCATTCTCAACAATGGCGGCGAGCAACGGCAATCCGCCTCGCTGCAGACCCTGGTGCAGGCGCTGACGGGCAGCGAACTGCCCATCGCCGCGCTGTTTGGCTGGCTCAAGGGCGAACCAGTGCAGGCTGCCGGCTGGCAGGCGGACTTGAGCGCACTGGACAAGGGCCGCCTGACCGCCACGCGCCACCAGCCCGCGCCGCAGGCCGTGCTGCGCGTGATCCTGAGTCTTTGAACACCTGCCCTCCGCATGCAAGCCCTGTACGACGTGCCGGCACCGGCCAAGCTGAATCTGTTTCTGCACATCACCGGCAGGCGGCCCGATGGCTATCACCTGCTGCAATCGGTGTTCATGCTCATCGACTGGTGCGACACCCTGCATTTCGATTTGCGCCAGGACGGCGGCGTCACGCGCGAGGACCTCACACAACCCCTGCCGCCTGACGACTTGGTGCTGCGCGCGGCACGCGCGCTACAGGCTGCCACCGGCTGCCGCCTGGGCGCGCATATCGGCGTGCACAAACGCGTGCCGGCCCAGGCCGGGCTGGGCGGCGGCTCGTCGGACGCGGCCAGCACGCTGCTGGCACTCAACCGCCTGTGGAAGCTGCAACTGCCGCGCAGCCAGTTGCAGGCCATAGGCCTGACGCTGGGCGCGGACGTGCCCTTCTTTCTGTGCGGCGGCAACGCCTGGGTGGAGGGTATAGGCGACATCATTGCCCCCCTTGAACTGGAGCACGCCTTGCCAGGCGCGCGCTTCGCAGTCGTCAAGCCCGCGGCCGGGCTGGAGACCAAGGCCATTTTTTCGCATCCACTGCTAAAACGCGATTGCGCTTCTGCTACAATTCAAGGCTTTGCTGCAGCACACTACCAGTTTGGTAGCAACGCCTTGCAGCCGGTAGCGCAAACTCTGTGCCCCGAGATTGGCCAGGCCATTGACTGGCTGGCATCCAAGGGCTTACAAGGGCGCATGACCGGTTCTGGAAGCGCGGTGTTTGCACCAATTGCACAGTCGGTTGATTTGCAGGACGCGCCGCCAACATGGCAAGTCAAAATGTGCAATAATATGCGGCTTCATCCGTTGACGGAATGGGCTTCAGATGGAGAGATCAAGGGTTGATTGCCCCACGGCAATCGACCTGTGTAGGGGAGTAGCCAAGTCGGTTAAGGCACCGGATTTTGATTCCGGCATGCGAGGGTTCGAATCCTTCCTCCCCTGCCAAAACCCATTGCCCGCGCTGGATATTCATTCAGACTGCTGAGTCACTCATGCAAACCAACTCCCAAGATTTCGTGGTGTTCACGGGCAACGCCAATTCCGCTTTGGCCGCCGAAATCGCCAAGCACCTCGGCACCACATTGGGTGCTGTCGATGTCGGGCGTTTTTCCGACGGTGAGGTCACGGTCGAGATCAAGCAAAGCGTGCGCGCACGCGATGTTTTCGTGGTCCAGCCGACCTGCGCGCCGACCAACGAAAACCTGATGGAGCTGCTGATCATGGTCGATGCGCTCAAGCGCGCCTCGGCCGAACGCATCACCGCCGTGATTCCCTATTTTGGCTATGCCCGCCAGGACCGCCGTCCGCGCTCCACGCGCGTGCCCATCTCGGCCAAGGTGGTGGCCAACATGCTGCAGGCCGTGGGCGTGGCCCGGGTGCTGACCATGGACTTGCACGCCGACCAGATCCAGGGTTTCTTCGACATTCCCGTGGACAACATCTACGCCTCGCCGGTGCTGCTGGGCGACCTGAACCAGAAGAAG
Organism: Diaphorobacter limosus; assembly: GCF_033100095.1. Classification (NCBI taxonomy): domain Bacteria; kingdom Pseudomonadati; phylum Pseudomonadota; class Betaproteobacteria; order Burkholderiales; family Comamonadaceae; genus Diaphorobacter; species Diaphorobacter limosus. The sequence continues at coordinate 3,632,413 of NZ_CP136921.1, read as the reverse complement.
TACGAGAACCTGATGGTCGTCAGCCCCGACGTCGGTGGCGTGGTGCGCGCGCGCGCGCTGGCCAAGCAGCTTGGCTGCGACCTGGCCATCATCGACAAGCGCCGCCCCAAGGCGAATGTGTCCGAGGTCATGCATGTCATCGGCGACATCGAAGGCCGCAACTGCGTGATCATGGACGACATGATCGACACCGCCGGCACGCTGGTGAAAGCGGCCGAGGTGCTCAAGGAACGCGGCGCCAACAACGTGTACGCCTATTGCACGCACCCCATCTTCTCCGGCCCGGCCATCGATCGCATCACCAACGGCGCGGCGCTGGACGAGGTGGTCGTCACCAACACCATCCCCTTGAGCGACAACGCCAAGGGGTGCAGCAAGATTCGCCAGCTCTCCGTGGCGCCGCTGATCGCCGAGACGATTCAGCGCATTTCCACGGGCGAGTCGGTATCGAGCCTGTTCTCGGACTGATCCGGGAACACCAAGCAGGCCTCATGTCCGTCGGGCATGGGGTCTTTTTCAACAGTGGGCCCGCTGGTCGCGGCTGGCCCCATCAGGAGTTAGCAACATGCAATTCGTCGCTTTTGAGCGCGCCAAGCAAGGTACGGGTGCGAGCCGCCGTCTGCGCATTTCCGGCAAGGCCCCCGGCATCGTCTACGGTGGCGCCGCCGAACCCCAGATGATCGAGATCGATCACAACGCCCTGTGGCACGCCCTGAAGAAGGAAGCCTTCCACTCCAGCATCCTGGACATGGAACTCAACGGCCAGACCAGCAAGGTGCTGCTGCGTGACGTGCAGTACCACCCCTTCAAGCAGCAGGTGCTGCATGTGGACTTCCAGCGCGTGGACGAGAAGACCCGCGTGCACCTGAAGGTGCCGCTGCACTACGAAGGCCTGGAAGGCTCGCAGGCCGTGAAGGTTGAAGGCTGCACCGTCACCCAGTTGATCCACGAAGTGGACGTGATGTGCATGCCCTCGCAGCTGCCCGAGTTCCTGACCGTGGACCTGAGCGCTCTGACCTCCAAGTCGGTTCTGGGCCTGCAATCGCTGAAGGTGCCCCATGGCGTGCAGCTGGTGGTGCGTGGCTCGAACAAGAACCCCGCCCTGGTGTCCATCAAGCTGCCCGAAGTGGTGGTCGAAGCGGCCGCCGCCGCACCGGCAGCGGCTCCCGCCAAGAAGGGCAAGAAGTAATCACTTCTTGCGCACCGCCTGCAGTGCAGGCGGCTGGCTTGCACAACGGCCCACCTCGCGTGGGCCGTTGGCATTTGTGGGCACCAGATAATCGCAGCCATGATCAAACTGTTTGTGGGCCTGGGCAACCCTGGCCCGGAATACGAGGCCACGCGCCACAACGCCGGCTTTTGGTGGATAGATGCACTGGCGCGCGAGCTGAAGCTGACGCTGGTGCCCGAGCGCGCCTACCACGGCCTGATGGCGCGCACCAGCATCGCCGGCCACAGCGTCTGGCTGCTGCAGCCGCAGACCTTCATGAACCTGTCGGGCAAGTCGGTGGCGGCGCTGGCGCGCTTCTTCAAGATCCAGCCCGAGGAGATCCTCGTCGTCCATGACGAGCTGGACTTGTCACCCGGCCAGGCCAAGCTCAAGCGCGGCGGCAGCCACGCCGGCCACAACGGCCTGCGCGACATCCACGCCCAGCTGGGCAGCAGCGACTACTGGCGCCTGCGCATCGGCATAGGCCACCCGGGCGTCAAGGGCGAGGTGATCCACTGGGTGCTGAAAAAGCCCGCGCCCGATCAACGCCAGCTGATCGAGGACAGCATCGCCCATTCGCTCAAGGCCTACCCCACCATGCTGGCCGGCGACATGGACAAGGCCACGCTGCTGGTGCACACCACCAAGCCGCCGCGCCCCAAGCCACCCCGGCCCTCCGCCGCACCCGACGGCGCCGTTTAACTATGTTTTTCATAGCTACAAGCGCATGATAGACGGGCCCTGCAGCCACATTTCCATCATATGACCTGGTTCGTCCTGCAACGCCTGCTGACCCTGATCGCCACGCTGTTGGGCGCCTCGGCCGTGGTCTTCTGGGTGCTGGAGGTGCTGCCCGGCAACGCCGCCCAGGTGCTGCTGGGCCCCGACGCCGCGCCCGAGGCCGTGGCCGCCCTGGCCGCGCAACTGGGGCTGGATCAGCCGGCCCTCACGCGTTACGGCCAGTGGATCGCCGGCCTGCTGACCGGCAGCCTGGGCGAGAGCCACGCCTACGGCGCGCCGGTGTTCGATCTCATCGTCGAGCGCCTGCAGCTGACCATTCCGCTGGCCCTGCTGGCCATGGCCATCACCTGCGCCCTGGCCCTGGCCGCCGGCCTGTACGCGGCCGCGCGCCACGGCCGCCTGGGCGACTGGGGCGTGATGGGCCTGGCGCAGATCGGCATTGCCATTCCCAACTTCTGGTTCGCCATCCTGCTGATCCTGCTGTTCTCGGTGCAGCTGCAGTGGTTCTCGGCCGGCGGCTTTCCGGGCTGGACCGAAGAGGCCGGCGGCGGCGTGCTGCCGGCGCTGCAGGCCCTGCTGCTGCCGGCCGTGGCGCTGGCGGTGGTGCAGGCGGCGATCCTGGCGCGCATCACGCGCTCGGCCGTGCTCGACGTGCTGCGCGAGGACTTCGTGCGCACCGCGCGCGCCAAGGGCCTGTCCCGGCGCGCGGCCCTGTGGCGCCATGTGCTGCGCAACGCCATGATCCCCGTGGTCACGGTGATGGGCCTGCAGTTCGCCAACCTGCTGGCCGGCACCATCGTGGTCGAGAACGTGTTCTACCTGCCCGGCCTGGGGCGGCTGATCTTCCAGTCGATTGCCAACCGCGACCTGGTGGTGGTGCGCAACTGCGTGATGCTGCTGGCGGCCATGGTGGTGCTGGTCAACTTCGTCGTCGATCTGCTCTACGCGGCCATAGACCCGCGCGTGAAGGTTCACGGACTGTGAGCACCGCCCTCCTGCCCGGCTTCTGGCACCGCGCGCTGCGTCAGCGCAGCTTCGTGATCGGCGCGCTGCTGACGGCGCTGCTGCTGGCCGCCGCCGCCCTGTCCCTGGTCTGGACGCCCTGGCCGCCCTACGACATGGCCATGGACGCAACCCTGCAGCCGCCCGGCGCCGCGCACTGGCTGGGCACCGACGCCTACGGCCGCGACATCACCTCGCTGCTGCTGGTGGGCGCGCGCAGCTCCATCCTGGTCGGCGTGATCGCCGTGGGCATAGGCCTGTCACTGGGCGCGGCGCTGGGCCTGCTGTCGGCCGCGCGCGGCGGCTGGGTGGAGGAGGCCATCATGCGCCTGGCAGACTTCACCTTTGCCTTTCCAGCCCTGCTGCTGGCCATCATGCTCACGGCCGTGTTCGGCCCGGGCATCGTCAACGCCATCATCGCCATCGGCATCTTCTACATACCGACGTTCGCGCGCGTCACGCGCGCCTCGGCCCGGGCCGTCTGGGCGCGCGACTACATATTGGCGGCGCGCGCCTGCGGCAAGGGGCCGTGGCGCATCACGCTCGAGCATGTGCTGCCCAACATCGCCTCGGTGCTGATCGTGCAGGCCACGATCCAGTTCGCGCTGGCCATCCTCGCCGAGGCGGCACTTTCGTACCTGGGCCTGGGCACGCAGCCGCCCCAGCCGTCCTGGGGGCGCATGCTGGCCGAGGCCCAGACGCTGATGTTTCAGGCGCCGCTGCTGGCCTTGTGGCCGGGTGTGGCGATTGCGCTGGCCGTGCTCGGCCTGAACCTGCTGGGCGACGGCCTGCGCGACCTGCTGGACCCGCGCCTGGCGCGACAAAGATGATGGCCAGCGCAACACCACTGCTAGAGGTGCAAAACCTCGCCATCACCCTGCAAACACAGCGCGGCGCGGTGCGCGCCGTGCATGACCTGGGTTTCACGCTGGCGCGCGGCGAGACCGTGGGGCTGATAGGCGAATCGGGCTGCGGCAAATCCCTCACCGCACTGGCCCTGATGGGCCTGCTGCCCGATGGCGCCAGCGTGCGGGGCAGCATCCGCTTTGACGGCCAGGAGCTGCTGGCCATGCCCGACAAGACGCTGTGCCAGCTGCGCGGCAACCGCATGGCCATGGTGTTTCAGGAGCCGATGAGCGCGCTCAACCCCGTGCACAGCATTGGCCGCCAGGTGGCGGAGCCGCTGCGCCTGCACCAGGGCCTGTCGGCCAGGCAGGCGCGCACCCAGGCCATGGAGCTGCTGGAGCGCGTGGGCATTGCCCGGGCGGCCGAGCGCCTGGACGCCTACCCGCACCAGTTCTCGGGCGGGCAGCGCCAGCGCATCACCATCGCCATGGCGCTGGCCTGCGGGCCCGACCTACTCATCGCCGACGAGCCCACGACAGCGCTGGACGTGACCGTGCAGCGCCAGATCCTGGAGCTGCTCGCCGGCCTGGTGGCCGAGCGCGGCATGGCACTGATATTGATCTCGCACGACCTGGGCGTGATCGCGCAGAGCGTGGCGCGCACGCTGGTGATGTACGGCGGCACCGTCGTCGAGTCCGGCCCCACGCGCGCCGTTTTTGGCGCAATGGCCCACCCCTACACCCAGGGCCTGTTCGCCGCCCGTCCCCGGCTGGGCACGGCGCGCGTGGCCGGCGAGCGCCTGCCGACCATCGCCGGCAGCGTGCCCGATCTGGCCGACCTGCCCGCGGGCTGCCCGTTTGCCGGGCGCTGCCCGCGCACCCTGGACGCTTGCCACGCCGCCCTGCCCCCGGCCGTGGCCCTGGGCGCGGGCCATGAGGCGCGCTGCATACGCCTGGGGGAGCCATGAGCACCACAAAATCAATAGCTGTTGGCGCAATATCCACGCGCGCTACAGGCCAAAATGACTCAAATAGTCCGCTGCTGCGCGTGCAAGACCTGCGGCGCGACTACCCGCTGCCGCGCACCAGTCTGCTAGGGCCGCGCCCCCAGGTGCACGCGCTGCGCGGCGTGAGCCTTGACATCCACGCCGGGCGCAGCCTGGGCGTGGTGGGCGAGTCGGGCTCGGGCAAGTCCACGCTGGCGCGGCTGGTGATGGCGCTCGACACGCCCAGCGCCGGCAGCGTGGAGCTGCTGGGCCGCGACCTGCACCGCCTGACCGCGTGCGAACTGCGTGCCGCGCGGCGCGACCTGCAGATGGTGTTTCAGGACCCCTACGGCTCGCTGGACCCGCGCCAGACGGTGGAGACCATAGTCACCGAGCCGCTGCAGGCGCTGGCCAACGCCACAAAGGCCGAGCTGCGCGAGCGCGCCGCCGAGGTGCTGGCCCAGGTCGGCCTGCGCGCGGGCGACGCGCACAAGTACCCGCATGAATTTTCCGGCGGCCAGCGCCAGCGCATCGCCATCGCCCGCGCCCTGATCACGCGCCCGCGCCTGATCGTCGCCGACGAGCCGGTGAGCGCGCTCGACGTCTCGGTGCAGGCCCAGGTATTGAATTTGCTGCAGGATCTGCAGGAGCGCCATGGCGTGAGCTATCTGCTGATCAGCCACGACCTGGCGGTGGTGCAGCAGCTGTGCGACGAAGTGCTGGTGCTGTACCAGGGCCAGGTAGTGGAGCGCGGCGCGCCCCAGGCGCTGTTCACCCAGCCGCGGCACCCCTATACCCAGGCCCTGGTGGCGGCCGTGCCGCGCATGGACTTGCTGTAGTACAAAGAGCCGCCCTTCAATCAAGGAGATTGCCCACATGTTCACCCGCCGCACCGCCCTCGCCTCCGGCGCCCTGGCCGCGCTGGCCACGCCGCTGCCGGCACTGGCCCAGGGCCGCAAGGACAGCGTCACCCTGGCGCTGGTGCTGGAGCCACCGGGGCTCGATCCCACGGCCGGCGCGGCCTCATCGATCGCCGAGGTCACGCTCTACAACCTCTACGAGACGCTGACCAAGATCCGCCCCGACGGCAGCGTCGCGCCCCTGCTGGCCGAGAGCTGGGAGGTCTCGCCCGACCTGAAGAGCTACACCTTCCGCCTGCGCCGTGACGCCCGCTTTCACAACGGCGCGCCGTGCAACGCGGCGGCCGTCAAGTTCTCCTTCGACCGCGCCGGTGGCGACAAGAGCACCAACAAGGACAAGCGCCTGTTCGCCGGCCTGTCCACCCAGGTGGTGGACGAGCACACGCTGGTGCTGCTCAACCGGGAGATAGAGCCCGACCTGCTGTTCCTGCTGGGCCAGGCCACGGCCATCATCGTCGAGCCCAAGAGCGCCGACAGCAACTCCACCAAGCCCGTGGGCACCGGCCCCTACCAGCTGGCCGACTGGCGCCGCGGCGCCTCGCTCACGCTCACCGCCTGGCGCGAGTGGCGCCAGGCCGCGCAGATCAAGATGCGCCGCGCCACCTTCCGCTTCATCCCCGACCCGGCGGCCCAGGTGGCGGCGCTGCTGGCCGGCGACGTGGATGCCTTCCCGCGCGTCACGCCGCGCGCCATGGCGCCGTTCAAGGCCAACCCGCGCTTTCAGCTCATCGTCAGCGGCTCGCGCGCCAAGACCATCCTGGCCATCAACAACGCGAGAAAGCCCTTGAGCGACCGGCGCGTGCGCAGCGCCATCGCCGCGGCCATAGACCGCAAGGCCGTCATCCAGGGCGCGGCCGACGGCCTGGGCGTTCCGATCGGCAGCCACTATGTGCCGGGCGCCTTCGGCTATGTGGACACGACGGGCATCAACCCCTACGACCCAGACAAGGCCAGGCGCCTGCTGGTCGAAGCCGGCGTGAAGACGCCTTTGGCACTCACCATGACCCTGCCGCCCGCGCCCTATGCGCGCCAGGGCGGCGAGGTCATCGCCGCGCAGCTGGCCAGGGTGGGCATCAACCTCCAATTGCAGAACGTGGAATGGGCGCAGTGGCTGTCGGGCACCTATGGCAGCAAGAACTACGACCTGACGCTGATCTCGCATGTCGAGCCCTTCGACCTGGGCAACTACGCCAAGCCCGACTACTACTGGGGCTACCAGTCGGTGCCCTTCAACGCCCTGTACGAGCAGATCAAGAACGCCGCGCGCGCCACCGACCGCGCACGCCTGCTGGCCGAAGCCCAGCGCCTGCTGGCCGAGGACGCGGTGCACGCCTTTCTGTACCAGCCGCAGTGGGTGACGGTGGCGAACAAGAACCTGCGCGGGCTGTGGAAGGACATGCCGGTCTTCGTCAACGACCTGTCGGCGCTGTCGTGGGCATGAGGACCGGCATGAGCGCGCTGCACGAACTGTCCGCCGCCCAGCTGCTGGCCGGCTACCGCCAACGCCAGTTCTCGCCCGTGGAGGTGGCGCGTGATGTGCTGGAGCACATCACCCGCTGGGAGCCGCACCTGGCCGCCACCTGGCTGCTGCGCCCCGAGGCCGCCCTGGCCCAGGCGCGCGCCAGCGAGGCACGCTGGCTGCGCGGCGCGCCCTGTGGCCTGCTGGACGGCGTGCCCGCCACGCTCAAGGACAACATCGCCACCGCCGGCGACCCCACGCCGCTGGGCACGGCCGCCGTGCCCCTGGTGCCGGCCAGCGCCGACGCCCCACCCGCCGCGCGGCTGCGCGAAGCCGGGGCCGTGCTGATCGCCAAGACCACCATGCCCGACTACGGCATGCTGTCCTCGGGACTGTCGAGCTTTCACGCGCTGGCGCGCAACCCCTGGGATTTGAGCAAGGGCCCAGGCGGATCGAGCGCCGGCGCGGGCGCCGCCGCCGCCGCGGGCTACGGCCCGCTGCATGTGGGCACCGACATTGGCGGCTCCATCCGCCTGCCGGCCAGCTGGTGCGGCATCTTTGGCCTGAAACCCAGCCTGGGCCGCGTCCCCATAGACCCACCCTACACCGGCCGCGCCGCCGGCCCGATGACGCGCACCGTGCAGGACGCGGCGCTGATGATGCAGGTGCTGAGCAGGCCTGACGCGCGCGACAGCATGAGCCTGCCACCGCAGGACATCGATTGGCTGCGGCTGGCGCCCGGCCTGGAACGCCTGCGCGGCCTGCGCCTGGGCCTGCTGCTGGACGCCGGCTGCGGCCTGGGCCTGGACGACGAGGTGCGCGCCGCCGTGGCGGCCGCAGCCCGGCTGTTCGAGCAGGCCGGCGCCATCGTCGAGCCCATGCGCCCCTTTCTCACGCGCCAGATGCTCGACGGCATGGACCATTTCTGGCGCATGCGCTCGCTCATCGATATGCGCCAGCTCGCGCCCGGGCAGCTGGACAAGGTGCTGCCCTTCATCCGCCAGTGGGCCGAGAGCGCCGCTGCCTTCGATGGCGCGCAGGTGTTCGAGGCCGGCGCGCAGTTCCACGCCACGCGCCTGGCCACGGTGCGCGCCTGCGCGCCGTTCGACTATGTGCTCTCGCCCGTGGCACCCATCACCGCCTTTGCCGCCGAGCTGCCCGCGCCCACCAACGACCCGCTGCAGCCGCTGGAGCACATCGCCTTCACCGTGCCCTTCAACATGTCGGAGCAGCCGGCCGCCTCCATCCACTGCGGCTACAGCGCCACCGGCCTGCCCATAGGCCTGCAGATCGCCGGGCAGCGCTTTGACGACCTGGGCGTGCTGCAGATCGCCCACGCCTTCGAGCAACTGCGCGGGCCGCAGCGGCCCTGGCCGCAGCCGCCAGAATGAGCATTAAAACAGGCTACAGCGCTTATCCATCAAGCGCTGACAGCTATCAAATCAGGAATCAACGCTGGGCCGTGGCCAGCCGCAGCGCCAGGCCCAGAAACACCAGGCCGGCCACACGGTTGAGCAGCCGCTGCGCCCTTGCCGAGCGCTGCAGCAGCGCGCCAAACGCCCCCGAGAAGCAGGCAATGGCGCCAAACACCAGCAGCGTCGCCAGCATGAACACCAGGCCCAGCAGCATGATCTGGCGCGCCATGCCGCCTTGCGCCGGGTCGGCAAACTGCGGCAGAAAGGCCAGGAAGAACACCAGCACCTTGGGATTCGTCAGGTTCATCACCACGCCGCGCCCCACCATGCGCAGGGCGCCGCCGTTGCCGCCGGCCGCCGCAGCGCCGCCGGGTGGCGCCTCGTGCACGCTGGCCGGCGCCCGCAGCGCGCCCCAGGCCAGCCAGGCCAGGTAGGCCGCGCCCACGACCTTGAGCACCGTGAACGCCATGCCGGAGGCTGCAAACACCGCCGCCAGCCCCAGGGCCACGGCCGCCGTGTGCCCCACCAGGCCCAGGCACAGGCCCAACACCACACACATGCCGGCACGCCAGCCGCGTTGCGCCGACTGCAGCAGCACGAAGATGTTGTCCGGCCCCGGGGTGAGGGCCAGCAGCACGGACACGCCAAAGAAGGCGATCAGGGTTTCGATGGAAGGCATGGGTGCCATTGTGCTGCGCCTGCCACGGCAGCCAACACCGGACGGGCGACAATCACCCCCTTTCGCCCGCTTTCACTTCAGTTTGCCCATGGATTTCTTTCTTCTGCTGGCCCTGGGCGCCACCGGCGCCTATGTGCTCAACCACCAGCAGCAGCGCCGGCGCATCGCCCTGCTCGCCCGGCACCTGCATCCCTACCAGATCGAGCGCCTGATGGAGCAGCTCACCCAGGGCTATCTGCGCGCCATGGGCGAGCAAGGCGACGAGCGCCGCCAGCAGGTGCTGAGCCTGCTGGCCGAGAGCGAGACGCAGCTGGTCGAGCAGTTCGAGCGCTTCGTGGACGACTTTCGCCGCGTGCCCACGGCACTGGCGCGCGTCAGCCGCCTGCCGCTGGGCCTGCCCTTTGCCACCCAGCTGTTGCCCGCCGCCACGTTCGACATGCGCGAGCTGCTGGCCATCCACGCCGCCGGCATGGGCCGCGCCCTGCGCAACGAGGGCAATCTGGCAGCGCGCGAGCGCGCCTTCACGATGACGGCCGAGCTGCTGCTGATGCAGCACAGCTGCCACTGGTTCTGCAAGTCCAAGACCGTTGCCTCGGCGCGCATGCTGGCGCGCCACCAGACGCCACACGCCCAGCTGCTGGCCTCGGTCTCGCCCGAGACAAGGCGCAGCTATCTGGCCTTGACCGGGCCGGTGTAAACCCGGGTCAACCCAGCGCCAGCGCCACCACGCCGCAGGCAATCAGCAGCGCCCCGGCGATGCGCGCGGCGCGGTCGCCCTCGCCCAGCAGATGGCCGCCCAGCAGGGCCGCGAACAACATGGAGACCTCGCGCGCCGGCGCCACATGGGACAGGGGCGCGCTCTGCATGGCAAACAGCACCAGCACATAAGCCACGGGGCTAACTGCGGCCACCAGCAGCGCAAAGCGCCACTGCGCGGCCCACAGCGGCGCCAGCTCGGCGGGTTTGCGCAGCGCCACGGGCGCCAGCACCAGCACGCGCACGAAGTTACCCATGTAGTCCACCAGAATGGGAGACAGCAGCATGACCTTCACCGCATAGCCATCGACCACCGTGTAGCTGGCGATGAACAGGCCGGTGAGCACGCCGTACTGCATGCCCTTCCTGACAAGCCGGCGCGCCTGCTCGTCCCGCCCGGCGCGCAGCAGGCCGGGCCCGCCGGCAATCAGGAACACCCCGGCCACCACACCGGCTATGCCCAGCACGGCGGTCAGCGACAGCCGCTCGCCCAGCAGCGTGACGGCCACCAGCGCCGTCACCAGCGGCCCGGTGCCGCGCGCCAGCGGGTAGACCACCGTCAGATCGGCCTTGCGATAGCCGCGCAACAGCACCACGTAATACAGCACATGCAGCACGCCGCTCAGGGCGACGATGGCCCATTCGCGCGCGCCCCACAGCGGCACGGCCGAGCGCCCCAGCCACCAGCCCAGTGGCGCCCAGACCAGCATCATCAGCACGGCGGTAAAGAAGGCAAAGCGCGCATCGCCACCGGCCTTCTTGGCGGCGATGTTCCACACGGCATGGATCAGTCCGGCGAGGATGATCAGGGCAAAGGCGTTGAGCGACATGCAAACGCAAGAAACCGCAGCGCCTTGCGGCCGGCTGCGGCGTTCAGTATGTGATTTGTCTCAGTTATAGATGATGCCGTGCGCTGCCCGCGGCCCATGAAACTGGCGCAACCCGAGCCAGGGCCGCCGCGCAAGGGCCGCCCCGCCGCGCTGGCGGCGTCCCCCTTCCCGTAGCGCGCAGCGCGTAGAGAGAAGGGGGAGGCGGCGCAAGCCGCTCAGGGGGTTGCACACCTCAAGCCCGGCCGATGATGCTGGCCGTGGCCATCAGCTCCTCGAGCAGCGCGAACGACACCTTGCCCGAGGACATATAGGGGTCGAACTCGGGCTTCTCGGAGTACTTGAGCACGATGGAATGGTTGAGCTTGGCCAGGTTCACATGGCCCATGGTCCAGCCGCCGAATCGGCGCTCGCAGATTTCCTCGAAGGCCAGCAGCTCCACGTCCTTGTGGCGCGCATCGCGCTGGATATGGCCGTAGAGCTCGCTCACCGCGGAGCGCCCGCCCTCTATGGCCTGCAGGAAGATGCCGCCGCCATAGCACAGCACGCCGGTAATGCCGGTGGCCGGGTTGTGTTGGCGCGATTGCGTGAGGATGGCCTCGATGGCCGCGGGCGAGGTGTCCACCGCGCGGCTGACGTAGAGCAGGCGAACCAGCATGGTCAGTTCCTTCCGGGTATCAGCGCCAGAAATTCGCGGCGCAGCGTGGAGTTGGTGAGGAAGACGCCGCGCATCACCGAGTTGAGCATCTTGCTGTCCATCTCGCGCACGCCGCGCCAGGACATGCAGAAGTGGCTGGCCTCCATGACGATGGCCAGGCCGTCGGGCTGGGTCTTCTCCATGATCAGGTCGGCCAGTTGCACCACGGCCTCCTCCTGGATCTGCGGCCGGCCCATGACCCAGTCCACCAGGCGCGCGTACTTGGACAGGCCGATGACGTTGGTGTGCTCGTTGGGCAGCACGCCGATCCAGATCTTGCCGATCACGGGGCAGAAGTGGTGGCTGCAGGCGCTGCGCACGGTGATCGGGCCGACGATCATCAGCTCGTTCAAATGCTCGGCGTTTGGAAACTCGGTGATCGCCGGCGGATGCACGTAGCGGCCCTTGAAGACCTCGTTCAAATACATCTTGGCGACGCGGCGCGCGGTGTTCTGCGTGTTGTGGTCACCGGCCGTGTCTATGACCATGCTGTCGAGCACGCCCTGCATCTTGGCCTCGACCTCGTCGAGCAGCTGTTCGAGCTCGCCCGGCCGTATGAACTCGGCGATATTGTCGTTGGCATGAAAGCGCCGGCGCGCCGCGGCCAGGCGCTCGCGGATCTTGACGGAAACGGGCAGGCCCTCGTCCGGTGTGCTGGCGTTGCTGGGTGCTACAGGTTCTGAAGACATGGCGGCATGGTAACAGCGAATGCTGATCACAGTTTTATGCTTGATTTATGCCCCTAACGCTTATCCAACAAGCGCTGGCAGCTATGTAAACAATAGCTCAATAGCGATTGCCCGTAACCCACAGCGCCGCGCGCATCAGGCCGAAGGCGACGCGGTCGAGCACCCGCTCGCGCCAAGGGCGGGCCGCGTACTCGTGCGGATCAAGCGGCCGCCCGCCCGCGTCGCGCGCGCGCACCAGGCGCGCATGCAGCTGCTGGGCAAAGGCCGCGTCGCGCACCACCACGTTGGCCTCACGCGCCAGCAGCAGCGACAGCGGATCCAGGTTGCTCGAACCCACCGTGGCCCAGGCGCGCCGGCCCTGCGCGTCCACCACGGCCACCTTGGCGTGCAGGAAGCTGGACTCGTATTCGTAGATCTCCACGCCCGCGGCCAGCAGCGCGCCGTAGACGGGGCGCGCGGCGTGGTATTGCATGAAATATTCGTAGCGCCCCTGCAGCAGCAGCTGCACGCGCACGCCACGGCGCGCGGCCAATATCAGGGCCCGGCGCAGCTTGCCGCCGGGCATGAAGTAGGCGTTGGCGATGATCACCTCGCGCCGCGCCTGGGCGATGGCGCGCAGGTAGGCGCGCTCTATGCTGGTGCGGTGCAACACGTTGTCGCGCAACAGCAGGGCGGCACGCATGCCGCGGCGCTGGCTTTGTGCGCGCTTGATGGCCAGGCGCGCCGCGCTGGCCGCTCGCATGTCGGCCAGCGCCAGCGACAGGCGGCGGTGGCGCACATCACTCACAGCGCGCATGCGCCACCACAACTGCTCCATGGTGTCGCTGGCATGCTGCACCAGGCTGCCCACGGCGCGCACGGCAAAGTCAAAGCGCGGCGCGGCCAACGGCCCGTGGTTGGGGTCGTAAAAGTCGTCCAGCACATTGATGCCACCGCAGAACAGCACGCAGCCGTCGATCACGCACAGCTTGCGGTGCAGGCGCCGCCAGCGCCTGGGCAGCAGCAGGCCCAGCGGCCCCAGCGGTGAATACACCTCGATGCGCACGCCGGCCGAGCGCAATCGCGTGCGCCAGGGCTCGGGCAGACGGCCCGTGCCCACGCCATCGACCACCAGGTGCACGCGCACGCCACGCGCGGCGGCGCGCATCAGCGCCTCGGCCACGTCGGCGCCCGTGCCGGTGCAATCAAAGATATAGGTCTCGAACTGGATGTCGGACAGGGCCGCATCCATCTCGGTGATCAGGGCCGGAAAGAACTCCCGCGCCCCTTCGAGCAGCTGGATCTGGTGGTCTGTGGCTGGCTTGGTCGGGCGCGTCGGGGTGACCATAGGGTGCGGTCAGAGCCGGAATTCGGCGATCAGCGGCAGGTGGTCCGACATGCGCCACCAGATGCGTCCGCGCGGTACCTGCAGGCCCAGCGGCGTGAGGCCACGCACATAGACATGATCGAGCTGCACGATGGGCAGGCGCGCCGGGTAGGTGAAGGTGCGGGCCGCATCGTCGTACTCGTGCAGGCCAAAACCCGCCAGCATGCGCTTGATCTGCAGGCCCCAGTCGTTGAAGTCGCCGGCCACGACCAGCGGGGCGCCGGCGGGCACTTCGCGCTCGATGAAGCGCTGCAGCTGGGCCACCTGGCGCACGCGGCTGCCCGGAATCAGCCCCAGGTGCACGACGATGGCATGCACGCGCCGGCCCTGCACCTCCACCTCGACATGCAACAGCCCGCGCTGCTCGAAGCGGTGGTCGGAAATATCTTCGTGCTGATGGCCAATCACCGGCCAGCGCGACAGCAGCGCGTTGCCATGCTCGCCATGGCGTGTCCAGGCATTGGTGCGATAGACCGCGTCATACCCTTCGGGCGCCAGGTACTCGGCCTGCGGCACGCGCGGCCAGCGCCGAAAGTACGCCGCCTCTTTGTGGTTGAGCCGGCGCACCTCCTGCAGGCAGACGATGTCGGCATCGAGCTGCTCCACCGCCAGGCCCAGGTTGTGGATCTCCAGCCGGCGCGCAGGGCCCAGGCCCTGCACACCCTTGTGGATGTTGTAGGTGGCCACGCGCAGGATGCCGGAATACTCGGCAGGCAGTTCTGAAATGGCAAAAGCAGTCATCGTGCAGCAAATCGGGGCAGCCAGAGTATGGCCTCGGCATTCGAGGGCGAGAAACAGCGATCCGCCGCCGCGCGCCAATTCAGCCAAGCATATGCCGTATGTTCGCGCGGATTCAAGACCACCGGTGTGCCCTGCGGTACCTGCAGGCCAAAGACATGCTCGGTGTTCCGCCACACGCCAGGGGCGTAGCGGTGCTGCCACTGCGGGTAAATGGCGTAAACATTCTCCAGCCCCCAGTCGCGCAGCCGGCAGCCGGGGGCGCCGGCGTCAATGCCTGTCTCCTCCCGCACCTCGCGCGCGGCCGTGGTGGTGAGGGCTTCATCCGGCCTGTCCTTGCTGCCGGTGACGGACTGCCAGAAATCCTCGGCCGCATCGGCGCGGCGGATCAGCAGCACCTGCAGGTCGGGGGTGTGGATGACCACCAACACCGACTCGGGGATTTTGTATGCCATGGTTGTGGTGGCGAATCTGAATCGTTCGCCTCAGCACCCGCAGTGGATAACAGCCGTGGCCTGCAGGAGTCTTGCCAAACCATGGGTCGGCGCACCGGAGGGCACTCTCGGCAGGCGCGCCAGCACAAATGCAGCCGGATGCCGCAGCCTCTGCACCGACTCGCCTGCCACGCCAAGGACGGAGCACCAATGGAGTAGCGGCCACGCAACCAGTGGGGCTGTCACGCCTCCAGCGGCAAATCGCCCAGTACAAACCCTGAAAGTACTTGCCATAGAATTCGGCACAATTTGTTTCATAAGTGAACAGTCGTTCTTTTCAGAGTCAGTCATGCGCAAAACATTGCAAATCCTCTGTCTACTTGGCTCCCTGTGCTGGGGAGCCCCGGCCTGGTCGGCCGTCGCGATTGCCGGCGTGCAGGTGCAGGAGACGGCCATCGTCGCCGGGTCGGAGCTCCGGCTGAATGGCGCGGGAATCCGATTCAAAGGCCCTTTCAAGGTTTATGTCGGCAGCCTTTACGCCAGCAAGCCAATCAAATCACTCGATGAGCTGATTGCTGCCCCAGGCCCCAAGCGCCTCAGCATGACGTTTATGCGGGAGGTCAAGTCGTCGGATTTTGGCAAGATGTTGACGCAAGGGATTGAAGACAACGTCAGCCGGCAGGAATTTCCCCAGATCATCCCGGGTATGGTGAAGATCAGTGAATATTTTGCACTGCATCAATCGTTCTCCCCCGGCGACGTGTGTTCCGTCGAGTGGGATCCTGCAAAGGGCCTGAGCATCTGGGTCAAAGGCAGGCAGCAAGGCGAACCTTCCAGGGATGCGGCTTTTTTCCGCGCCCTGATGTCGATCTGGCTTGGCCCTGCCCCCGCCGACTGGAAACTCAAGGAGGCCCTGCTCGGCGGGTCGCCATGATGCAAAAAGGGCGCCCGTTTGAGGCGCCCTTTTGATCCGGCGGGCAACACGGCCCACGGCAATGCTCAGCCTACGACCGCCGGGTTACGCAGGCGGATATGCAGCTCGCGCAGCTGCTTCTCATCCACCGGCGACGGCGCCTGGGTCAGCAGATCCTGCGCACGCTGGGTCTTGGGGAAGGCGATCACGTCGCGGATGGATTCGGCGCCGGTCATCAGCGTGATCAAACGATCCAGGCCAAAGGCCAGGCCGCCATGCGGGGGCGCGCCGTAC
This sequence comes from Diaphorobacter limosus, assembly GCF_033100095.1. NCBI lineage: Bacteria > Pseudomonadati > Pseudomonadota > Betaproteobacteria > Burkholderiales > Comamonadaceae > Diaphorobacter > Diaphorobacter limosus. The sequence goes on along the minus strand of NZ_CP136921.1, from coordinate 3,616,442 downwards.
TGCAGGGCGTCGAGCAGGTAGCCGAACTTGGCGCGCTGATCCTCGGGGGTGATATGCAGGGCGGCGAATACCTTGGCCTGCACCTCGGCGCGGTGGATACGCACCGAGCCGCCGCCCAGCTCCCAGCCGTTCAGCACCATGTCGTAAGCCTTGGCGATGCACTTGGCCGGGTCGGTGTCCATCAGGTCTTCGTGACCGTCCTTGGGGGCGGTGAAGGGGTGGTGCACGGCCACCCAGCGGTTGTCTTCCTCGTCGTGCTCGAACATGGGGAAGTCCACCACCCACAGCGGTGCCCATCGATCCTCGAACAGGCCGTGCTTCTTGCCGAATTCGCTGTGGCCAATTTTCAGGCGCAGCGCGCCGATGGCGTCATTGACGATCTTTGCCTTGTCGGCGCCGAAGAAGATCAGGTCGCCGTCCTGCGCGCCGCTGCGCTTGAGAACCTCGGCCAGGGCGGCGTCGTGGATGTTCTTGACGATGGGCGACTGCAGGCCATCACGGCCCTTGGCCAGCTCATTCACACGGATGTAGGCCAGGCCCTTGGCACCGTAGATCTTCACGAACTCGGTGTACTGGTCGATCTCGCCGCGGCTGATGCCGCCGTTCTCGACGGAACCATGGGGCACGCGCAGCGCCACCACGCGGCCGCCCACCATGTTGGCAGCGCCGGAGAAGACCTTGAAGTCCACGTCCCTCATCACGTCGGTGAGTTCGGTGAACTCAAGCTTGACGCGCAGGTCGGGCTTGTCGGAGCCAAAACGTGCCATGGCCTCCTGGTAGGCCATGATGGGGAACTCGCCCAGATCGACATTCAGCTGCGTCTGGAACACTTCCTTGATCATCTGCTGGAAGATGGCGCGGATCTCTTCTTCGCCCAGGAAGGAAGTCTCACAGTCGATCTGCGTGAACTCGGGCTGGCGGTCGGCGCGCAGGTCTTCGTCGCGGAAGCACTTGGTGATCTGGTAGTAGCGGTCGTAGCCGGCCACCATCAGCATCTGCTTGTACAGCTGGGGCGACTGCGGCAGGGCGAAGAACTGGCCGTCGTGCACGCGGCTCGGGACCAGGTAGTCGCGCGCGCCCTCGGGCGTGCTCTTGCCCAGCATGGGAGTTTCGATGTCGATGAAGCCCAGCTTGTCGAGGTAGTTGCGCACCTGGATGGCCGTTTTGTAGCGCAGCATCAGATTCTTCTGCATGGCCGGGCGGCGCAGGTCCATCACGCGGTGCGTCAGGCGCGTGGTCTCCGACAGGTTGTCGTCGTCCATCTGGAAGGGCGGCGTGACAGAGGCGTTGAGCACCGTCAGCTCGTGGCACAGCACCTCGATCTGGCCGCTTTTGAGCTTGTCGTTGGTGGTGCCGGCGGGACGCGCGCGCACCAGGCCCACGACGCGCACGCAAAACTCGCCGCGCACATCCTCGGCCACCTTGAACATCTCGGCGCGATCCGGGTCGCAGACCACCTGTACATAGCCTTCGCGGTCGCGCAGGTCGATGAAGATCACGCCGCCATGGTCGCGGCGGCGGTTCACCCAGCCGCACAGGCTGACGGTTTGGCCCAGGAGGGCTTCGGTCACAAGACCGCAGTATTCAGAGCGCATGGCCATGATGGGTTCAGCTTCCTGCGCCCTCGTGGGGCGCTTGTGTTGGGTTGTCTTTCTGCGCGCCGCCGATGAACGGGCACCCGGGAGCGCGCAACCTTGGTTTGTCTTACTTCGCAGCTTCCAGCGCTACCGGATCGGGCGGGGCCACCACACCCATGGAGACGATGTATTTCAGCGCCGCGTCAATGCTCATGTCCAGCTCCACGCAGTCGCTCTTGCGCATGAGCACGAAGTAGCCGCTGGTCGGGTTGGGCGTGGTGGGCACATAGACACTGACGAATTCATCGCGCAGATAGCCTGCCACCTCGCCGCTGGGCTGGCCGGTGATGAAGGCCACCGTCCACACGCCATCGCGCGGCCACTGCACCAGCACGGCGGTGCGAAAGGCGTTGCCGCTCTCGGAAAACAGCGTGTCCGACACCTGCTTGACGCTGGAGTAGATGGAGCGCACCACCGGTATGCGCGTCACCAGACTGTCGCCCAGCGACACCAGCTTGCGCCCGGCGAAGTTGCTGGCAAAGGCGCCCACGATGAGCAGGATGGCCAGCGTGAGCAGCACGCCAAAGCCGGGAATGTGAAAGCCCAGCAACCGATCCGGGTGCCAGGCCCCGGGCAGGATGGTCAGCGTCTGATCGAGCGTGCTCACTATCCAGGTCAGCACCCAGGCGGTGATGACGCCGGGCACGATGACCAGCAGGCCCGTGAACAGCCATTTGCGCAGTGCAGCCATGAAGATGTTCAGCCTTATGCGTCAGAACTGGCTGGAGCGCTTGCTGGTGCAGCGCTAACAGCTTCTTTTTTAGGAGCATCCGGAGCTGCTGGAGGGGCCGCCGCAGTGCCACCGGCGCCGCCGCGGAAGTCGGTCACATACCAGCCCGAGCCCTTGAGCTGAAAGCCGGCGGCCGTCAGCTGCTTGGTGAAGGTCTGCGCGCCGCAGGCGGGGCAGTCGGTCAGGGGCGCATCGGACATCTTTTGCAGCACGTCCTTGGCATGGCCACAGGTGCCGCATTGGTAGGCGTAAATAGGCATTGCGAAGTAGCGCGAAAAATGTGCAAAGCTTTTGATTATAGGTAGGCGCGCAGCAGACAGCCGGCGCGCCCTACTCCACCCCCACCACCCGGTGGTGCGGCGCGCGCGTATTGCGCACCATCTGCGGCGCCAGCGAGCCAGCCACCATGCCGAACACCGCGGACAACAGGCCGGCCAGCTGCTGCGGAAAGGCCTCGTGCAGCGCGGGCGTGAGCATGAACACCACCCACACGCCAATGCCCAGCACCACGGCGCAGACTGCGCCCTGGGTGTTGGCACGCTTCCAGTACAGGCCGAACACCAGCGGGACAAAGGCGCCCACCAGCGGCACCTGGTAGGCGCTGGACACCAGCTCATAAATCGGCGTGCCCTCCATCTTGATGGAGTAGACCAGCACGCCAGCGGCAAACACCAGCACGCTGATGCGCATGGTGAGCAGCTTTTCGCGGTCGCTGATGTGCTCGGGGCGGAACTGGCGCCAGATGTTCTCGGTAAACGTCACGCTGGGCGCCAGCAGCGTGGCCGAGGCGCAGGACTTGATGGCCGAGAGCAGCGCGCCGAAGAACAGTACCTGCATGACCAGCGGCATGCGCGTCATGACCAGGGTGGGCAGCACCTTTTGCGGATCCTCCTGCAGCAGCTCGGCGGCCTGCTCGGGCATGATGAGCAGGGCGCTGGCCACCAGGAACATGGGCACGAAGGCGAACAGGATGTAGGCCGAGCCACCGATCACCGTGCCATGCGTGGCGGCCTTTTCGGTGTTGGCCGACATCACGCGCTGAAACACGTCCTGCTGCGGAATCGAGCCCAGCATCATGGTGATGGCCGCGCCAAAGAAAAACAGCATCTCATGCCAGGTGGGCTCGGGCCAGAAGCGCAGCATGTCGCGGCTGGTGATCAGATCCACCACCTTGCCGGCGCCGCCGGCCATGTCGGCAGCAAACCAGGACAGGATCACCAGGCCCAGCACCAGGATGATCATCTGGATGAAGTCCGTGACGGCCACCGACCACATGCCGCCCCAGAGGGTATAGACCAGAATGGACAGCACGCCTATGGTCATGCCCCAGGGAATGCTGAGCGAGCCACCCGAGAGCAGGTTGAACACCAGCCCCAGCGCCGTGACCTGGGCCGACACCCAGCCCAGGTAGCTGAGCATGATGATCAGCGAGCAGATGATCTCCACCACCCGGCCATAGCGCTCGCGGTAATAGTCGCTGATGGTCAGCAGCGTCATGCGGTAGAGCTTGGCCGCGAAGAACAGGCCCACCAGGATCAGGCACATGCCGGCGCCGAACGGATCCTCGACCACGGCATTCAACCCGCCCTGGATGAACTTGGCGGGCACGCCCAGCACGATCTCCGAACCGAACCACGTGGCAAACGTGGTGGTGATGATCATGTACATGGGCAGGTTGCGCCCGGCAATCGCGAAGTCGGCCGTGTTCTTCACCCGCTGTGCGGCCCACAGGCCGATGCCGATGGTGACGAACAGGTAGGCAATCACCATGAAGATCAACACGTTGAAGCTCCTGGAGGAAAAAATGGATGGGGAGTGGTTCAGAAAAGGTGTACGCGCACCACCAGCTGCATCGCCAGCAGGCCGAGCACAAAGCCCAGGGCGCCGTAGATGATGCCTTGCAGCAGCCGGTTGGTGCGCTGCTGCGCGGCCAGCAGCGCCTGCAGGTCGGCGCGGCTGTCATGCGGGCGCTGGCGCAGATAGTCGTGCAGCAGACGCGGCAGGTCGGGCAGGATCTTGGCGTAATGCGGCGCCTCGGCCTTGAGCTCGCGCCACAGGCGCTGCGGGCCCAGCTGGTCGAGCATCCACTTCTCCAGGAAGGGCTTGGCCGTGCTCCACAAGTCCAGGTCGGGGTCGAGCTGGCGGCCCAGGCCCTCGATGTTGAGCAGGGTTTTCTGCAGCAGCACCAGCTGCGGCTGGATCTCCACCTGGAAGCGCCGCGAGGTCTGGAACAGGCGCAATAGCACCATGCCCAGCGAGATCTCCTTCAGCGGGCGGTCGAAATACGGTTCGCACACGGTGCGTATCGCCGCCTCCAGCTCGTTCACGCGCGTGCTCGCAGGCACCCAGCCGCTTTCGATGTGCAGCTCGGCCACGCGCTTGTAATCGCGCCTGAAGAAGGCCGTGAAGTTCTGCGCCAGGTATTCCTTGTCGAACTCGGTGAGCGTGCCGACGATGCCGAAATCGAGCGAGATATAGCGGCCAAAGCTGCTGCCATCCAGGCTGACCTGGATGTTGCCCGGGTGCATGTCGGCGTGGAAGAAGCCGTCGCGGAACACCTGGGTGAAGAAGATGGTCACGCCGTCGCGTGCCAGTTTTGGGATATCGACACCGGCGGCGCGCAGGCGATCAACCTGGCTGATGGGCACGCCATTCATGCGCTCCATCACGGCCACGTCGGCATGGCAGAAATCCCAAAAAATCTCGGGGATGAGCACCAGGTCCAGCCCCTCCATGTTGCGCCGCAGCTGGGCGGCATTGGCCGCCTCGCGCACCAGGTCCAGCTCGTCGTGCAGGTAGTTGTCGAACTCGGCCACCACCTCGCGGGGCTTGAGGCGCTTGCCGTCGGCCGACAGGCTCTCCACCCAGCCGGCCATCATGCGCATCAGCGCCAGATCCTTGTCGATCACCGGCAGCATGTTGGGGCGCAGCACCTTCACGGCCACGTCGCGCTCGCGCCCATCGCGGTCGCGGATCACCGCGAAATGCACCTGGGCGATGGAGGCGCTGGCCACGGGCTCGCGCTCGAAGGACACAAAGATTTCGCCCAGGGGGCGCCGAAAGGCGCGCTCTATGGTGGCAATGGCAATGTCGGGATCGAATGGCGGCACGCGATCCTGCAGCAGCGCCAGTTCGTCGGCGATGTCGGGGGGCATCAGGTCGCGCCGGGTGGACAGCACCTGGCCGAACTTGACGAAGATCGGCCCCAGGCTCTCCAGCGCCTCGCGCAGGCGCTGGCCGCGCGGGGCGTCCAAGCTGCGGCCTATGGTGATGATGCGCGTGAGCGCGCGCAGCCACGGGTGCTGGAAGCTGGACAGCACCAGCTCATCGAGCCCATAGCGCAACACCACCCAGACGATGCTGATGCCGCGAAAAAAACGACTCATAGACGCATGCGATCCGAAGCACCGGCGCCCTGGCCCATGCGAGCGCCGACGAAGCCGCGCAGCGCCCCGGCAGCGCGTTGCGCGACGGCGGCGAGCGCGCGCGCCGGCGCGTCGCCAATGACGCGCGCCAGGTCTTCCTCCACGTCCCAGCGCACATGATCGACCAGCCAGTTGATGTCGGCTGCCAGTTGCACGTCACCGTCGATGCGAATGGCGGGCTTGTCGCCACGCAGCGCACCCTTGGCCAGCGACAGCGGGGAGCTGTCGGACACCTCCACGCGCAGATCAGGCACCACGCCCAGCGGCGCCAGATCCAGCAGCCCCGCCGGGGTGACCTGCAGCGCCATGGTGAAGACTCGCCATTGCACCAGCGCCACCCGGCCGCGCTGGCGCGTCAGGCGCTCCATGGCCTCTCTTTCCTGCATCAGCACATGGTTCAAAAACAGCACCAGGCGGTGCTGCAGCTCATGCACCAGCCAGGCGGGCGGCTGCGGGCCGGCCAGGACGCGCTGGAGTAGCCCGTCCAGAAACGAAAAAGGGGACTGTGTTGCCATAGCCCCCGATTATCTGATCATTCGGCGCCGCGGCTTGATTGCCGCCAGCGCCGGCTGCTTATTGCAAGGCCTGCAGGCCCGCCACCAGCCAGCCGCTGGTGCCGCTCTTGGGCTTGGTCATGTTCCAGACCTCGCGAAACGGGCTGGGGCCAGCCGAGGGCTCCTCGCGGATCATGCCGGAGAACTCCACGCTGGCCATGTAGGCATCGCCCAGATCCTCGATGCCCAGCAGCTGCGCCTCCAGGATCACCACTTCGGTGTGGTTCGGGTGCTCGCCAGCGCGCTGTGCCTCGCGCTCGGCGAGCTGGGCACGGATCTCGTCGAGCATGCCGTCGGTCATCATGGAGCGCAGCGTGGCGATGTCCGACCTGTCCCAGGCGGCCTGCAGCGTGGTGAAGTTGCGCTTGGCCGCAGCCAGGAAACCCTCGGCATCAAAGTCGGCCGGCACGCCCCAGTTCTGCGAACCCGCCAGGGCCGAACCGATCATGCTGCCGCCGCCCTGCTGCGGGCTGGCCGAGAACTGCTCCCAGGGACGCGCCGAGGCGTCGTTGCCGACCTTCTCGGGGTTGTACTGGCGCGGCATCTGCACGTCGACAGGTGCTGGTGCGCCCGCGCCCTGGAAGGCAAAGGGCGAGCTGGCGGCCTGGCTGGCTGCGGGCTTGCGCGCACGCATCACCATGCCGATCACAACCATGACCACCAGCGCCAGCAGGGCGATCAGCAGGAAGTTGCCAAAGGCCGCCCCCAGGCCCAGCGAGTTGGCGAGCCAGGCCAGGCCCAAGCCCGCGGCCAGGCCGCCCAGCATGGCGCCCCAGGGCTTCTTGGGTGCCGCGGCAGCGGCGTTGGGCGCGGCCGCCGGCTTGGGCGCCGCGCTATTGGCGGCGTTTTGCTGCATGGGGGCGGCAGGCGCGGCGGGAGGCGCGGCCTCGCGCTGCGTCACATTGCTGGACTGCTTGCCGATGGACTTGCCACCGCCCATGCGGCGCGCGTCGGCATCCAGGTGCACGACCGACAGCATGGCGACCAGGATGACGGACCACAATTTCATGGCGTTACTCCAAAGTGTTGATAGTTATCAAGTATCGATTGTGCATCAGCATTTAATTCCGACATGCAACGCGGCAATACCCCCGGTCATGTTGTGATAATCCACATGGCCAAAGCCACTTTGTTGCATCAGGGCCTTGAGCTCATCCTGGCCCGGGTGCATGCGGATCGACTCGGCCAGATAGCGGTAGCTGGAGTCATCGCCCGCCACCAGCTTGCCCAGGCGCGGCAGCACCTGGAAGGAGTACCAGTCGTAGGCCTTGGCCAAAGGCTGGGCCACCTTGGAAAACTCCAGCACCAGCAGGCGCCCGCGGGGTTTCAGCACGCGGCACATTTCCTTGAGCGCCTCATCCTTGTGCGTCATGTTGCGCAGGCCAAAGGCCACGCTGACCAGGTCGAAATGGTTGTCCGGGAACGGCAGGGCCTCGGCGTCGCAGACCAGCGTGGGCAGCACCACGCCGAGGTTGATGAGGCGGTCGCGCCCCACGTTCAGCATGGCCTCGTTGATGTCGGTGTGCACCACTGTGCCCGTGCTGCCGACCTTCCTGGAAAACGCCAGCGACAGGTCGCCCGTGCCGCCCGCGATGTCCAGCACCTGATCGCCCTCGCGCAGGTTGGCGACCATCACCGTGTAGGCCTTCCAGGCGCGGTGCAGGCCGGCGGACATCAGGTCGTTCATCAGGTCGTACCTGGGCGCGACCGAGTCGAACACGCCGCGCACATGGCGCGCCTTGTCTTTCTCGTCAACCGTTTCAAATCCGAAATGCGTGGTACTCATATAGCGATGCATCCTAGGGGCGCACGCGCCCGGCGTACAGCGACAACCCCGCGTCCGCCCAGGGCATGTGTCGCAAAAAAGAAAATGCTTACCGCGCTTACAGGTAAAGCGCCAGCAGCTATGACGAAGATAGCATCAATGGCTGGAGCAACCCGATTTCTGCCCCTTTGGCGCCATCGGCGCATCCCTATCCAGTCCCGCGTCCCGCAGGCGCTGCAGGTAGCGCTGCCAAAGCGCATCCTGATCGCGCCCCAGCTCATACAGATAGGCCCAGGTGTAGATGCCGCTGTTGTGCCCGTCGGAGAAGCTCGGCTGTATGGCGTAGTTGCCCACGGGCTGCAAGTCCACCAGCGTCACGTCGTGCTTGCCGGTCTGCAGCACCTCCTGGCCCGGGCCATGGCCCATAACCTCGGCGGAGGGCGAGCACACCCGCAGCAGCTCCAGCGGAATGCGAAACCGCGCGCCATCGGAGAAGGCCAGCTCCAGTGCACGCGATTTTTCGTGCAGGGTGATGGATTCGGGAGTGGGGGTGCTGGGGGTCAGGCCGGCCATGGGTTACCTCTGAAATTTCACCGCATCAATCGTCGGAGCGCGTGCCGGTCCAGGCGCCAAGCCGCGCACGCATTGCCGCCTCCAGTGCCACCTGGCGCAGGCGCAGCTCATCCTCGCGCGCCGCTTCGCGCGCGCGCTGGGCGCCGGCCCACACCGGCGCGGGAAAGTGGCTGTCCCAGTCAAAGCGCGCGATCACATGCCAGTGCAGGTGCGGCACGACGTTGCCCAGCGCCGCCAGGTTGATCTTGGTGGGCTGCAGTTGCTCGCGCAGGGTCTGCTCGACCAGGGCCACGGCCTGCATGCAGTGCGCGCGCTCGGCCGCGCTCAGGTCGGAAAACTCGGCCACATGCGTGTTCCAGATCACACGGTAGAAGGCCGGAAAGCCGGCCTCGTCGGCGCGGATCACGCGCAGCTTGTCGCCGCGCCAGACGAGCTGGCCGCCGTCGCTGTCGCACAGCACGCAACTCATACAAGAACCCGCTCAATGCCGCCGGCGTTGGCCCGCGCCACGTACTCGGGCAGCCAGTTTTCGCCCAGGATTTGTTTGGCCATCTCGATGACGATGTAGTCGGCTTCCAGCAGGCCCGTGGACAGGTCATTCTCGTAGCGCGAGATGCCCTGCAGGCAGCTGGGGCAGCTGGTCAGGATCTTCACGTTGTCCTGCGCGCCCACCGCACCGCTGCTGCGCAAGGCGGCCTCGCCCTTCCTGATTTCTTCGGTCTTTCTGAAGCGCACCTGGGTCGAGATGTCGGGGCGCGAGACGCCCAGCGTGCCCGATTCGCCGCAGCAGCGCTCGCTCTTGAGCACCTTGTCGCCCACCAGCGCACGCACGGTGGCCATGGAATCGCCCTGCTTCATCGGGTTGTGGCAGGGCTCGTGGTACAGGTATGCCCTGCCCTTTTGGCTACCGCCTACGGCGTCCGCCGAAAGGGAATTACCTAAGGTAATTCCCTTTTCCAGCAGGTATTCGTGGATGTCGACGATGCGGCTGCCGGGGAAGATTTTGTCGAATTCGTAGCCCTGCAGCTGGTCGTAGCAGGTGCCACACGACACGACCACGGTCTTGATGTCCAGGTAGTTCAGCGTGGTGGCCACGCGGTGGAACAGCACGCGGTTGTCGGTGATCATCTTCTCGGCCTTGTCCTGCAGGCCGTTGCCGCGCTGCGGGTAGCCGCAGCACAGGTAACCGGGTGGCAGCACCGTTTGCACGCCGGCGTGCCAGAGCATTGCCTGCGTCGCCAGGCCGACCTGGCTGAACAATCTTTCCGACCCGCAACCGGGGAAGTAGAACACCGCCTCGCTGTCGGCGCTGGTCTGCGGGTTGCGGATGATGGGGACGTAGTCCTTGTCCTGGATGTCCAGCAGCGCGCGCGCCGTCTTGGTCGGCAGGCCGCCGGGCAGCTTCTTGTTGACGAAGTGGATCACCTGCTCCTTGATCGGCGCCGTGCCCACCGTGGCCGGCGGGCGCGCGGTCTGGGGCTTGGCGACGGCCTTCATCACGTCGACGGCCAGGCGCTGCGCCGGAAAGCCGACGTTCACCATGCCGGCGCGCAGCACGTTGATGGTCGTCGGGCTGGTGGCGTTGAGCATGGCCATGGCCAGCTTGTTGCCCGGGCGCCAGCTCTTTTTGTCCATCTTCACCAGCAGGTTGCGCATGGCCATGGTGACGTCGCCAAAGTCGATCTTCACCGGGCAGGGGTTGAAGCACTTGTGGCAGATGGTGCAGTGGTCGGCCACATCTTCAAACTCCTGCCAGTGGTGGCTGGAGACGCCGCGCCTGGTCTGCTCCTCGTACAAAAACGCCTCGGCCAGCAGCGAGGTGGCCAGGATCTTGTTGCGCGGGCTGTAGAGCAGGTTGGCGCGCGGCACATGGGTGGCGCACACCGGCTTGCACTTGCCGCAGCGCAGGCAGTCCTTGACGCTGGCGACGATGGCGCCAATGTCGCTCTGCTGCATGATCAGCGACTCGTAGCCCATCAGGCCAAAGCTGGGCGTATAGGCGTTGGTCAGGTCGGCGTAGCGCAGCGAGGTGCGCGAGCGTTTTTGGGCAATATCGGCGCTTTGCCCTTGTGGGTATTGCGCAAGCAGCTCCTGATTACGTAGCAATTTGCCCCAGTTGAAGCGCCCTTCGGGGTCGACGCGGCGCTTGTACTCGGCAAACGGCGCCAGCTCCTCCGGCGTGAGGAACTCCAGTTTCGTGATGCCTATGCCATGCTCGCCAGAGATCACGCCATCCAGGCTGCGCGCCAGCTGCATGATGCGCGCCACGGCCTGGTGCGCGGTCTGCAGCATCTCGTAGTCGTCGCTGTTGACCGGTATGTTGGTGTGCACATTACCGTCGCCGGCATGCATGTGCAGCGCCACCCAGACGCGGCCCTTGAGCACGCGCTGGTGGATGGCGATGGTCTCTTTGACGATGGGCTCGAAGGCGGCGCCGGTGAAGATCTCGGCCAGCGGCTTTTGCAGCTGGCTCTTCCAGCTGGCGCGCAAGGAATGGTCCTGCAGCTGCGGGAACAGCGCCTCGACACCATCGAGCCAGCCCTGCCAGAGCGCGCGCACCTCGGCCACCAGCGCTTGCGCCTGGGCCACGCGGTCGCCCAGCATGACGTCGGCGCCAATGCCCTGGGCGTCGCCCTGCTGGCTCAAGGGCAGGTCGCCGCGGGCCAGGAAGTCCCGCAGCGCGTCGCACAGCGCCAGCTTGTTGCGCAAGCTGAGTTCGATGTTGATGCGCTCAATGCCGTCGGTGTACTCGGCCATGCGCGGCAGCGGAATGACCACGTCCTCGTTGATCTTGAAGGCGTTGGTGTGCTTGGAGATCGCCGCCGTGCGCTTGCGATCGAGCCAGAACTTCTTGCGCGCCTCGCTGCTCACGGCCGTGAAACCCTCGCCGTCGCGCGAGTTGGCGATGCGCACCACCTCGGCGGCCGCGCGCGCCACGGCGTCCTGGTCGTCACCGACGATGTCGCCGATCAACACCATCTTCGGCAGCTTGCCGCCGCCCTTCTTGGATTTCGTCGCGTAGCCCACGGCCTTCAAGTAGCGGTCGTCCAGATGCTCAAGCCCCGCCAGCAAGACACCGCTGCGCTTTTGCTCGGCAAACATGAAGTCCTTGATCTCGACGATGCTGGGCACGGCCAGCTTGGCCGAGCCGAAGAACTCCAGGCACACGGTGCGCGTGTGCGCCGGCATGCGGTGCACGATCCAGCGCGCGCTGGTGATCAGGCCGTCCGTGCCCTCTTTCTGCACACCCGGCAGGCCGCTGAGGAACTTGTCCGTCACGTCCTTGCCCAGGCCCTCCTTGCGAAAGGTCTTGCCCGGGATGTCCAGGCGCTCGGTGCGGATGGCAGTCTTGCCGTCGGCCTCAAAGTAGGCCAATTCAAAGCTGGCAACCTCCACGTCGTGGATCTTGCCCAGGTTGTGATTGATGCGCGTGACTTCGAGCCACTGTGCATCCGGCGTGACCATGCGCCAGCTCGCCAGGTTGTCCAGCGCCGTGCCCCAGAGCACGGCCTTTTTGCCGCCGGCGTTCATGGCGATGTTGCCGCCTATGCACGATGCCTCGATGGACGTGGGATCGACGGCGAACACATAGCCGCCGCGTTCGGCCGCATCGGCCACGCGCTGCGTGACCACGCCGGCCTCGCTCCAGACCGTGGCGACTTCCGTGTCCAGCCCGGGGAGCTTGCGCATCTCCACCTCGCTCATGGCTTCGAGCTTTTCGGTGTTGATGACGGCGCTGCGCCAGGTCAGCGGAATGGCGCCGCCGGTGTAGCCGGTGCCGCCGCCGCGCGGGATGATGGTCAGCTCCAGCGCTATGCAGGCGGCCACCAGGGCGGCCATCTCGGCCTCGGTGTCGGGCGTGAGCACGACGAAGGGGAACTCCACGCGCCAGTCGGTCGCGTCGGTCACATGGCTCACGCGCGAGAGGCCATCGAACTTGATGTTGTCGCGCGCCGTGTGCCTGCCCAGGCGCTTTGCCACGCTCTTGCGCAGGGCCGTCACCTCGACCAGCGTGGCGTCGAACTCGGTGATGGCGCGGTTCGCCGCCTGCACCAGCAGGCCGACGCGGCGGTCGCGCCCGGCATCCTCCTGTGGCGTACGGCGTTTTTCGATCTCGCCCATGCGGTGCTGCATGGCGTCCACCAGCATCTTGCGACGCTGAGGGTTGGCGATCAGGTCGTCCTGCAGGTAGGGGTTGCGCTGCACCGCCCAGATATCGCCCAGCACCTCGTAGAGCATGCGCGCCGAGCGGCCAGTGCGGCGCTCGCGGCGCAGCTGGTCGAGCACGCCCCAGGCCTCGGCACCGAGCAGGCGGATGACAATCTCGCGATCGGAAAAACTGGTGTAGTTGTACGGAATCTCGCGCAGGCGCACGGGCTCTGTGCCAGCCGCCAGCAGCGCTGCGTGCGCTATCGGTGCATTCATGGGGTCAACCTGGGTTGGGCGCGGCGCGCCCTCATGCCTCGGGGCCGGGAATTCTATGCCACGGCTCCCAGGGACGCGCCCCGCCGCCGAGTGCCACTACGGCGCAGCAGGATGTCCCAGGTTGAATACAAGCAAAAACAGCCGCTAGCGCTTATGCACCAAGCGCTGAAAGCTATATTTATAGAAGCAACCTCAGAACAGCACGCGGCAACGCAGCGTGCCATCCACCTGGGCCAGCTTTTCCAGCGCCTGCACGGACGAGGCCGCGTCCAGGTCGATCACCACATAGCCCAGCTTGTCGCTGGTCTGCAGGTACTGCGCGGCGATGTTGATGTGCAGCTGTGCAAACACCTGGTTGATGGCCGACAGCACGCCCGGCTGGTTGCGGTGGATGTGCAGGATGCGGTGCTTGCCCGGGTGCGCGGGCAGCGCCACCTCGGGAAAGTTGACCGATGTGGTGCTGGTGCCGTTGTCGCTGTAGCGGACGAGCTTTTCCGCCACCTCCAGGCCGATGTTGGCCTGCGCCTCCTGCGTGGAGCCGCCCACATGGGGCGTGATGATGACGTTATCCAGCCCGCGCAGCGGCGACTGGAACTCGTCCTTGTTGCTCCTGGGCTCGACCGGGAACACGTCCACCGCCGCGCCCAGCAGCTTCTTGTCCTTGAGCGCCTGGGCCAGCGGCTCTATCTCGACCACCGTGCCGCGCGAGGCGTTGATGAGGATGGCGCCGGGCTTCATGGCCGCGATCTGCGCCGCGCCCATCATCCACTGCGTGGAGGGCAGCTCGGGCACATGCAGGCTGACGATGTCGGCGCGCCCGAGCAGATCGGCAAGGCCCGCCGCCTGGCGCGCATTGCCCAGCGGCAGCTTGTTCACCACGTCGTGAAAGATGACCTGCATGCCCAGGCTCTCGGCCAGCACCGACAGCTGCGAGCCGATGGCGCCGTAGCCGACGATACCCAGGATCTTGCCGCGCGCCTCGAAGGCGTTGTCGGCGCTCTTGAGCCAGCCGCCGCGGTGCGCCACGGCGTTCTTCTCGGGTACGCCGCGCAGCAGCAGGATGGCCTCGGCCAGCACCAGCTCGGCCACCGATCGGGTGTTGGAATACGGCGCGTTGAACACCGCAATGCCGCGCTCGCGCGCCGCGTCCAGATCGACCTGGTTGGTGCCTATGCAGAAGCAGCCAATGGCCACCAGCTTGTGCGCCTGCGCCAGCACCTCGGCCGTGAGCTGCGTGCGCGAGCGTATGCCGATGAAGTGCACGTCGGCGATCTTCTTGCGCAGCTCTTCGCCCTCCAGCGCGCCGGGCAGCAGCTCGATCTGGCTGTAGCCGGCGGCGCGCAGCACCTGCACGGCACTCTCGTGCACGCCTTCGAGCAGCAGAAACTTGATCTTGCTTTTATCCAGGGAGGTCTTGGGCATAGCTTGGCAATCCAGGTGGGCGCCTGCGGCGCGGTGGGTCAAAGAAGAAGAAAATTCAGCAACGCCGTTCATTGTGCAGCGCACAAATCCTTGCCGACATCCGGGAAATGGCATATCCCTGCTCGCGATAGCGCCATAAACCGCGCCAAAACGCGCAGATTCGCACACAAAGCATCACGCCAATGTCACAATTTGACCGTTCCGCCGGCTGGCGGGTTTCCCCGGTTGTTGCCGCATTTTCAGCATGCGACAACGACACCGTGTTGTCATGAAGCGGCCACACCATGGCGGGCTTCATGTCTGTCGTCCATCAACGAGGAGTATTTATGCAGTTCAAGCAACTGGCCCTGGCCGCGTCCCTGCTCGCCACCGGCCTGGCCGCGCAGGCCCAGACCGAGATCCAGTGGTGGCATTCCATGACCGCCGTGAACAACGAGTGGGTCAACGACCTGGCCCGGGACTTCAACGCCAGCCAGAAGGACTACAAGGTGGTGCCCACCTTCAAGGGCAGTTATGACGAGAGCATGACCGCCGCCATTGCCGCCTTCCGCTCGGGCAATGCGCCGCATATCCTGCAGGTGTTCGAGGTGGGCACGGCCACCATGATGGCCAGCAAGGGCGCCACCGTGCCCGTGGCCAAGGTAATGAAGGACGCCGGCGCGGACTTCAACCCGGCCGGCTACATCCCGGCCGTGGCCGCCTATTACACGGCGCCCGACGGGCAGATGCTGAGCTTTCCGTTCAACAGCTCGACCACCATCTTTTATTACAACAAGGACGCCTTCAAGAAGGCCGGCCTGAACGCCGACAAGGCCCCCGCCACCTGGCCCGAGGTGTTCGAGGCCGCCAAGAAGCTCAAGGCCAGCGGCCACAGCTGCCCCATGACGCTGGCCTGGAACGGCTGGACCCAGCTCGAATCCTTCTCCGCCTGGCACAACGTGGAATTTGCCACCGAGAGGAACGGCCTGTCGGCCAACGGCTACAAGGCCCGCATGAAGATCAACTCGCCGTTGCATGTGCGCCATATCGACAACCTGGCGCAGGCCGCCAAGGCCGGCGAGTATGTCTACAAGGGCCGTGGCTCGGCGGCCCAGGCATCCTTCACGGCCGGCGAATGCGCCATGATCCAGACGTCCTCGGGCTACTACGGCGACGTGGCCAAGAACGCCAAGTTCAACTACGGCCTGGCCCCCATGCCCTACTACCCCGATGTCAAGGGCGCGCCGCAGAACACCGTCATCGGCGGCGCCTCGCTGTGGGTCATGTCGGGCAAGAAGGCCTCTGAATACAAGGGCGTGGCCAAGTTCTTCGAATTCCTGTCGCAGACCAAGGTACAGGCCGCCAGCCACCAGCGCACCGGCTACCTGCCGATCACCATGGCGGCGTTCGAGCTGACCGACAAGTCCGGCTTCTACCAAAAGAACCCCGGCACCGACGTGGCCGTGAACCAGATGATCCGCAAGGTGACCGACAACTCGCGCGGCATACGCCTGGGCAACTATGTGCAGATCCGCACCATCGAGGACGAGGAACTGGAGCAGGTCTGGTCCGGCAAGAAGACCGCCAAGGAGGCGCTGGACGCCATCGTCAGCCGTGGCAACGAGCTGCTGGCGCGCTTTGAGAAGTCGTACAAGAAGTAAGCCTAGCGCTTCGCCCTCCCCCTACCGGGAGGGTTTGAAGAAAATTGGCCGCTAGCCCTTATAAATAAAGCGCAAGCAGCTATAAAAATATGAGTATTTCACAACCCTATCGCCAGCGCCCCGCCACCGCGGGTGCTGGTTTTTTTCCTGGGTGATGCGCCATGGCCATGGAAAAACGCGTTCTCTTCCGCTCCGCCTGGCTGCCCTGGGTGTTGATCGCCCCGCAGCTGGCCATCATCGGCATCTTCTTCTTTTTGCCCGCGGGCCAGGCCGTGCTGCAGTCCTTCCAGGTGGAGGACGCCTTCGGCATGAGCCGCGAGTGGGTGGGGCTGGAGAACTTCCGCCAACTCTGGGACAACCCGGACTACCTGGGCTCCTTCCAGCGCACGGCGCTGTTTTCGGTGCTGGTGGCGGGCATTGGCATCGTGGTGTCGCTGGCGCTGGCCATCTTCGCCGACCGCATCGTGCGCTTTGCCATGGTCTACAAGACCCTGCTCATCGTGCCCTACGCCGTGGCGCCAGTGATTGCCGGCGTGCTGTGGGTGTTCCTGTTCTCGCCCTCGATCGGCGTGGTGACCTACTACCTGGGCAAGCTGGGCTATGGCTGGAACCACCTGATGAACGAGAACCAGGCCATGGCGCTGATCGTGCTGGCCTCGGTGTGGAAGCAGATCTCGTACAACTTTCTGTTCTTTCTGGCGGGCCTGCAGTCGATACCCAAGGCCCTGATCGAGGCCGCCTCCATCGACGGCGCCGGCCCCTGGCGGCGCTTCTGGAACATCCAGCTGCCGCTGTTGTCGCCCACCACCTTCTTCCTGCTGGTGATCAACATCGTCTACGCCTTTTTCGACACCTTCGGCATCATCGACGCCGCCACCCAGGGCGGGCCGGGGCAGTCCACCTCCATCCTGGTCTACAAGGTCTATCTGGACGGCTTCAAGGCGCTGGATCTGGGCGGCTCGGCCGCGCAGTCGGTGGTGCTGATGGCCATCGTCGTGGTGCTGACGGTGATCCAGTTCCGCTACGTGGAAAAGAAAGTGCAGTACTGACATGGTTGACCGCAATCCCTGGCTGACTTTCCTGTCCCACGCCGTGCTCATCCTGGGCGTGGCCATCGTCGCCTTTCCGCTCTACCTGGCGCTCATCGCCAGTACGCACCAGGCCGAGACCATCGTGCAATCACCCATGCCGCTCTTGCCAGGCAGCCACATGTGGGAGAACTACCGCGACGCGCTGCTGGGCTCGGGCAAGCTGGGCTCCAACACCAACGTGGTGCGCATGATGTGGGTGAGCTTCGTCGTGGCCATCATCATCACGGTGGGCAAGATCGCCATCTCGCTCTTGTCGGCGTTTGCCATCGTCTACTTCCGCTTCCCGTTCAAGATGGCCTGCTTCTGGGCGATCTTTTTGACGCTGATGCTGCCCGTCGAGGTACGCATATTGCCCACCTACAAGGTGGTGGCGGATCTGGGCCTTTTGAACAGCTACGCCGGCCTGAGCCTGCCCCTGATCGCCTCGGCCACGGCCACTTTTTTGTTCCGCCAGTTCTTCCTCACCGTGCCCGACGAGCTGGTCGAGGCGGCGCGCATCGACGGCGCCGGGCCCATGCGCTTCTTCAAGGACATCCTGGTGCCGCTGTCGCGCACCTCGATCGCGGCGCTGTTCGTGATCCAGTTCATCTACGGCTGGAACCAGTACCTGTGGCCGCTGCTCATGACCACCAGCGAGGACATGTACCCCGTGGTGATAGGCATCAAGCGCATGCTCGCCGGCGGCGAGGCCGCCGTGGACTGGAACATCGTCATGGCCACCGCCATACTGGCCATGCTGCCGCCGACGCTGGTGGTGATCCTGATGCAGAAATGGTTCGTCAAGGGCCTGGTGGATACAGAAAAATAAGCCCCACGCCCACCGTGTTGCATATTGGCGCCTACCGCTTCTTTTCTATTTCAACAAAAAAAACGCACCCACACATAACATCACAGCCAGAAAAAACCGCATTGAAATGATTAACAAAAAAAAACCATGGATCAAGGCTAGATGGATAGGCGTTGCCCTGCTGCTGTTTGCCACGGGGTATCTAACACTCAATTATCGAATTCTCGTGGTCGGCGTCCTGTACCGATGGGCCGCGGATGATCAGTTCAATGCGATTTGGAATCTTGTCTCCTATGCCAGCCAAGGTCTGTTGTTATTTCTTGTCATTGGAAGCATCTCAGGCTGGGCATTTCGGAGTGTGCTGCTGCTCGTATTTATTTCCGGCACCGTTAATCTGGTTTATCAAAGCATCCTGTACGACCTGATTAACCTATCAACATTTCAATGGATGCTAGCGGAATCACGACAATCCCTTTCCGCCCTCAAGGAATTTTATAAGGATTTTATTTGGGGCGTAACCAGAGCGGGCATTGCAGTTGGTCTTTTCACGCTTACCAGAAAGGCAATAAAATACGCAGTATTTAGCAAGATGGCGCCACATCCAGAAAATGCCCCGATCTTGACAATAGTAGTGCTCATGATATTTCTGGCGGCTGATCCAGCACTAAAAGCATTGGGCAGAGATCGCGGCGCCGAAATGAATGTCTACGGCATGGCATATCAGACCATGACTGAGGAAATTCCAAATAGAATGCCGGCATCTGTAAAACCGGATTTCAAGCCATCCGCGAACAAAATCATCTGGTTAATTGATGAGAGTATTTCGTGGCGATACTATGATGAAATGTTCCGATCGGAGTGGGTGTCCAGGTGGGGTGGGATAGACTTTGGCGAGGCGCGCTCCTTAGGTAACTGCAGCGCCCAAAGCAATGCCGCCTTGCGCTGGGGCGTGAATGTAAGCAAGCTGAATGCCTCGACAGACCTCAGAACCAACAGTACGGTGTGGGCATATGCCAAGCAGGCGGGATTTCGGACGATCCTGATGGATGGGCAGGTACATGGGAATCCACAAAACTATCTCTGGCCGCCTGAGAAAAGGCTGATTGACGAGGTGGTGCCCATGGCCGCAGGACTGGACTCAGACCTAAAGATTGCCCGCCGGCTGAACGGACTGCTCAAGGCCGATGGACGGCACTTTGCGTACATTGTTCTAAAGGGGGCGCACTATCAGTACTTCTCCAACTACCCGGATGGAAATCTAGACCGGAGCTTACCGATTGAAGAGCAATACCGAAAGGCATTGAGGTATTCAAAAGGAAATTTCCTCAATGAACTACTAGACGGCGTTAACATGCGCAATGTGGTGATTTTTTACACATCAGATCATGGCCAGCACCTAGGAAATGGCGTTATTCCCCATTGCAACAACAAACCTCATCCGGAGGAGTTGTCCGTGCCACTTATTCTATTTACCGACCCAGATCTTAGAAACCAATTTCAGAGAAATGACGGCGAAATCCGATCGCACAGCCAGATATTTCCGACCACTCTTCTGCTGATGGGCTACGCGGCCGAGTACGCATCGCGGGAATACGACAATCCTTTGCCGACCACCTCAAAGCGTATTGTTCGCTTCGGAAAACGGATCTTTCCCAGCACCAACGCAGATTCAATAGAATTCTTTTTTGATGATTCAAACTAGTGCCAAACCGGCCTGGATTTTTCACCTCCAATTTATTGCAAGGCACAACCCTCAAATTCAAGACGTAAATTTGTATTACGCCGAATATATTCACGCACGATTTCAAAAATTTCACCAATTCAGTACAAGAGAAACGTCAACCAAAATTCACGAAGACCTGGAATGAGTACTTTGGCACTTGAAACCGCACCCCATGCCGTGGCCCTGCAATGCGCCGCCGACGCGCTGGTGATGACACTGCACTGCGGCCATATCCTGTCCGTGCCCCTGGTCTGGTTCCCCCGCTGGATTCGGGCCACTGCCGAGCAGTTGGCGGCCTTTGAATGGCTGGGCATGGGCGAGGGCATCCACTGGCCCCGGCTCGACAAAAACATCTCCATCGCCGGCCTGCTCGAAGGCCTCACCGCGCCCAACGCCTTACGACTCGCACTCACATGGCCTCCATCTCCCTGAAAAACATCGTCAAGCGCTATGGCAGCGGCAAGTCTGCCGTGCCCGTCATCCACGGCGTGAACGCCGAGATCCAGGACGGAGAATTCATCGTGCTGGTCGGCCCGTCGGGCTGCGGCAAGTCCACGCTGCTGCGCATGATCGCGGGGCTGGAGGAGATCACCGGCGGCGACCTCTTCATCGGCGACAAGCGGGTCAACAGCCTGGAGCCGGCCAAGCGCAACATCGCCATGGTGTTCCAGAACTACGCGCTCTACCCGCATATGAGCAACTACGAGAACATGGCCTATGGCCTGAAGCTCGCCAAGGTGCCGGCCGACGAGATACGCCAGCGCGTGGACAAGGCGGCCAAGATTCTGGAACTGTCGCACCTCCTGGAGCGCAAGCCGCGCGAGCTGTCGGGCGGCCAGCGCCAGCGCGTGGCCATGGGCCGCGCCATCGTGCGCCAGCCGCAGGTGTTTCTGTTCGACGAGCCGCTGTCCAACCTGGACGCCAAGCTGCGCGGCCAGACGCGCATCGAGATCCAGAAGCTGCACGCCGAACTCGGCATCACCAGCCTGTTCGTGACGCACGACCAGGTCGAGGCCATGACCCTGGCGCAGCGCATGATCGTCATGAACGCCGGCAACGTGGAGCAGTTCGGCACGCCCGAAGAGGTCTATCACCAGCCTGCCTCCACCTTCGTCGCCGGCTTCATAGGCTCGCCGCCGATGAACCTGCTGAAGAACGCCCCCGGCGGCCAGGCCGGGCGCATCCTGGGCATACGCCCCGAACATATCGACCTGGCGGCCAGCGGCGGCTGGCAGTTCCAGGTCGAGACCGTGGAGCTGCTGGGTGCCGAGCGCCTGCTCTACGGCAAGGTGGGCGGCGAGGAGGTGACCGTGCGCGTGGAGGAAGGCAGCGCCTACCCCCGCCCCGGCGAGACGGCGCATATCGTCCCGCGCGAGGATCGCCTGCACTGGTTCAGCCAGGAAACCGGCAAGAGGATCTGAATGAGTACGCCACTGCCACCCTGGCCCTACCCGCGCTGGATCGCGCACCGTGGCGCCGGCAAGCTGGCGCCCGAGAACACCCTGGCCGCCTTCCGCCTGGGCGCCCGGCATGGCTACCGCATGTTCGAGTGCGACGCCAAGCTCAGCAGCGATGGCGTGCTGTTTCTGCTGCACGACGCCACGCTGGAGCGCACCACCAACGGCCACGGCGCGGCCGGCGAGCGCAGCATGGGCGAGCTGGCGCAGCTGGACGCAGGCGGCTGGCATTCGCGCGCCTATGCCGGCGAGGCCATGCCCACGCTGGAGGCGCTGGCGCGCTACTGCCTGGCCAATGGCCACCACCTGAACGTGGAGATCAAGCCCACGCCCGGGCAGGAGCTGGCCACGGGCCGCGCCGTGGGCGAACTGCTCTCGCGCATCTGGCCGGCCACGGCCGTGCCGCCGCTGCTCACGTCCTTTAAACCCGCGGCCCTGACAGGCGCACGCGAAACGGCGCCCGCGCTGCCGCGCGGCCTGCTGCTGGACAAGCTGGCCGATGGCGCAGCCGATGTGCAGACCGCCCTCGACCTGGGCTGCCAGGCCATGGTGCTGAATCACGCACTGTGGGACGCCGCCCTGGTGGCACGCGTGCATGGCGCGGGCCTGCGCGCCCTGAGCTACACCGTCAACGACGAATGGGCCGCCGAGCGCCTGATCGCCCTGAACACCGACGGCATCATCACCGACCGCGTGGACTTGTTCAGCCCCGCCGCAACCTGAAGCACCAGGCGGACGGCAGACAATGCGGCCCATATGAACCGCAGCCATCCCCCCCGCCCAGACCTCACGCAGATGGCCCACGCGCCCCGACCCCTGGCGCGGCTGCTGTGCTGGCTGTCCGTCGCCTGGCTCATGGCCCTGGGCACACCGCCCACATTGGCCCAGGGCCGGCCCGCCAGCAGCGACGCAGCACCCACCGCCGCGGCCGACAAGCCCGGCGACAACGGCACCCCCCTGCCCCAGGTGGATGCGCTGCGCAAGCAGCTGGACGCCATTCCGCTCAAGCTCGGCGAGCCCGACGATGGGCGCAAGCTGCTGGCCGACATCAACGCCATCGGCCAGGCGGCAGAGCGCGTGGTCAGCCACCGCGGCACCGAGCTGGCCGAAATCGACCGCCGCCTCGAAGGCCTGGGACCGGCCCCGGGCAGCGGCGCGCCCGCCGATGCGCCGGACGTGGCGCAACAGCGCAAGCTGCTGACCCAGCAGCGCTCGGCCATCGACTCCGAGCTCAAGCTGGCGCGCCTGGTCGCCGTCGATGCCGAACAGCGCAGCGCCGACCTGGTGCGCCAGCGGCGCGCGCAATTCCGTGCCGCCTTGACCGCGCGCAGCGACTCGCCGCTGGCCCCCACGTTCTGGCGCAATCTGCGCAATGCCGCGCCGCGCGATCTGGTGCGCCTGCAGGCCCTGGGCGCGGATCTGGCCGGCGCCGTCAGGGCCACGCTGCAGTCGCCGCGCCACAACGCCTTCTGGGCCTACCTGGCACTGGCGCTGCTGCTGGCCGTGGGCGGCCCCTGGCTGGCCGAGCGCATTTTGCTGCGCGCCCTGCCGCCGCGCCTGCCCGCGACACGGCTGCGGCGCACCCTGCTGGCCAGCGCCGCCATCGTGACCCATGTGTTCATCGTTGGCACGGCCGTGCAGCTGGCCTGGAACGCGCTGCAGCTGGGCGCGCCGCTGGGCGACGATTTGCGCGCCTTGCAGCAGGCCAGCCTGCGCGCCGTGGTCTACGCCAGCTTTGTGATCGCACTGGGCCATGCCCTGCTCTCGCGCCGGCGCAGCTCGTGGCGGCTGCTGCCTATCGCCGACGAGCTGGCGCGGCGCCTGAGCCCCTTTCCCTGGTGGATTGCCAGCCTGTCGGCCCTGGGGGCGCTGGTGGCCGAGCTCAACGTCATCGTCGGCGCCAGCCTGTCGGCCGAGGTCTTGGTGCACGCCCTGTTTGCGCTGCTGCTGTCGCTGACGGTGGGCAAGGCACTGGGCCATATGCGCGCCGCGCCAGCCGCGTCGGATGCCGATGCCGGCGCGCCGCATGGCCAGGGCGAGCGCCCGCTGTGGCTGGGCCTGATCCTCGCGGCCGCCGGCCTGGCCGTGGGCGTGGCCGTGCTGGCCGTGGCCCTGGGCTATGTGGCCCTGGCCGGCATGCTGGCACGGCAGATGGTCTGGTCTGGCGTGGTGTTTGCCACCAGCTACCTGCTGATGCAGCTGGGCGACGACCTGTGCGACACGCTGCTGTCGTCCAAGGGCGGCTTTGGCGCGCGCATCCACGGCACCCTGGGGCTGGACGCCAGGCTGCTGGATCAGGCGGCGGTGCTGGTCTCGGGCGTGCTGCGGCTGGTGCTGTTTTTCTACATGGTGGTGGCGCTGATGGCGCCGCTGGGCACGGATCCGGACGAGCTGTTCCGGCGCGGCAGCAGCGTCGATCACAGCCTGCGCATTGGCGACATCACGCTGGCGCCCCAGGCCCTGCTCACGGCACTGGCCGTGGCCTGCGCCGGCTTTCTGGCCATACGCCTGCTCAAGCATTGGCTGAGCGAGCGCTTCTTTCCGCACACCACGCTGGAGCCGGGCATGCGCACCTCCATCGTCACGCTGCTGGGCTATGCCGGCGCGGTGGTGGTGGTGGCGGTGGCGCTGGCGGGCCTGGGGATCAGCGTGGAGCGCATCGCCTGGGTGGCCAGCGCGCTCACCGTGGGCATAGGCTTTGGCCTGCAGGCCATCGTGCAGAACTTCATCTCCGGCCTGATCCTGCTGGCCGAGCGCCCGGTGAAGGTGGGCGACTGGGTGGTGCTGGGCGATACCGAGGGCGATGTGCGCCGTGTGAACGTGCGCGCCACCGAGATCCAGCAAAGCGACCGCTCCACGGTGATCGTGCCGAACTCGGAGTTCATCACCAAGACCGTGCGCAACGTGACCCTGGACAGCGCCCAGGGCCGCGTGCTGCTGCGCCTGCCGGCACCACTGGACACCGACGCGCGGCGCATGCGCGCGCTGATCCTGCAGGCCTTTGAGGCGCAGGAGGCCATGCTGGACGACCCGGCGCCCTCGGTCACGCTGGAGGGCATACAGGGCGGCACGCTGACCTTTCTGGCCGTTGGCTACGTCAGCAGCCCGCGCCAGGTCTCGGGCGTGCGCAGCGATGTGCTGTTCTCCATCCTGGACGCGCTGCGCGAGGCCGGCCTGACGCTGTCGCCACCCGCCACCACCACCGTGGCCCAGCCCGTGAGCGAGGCGGCACCCGGGCGCTCGCTGATAGAGCGGATCTAATCGGACTTCAGCCGCGCCAGGCGCGCAACATGAGCCACTGGCTGCTGGCGCAGGCCAGCACCAGGGCGGCGTAGGTGAGCATCCGGCCATCGCGCCCCAGCCACGCCAGGCCGGCCACCAGCACCGCGCAGCCAACAACAAAATTGATAGCTATAGGCGCAACCCAGCCATGTGCTGCAGCCGTTTTTCGCATGAATAAATGGCTGACCAGCACGAGCAACACCGCCAGCGCCAGGGCCGGTGCGGCAAAGTTCAGAAGGTGGTTCAGGATGGCGAGCGGGTTCATGCAAACATGATGTAAATCAAGCATTTGACCGGTAGCGTGCCTGATTGCGCGGGCGATTTTATAATCCCCGGATATGGCAGTTTGGGCACTCGGCATCAACCACCACACCGCACCGCTGGATCTGCGGGGCCGCTTCGCGTTCGCGATCGATCAGATCGCGCCCACGCTGCACGGCCTGCGCCAGTCGCTGGCCAGCGGTGCCAGCAGCCACCCGGGTGTGGAGACGGCCATCATCTCCACCTGCAACCGCACCGAGATCTACTGTGCTGCGCACAAGCCGGCGCTTGATCACACGCTGGACTGGCTGGCCGCCAGCGGCGGTGTCAGCCCTTCGCTGCTGCGCTCGCACTCCTATACGCTGGAGAGCGGCCTGGTCGCGCGCCACGCCTTCCGCGTGGCCAGCGGGCTCGACTCCATGGTGCTGGGCGAGGCGCAGATCCTCGGCCAGATGAAGGATGCCGTGCGCGCGGCGGAAGGCGCGGGCGCCCTGGGCACCACGCTCAACCAACTCTTTCAGCGCAGCTTTGCCGTAGCCAAGGAGGTGCGCACCAGCACCGACATCGGCGCGCACAGCATCAGCATGGCCGCCGCCGCCGTGCGCCTGGCGGGCCAGCTGTTCGAGGACCTGTCCAAGATCCGCGTGCTGTTCGTCGGTGCGGGCGAGATGATCGAGCTGTGCGCCACGCACTTCGCGGCCAAGAACCCGAAGCAGATATCAATAGCCAACCGCACGCTGGAGCGCGGCGAGAAGCTCGCCACGCGCTTTGGCGGCGATGTGATGCGCCTGGCCGATCTGCCCGAGCACCTGCACGAATACGATGCCGTCATCAGCTGCACGGCCAGCAGCCTGCCCATCATCGGACTGGGCGCCGTCGAGCGCGCCCTGAAGAAACGCCGCCACCGCCCCATCTTCATGGTCGATCTGGCCGTGCCGCGCGACATCGAGCCCGAGGTCAAACAGCTCGAGGACGTCTACCTGTACACCGTGGACGACCTGGCCGGCGTGGTGCAGACCGCCCAGGCCAACCGCAAGGCGGCCGTGGCCCAGGCCGAGGCCATCATCGATGCCGGGGTGCAGAACTTCATGCACTGGATGGAGCTGCGCAGCCCCGCCAGCCAGGCCGGCGCCGTGGTGCCGCTGATCCGCCAGCTCAACAGCCAGGCCGATGAGTGGCGCGCCCTGGAGATCGCACGCGCCAAGCGCCTGCTGGCCAAGGGCGAGGACATCGACGTGGTGCTCGAAGCCCTGTCGCGTGGCCTCGCGCAAAAGATGCTGCACGGCACCATGGCCGAGTTGCGCGCCGGCGACGCCGATGCGCGCGCCCAGACGGCCGAGGCGGTTTCTCGCCTGTTCCTGCGCTCGCAAAGCAAGACCGGGCTGTAGCGCCGCTGCACCACAAGCCAAATCGGCATCCAGCGCTTACCAAGCAAGCGCTAATAGCTACATAAACAGTAGCAATAAATTTTCCTTTCCCCGATGAAACCCTTTCTCCGCAGCCAGTTGGAGCGCTACGCGCAGCGCCTGCAAGAGCTTGACTTCCTGCTCTCGCGCGAAGACATCATGGCCGACATGGCGCAATACCGCACCATCTCGCGCGAGCACGCCGAGGTCACGCAGATCGCCGGGCGCTACGCCCGCTACCAGCAGCGCGAGGCCGACCTGGCCGCCGCCCAGGAGCTGCTGGCCGACCCCGACATGGCCGAGATGGCACAGGAAGAAATCCAGGGCGCGCAAGACGAGCTGGTGGCACTCGAAGACGAGCTGCAGCGCCTGCTGCTGCCCAAAGACCCCGACGACGCGCGCGCGGCCTTTGTTGAAATCCGCGCCGGCACCGGCGGCGACGAATCGGCCCTGTTTGCCGCCGACCTGGCGCGCATGTACACGCGCCACGCCGCCAACGTGGGCTGGAAGGTCGAGGTCCTGAGCGCCAACGAAAGCGAGCTCGGCGGCTACAAGGAGGTGGTGCTGCGCGTGGACGGCGACAACGCCTACGGCGCGCTGCGCTTTGAATCGGGCGGCCACCGCGTGCAGCGCGTGCCGGATACCGAGACCCAGGGGCGCATCCACACCAGCGCCTGCACCGTGGCCGTGATGCCCGAGCCCGACGCGGCCACCGCTATCACGCTGAACCCGGCCGACCTGCGCATAGACACCTTCCGCGCCAGTGGCGCCGGCGGCCAGCACATCAACAAGACGGATTCGGCCGTGCGCGTGGTGCATATCCCCACAGGCATCGTCGCCGAATGCCAGGACGGACGCAGCCAGCACAGCAACAAGGCCAAGGCCTTGCAGGTGCTGCAGGCGCGCATCCAGGAGAAGGAGCGCAGCGAACGCGCCGCCAAGGAAGCAGCCACGCGCAAGGGCCTGATCGGCAGCGGCGACCGCTCGGACCGCATCCGCACCTACAACTTCCCGCAGGGGCGCCTGACCGACCACCGCATCAACCTCACGCTGTACAAGCTGCTGACCATCATGGAGGGCGATCTGGACGAGGTGTTGCAGGCCCTGCAGCATGCCCGCGAGGCCGAGCAGCTGGCCGAACTGGGCCTGGATTGATTTTGGCCTTGTACGCTTATCCATCAAGCGCCAGCAGCTATCAATAACAAAGCATTCATGCCCACCACCACCACCACCATCGCCCAGGCATTGGCCCGGGCACAGGCCCAGGGCCTGGCGCGCATCGATGCGCAGATGCTGCTGCTGCATCTGCTGGGCCGGCCCGTGAACGACCGCGCCTGGCTGCTCACGCATGACGGCGACGCCCTGGCGCCGCACGATGGACAGCGCTACACCGCGCTGTGCGCGCGCCGCGCGGGCGGCGAGCCCGTGGCCTACCTGACGGGCCAAAAGGAATTCTGGGGCCTGCCCCTGGCCGTGGACGCGCGCGTGCTCGACCCGCGCCCCGACACCGAGACCCTGGTGGCCTGGGCGCTGGAGGTCCTGCAAAACCAGCATGCCCCGCGCATCGCCGACCTGGGCACGGGCAGCGGCGCCATTGCCCTGGCGCTGCAGCATGAGCGCCGCGACGCCAGCGTGCTGGCCGTGGACGCCAGCGCAGACGCCCTGGCCGTGGCGCGCGCCAATGCCGAGCGCCTGGGCCTGCCGGTGCGCCTTCAGCATGGCAACTGGCTGGCCAGCATCACCGGCCCGTTTGACGCCATCGTCAGCAACCCGCCCTACATCCCGGCGCAGGACCCGCATCTGGCAGCCCTCACGCACGAGCCGCTGTCGGCCCTGGCCAGCGGCGCCGACGGCCTGGCCGACATCCGCGCCATCATCGCCCAGGCCCCCAGGGCGCTGGCCCCCGGTGGCTGGCTGCTGATCGAGCATGGCTGGGATCAGGCGCCAGCCGTGCAGGCCCTGCTGCGTGCCGCGGGCCTTGCCCAGGTGCAGGGCCGTAACGACCTGGCCGGCATAGCCCGCTGCAGCGGCGGGTCAATGCCAGTAGGGCTATCGCCTTCGGTGAAATAATCGCCGGTTATCGCCCCACACCGGGGCAGCCACTTCAGGAGAATTTGATGAGCGACGTGAAGCAACGCATTGAGCAACTGGTCAAGACCAACGACGTGCTGCTGTTCATGAAGGGCAATGCCAGCTTTCCCATGTGCGGCTTCTCGGGCCGCGCCGTGCAGATCCTCAAGGCCTGCGGCGTCGATCCCAAGGACATCGCGGCCGTGAACGTGCTCGAGGACGACGAGATCCGCCAGGGCATCAAGGACTTCAGCCACTGGCCCACCATCCCGCAGCTGTATGTCAAAGGTGAATTCATCGGTGGCTCGGACATCATGATGGAGATGTACGAGTCTGGCGAGCTGCAGCAGGTGCTGGGCACCAAGGCCCAGGGCTGACCTGCCCTCCGCCGCGCAAGAACCGCCCTCGCGAGGGCGGTTTTTTTTGTGCCCGCGCCGGCGATGCGGGATTACTCCGACAACCGCCGTTGCCCCGCTGTGCTTGAATGGCTGTGTCCATTGCCCTGGGGAGAGCATGAGATGACCAGCCACTGCCTTGTACCGCAAGCCCCAGCCCTGAGCCTGCCGGTGGCCCAGATGCGCAGCGTGTTCCACCCGGCCGACGTGGCGCGCAAGCTGGCCCGGCTGCAGGATGCCGGCGCGCAGCGCGACCATGAACCGTTGCGCACGGTGTACGAACGCATGCTCGAGCGCGGCCCCGAGCGCTTCCAGGTCAAACCCTCCGGCCTGCCCGACATGGCGGCCCTGTACGAGCAGCTGCCCAACTTCACCGAAGTGCTCGACGACGTGCGCCGCCAGGTGGCCCTGGCCCAGGGCAGCAGCGATGGCCTGGAGGTCACGCCCATGCTGCTGCTGGGCGCCCCGGGCATAGGCAAAACGCATTTCGCACGCCAGCTCGCAGCCCTGCTGGGCACGGGCATGAACCTGGTGCCGATGAGTTCCATGACCGCCGGCTGGCTACTCTCGGGCTCGTCAGCGCAGTGGAAGGGCGCGCGCCCGGGCAAGGTCTTCGAGGCCCTGGTGGAAGGCGAATATGCCAATCCGGTGATCGTGGTGGACGAGATCGACAAGGCCGCCGGCGACGCGCAGTACGACCCGCTGGGCGCCCTCTACGCCCTCCTGGAGCACGACACCGCGCAGAGCTTCACCGACGAGTTCGCCGACGTGGCCATAGACGCCAGCCAGGTCATCTGGATCACCACGGCGAACGACGAGCGCGCCATACCCGACCCCATCCTGAACCGCATGAACGTCTTCGCGGTGCAGGCGCCCACGCTGGCGCAGGCACGCGCCATCGCCCAGCGGCTGTACCAGGGCATACGCGCCGAGCATGACTGGGGCCGCCTGTTCGAGCCCGAGGCCCAGGCCGATGTGCTGGACCTGCTGGCCCAGATGCCGCCGCGCGAGATGCGCCGCGCCCTGATGACCGGTTTTGGCAACGCCCGCCTGGAGCAGCGCGAGCGCGTCGAGGTGGCCGACCTGCCGCGCACGGCCGGTGGCAAGAGCCGCATCGGTTTCCTGCAGTAGGCGCGGGCTACACTGGCTGCCATGGTGCGCCCAGCGCACGCCGCGGCGCCTGCCCATGAATCTGTCCCTGACCCACAGTCTGCTGCTCATTGCCCTGTTGATTGCCGCCAGCGCGTTTTTCTCGGTGGCAGAAATTTCGCTCGCCGCATCGCGCCGCCTGCGCCTGCGCCAGATGGCGGACGAAGGCGACACGCGCGCCGATCGTGTGCTGTTGATGCAGGACCAGCCCGGCGAGTATTTCACCGTGGTGCAGATCGGGCTCAACGCCGTCGCCATCCTGGGCGGCATCATCGGCGAAGGGGCGCTCAGCCCCTATTTCAACGCCCTGTTTGCGCTGTGGCTGCCTGAGAAGTCGGCCCAGACGCTGGGTTTTGTCGGCTCCTTCCTGGCCGTGACCTCGCTGTTCATCCTGTTTGCCGATCTGCTGCCAAAACGCCTGGGCATGGCCCACCCGGAGGTCGTGGCGCTGCGCGTGGTGCGCCCCATGCAGGGCTGCATGGCGCTGTTCAAACCCATAGTCTGGCTCTACAGCCGCTGCGCCGATGCCCTGCTGCGCCTGATGGGCCTGTCCAGCCAGCGTGACGAGCGCATCACGCCCGAAGACATCCTGGCCATGACCGAGGCCGGCGCACGCGCCGGCGTGCTGGCCCTGCCCGAGCAGCAGGTGATCGCCAATGTCTTCGAGCTCGACACCCGCAGCGTGACCTCGGCCATGACGCTGCGCGAGCGCATTGCCTTCTTCCTGCGCGACGACCCCGATGAGCTGATCCGCGCGCGCATCGCGGCCGAGCCGTTCTCGACCTACCCGGTGTGCGATGGCGACATCGACCATGTGGTGGGCTATGTGGATGCAAAGGATTTGTTCCAGCGCGTGCTGAACAACCAGCCCATCTCGCTGGCCGACGACCAGCTGGTGCGCAAGGTGCTCATCGTGCCCGACCGGCTGTCGCTGGCCGAGGTGCTGGCACATTTCCGCCAGGTGCACGAGGACTTCGCCGTCATCGTCAACGAATACAGCCGGGTGGTGGGCGTGGTCACGCTGAACGACGTGATGAGCACGGTGATGGGCGACCTGGTCGGCCCCGCGGACGAGGAGCAGATCGTGCGCCGCGACGAAAATTCCTGGCTCATCGACGGCACGGCCCCCATCGAAGACGTGCTGCATGTCCTCGGCCTGGACGAGCTGCCGCATTCCGAGGACTACGAAACCTTGGCGGGTTTTCTGATGGTGATGCTGCGCCGTGTGCCTCGGCGCACCGACAGCGTGACCGTTGGCCACTACAAGTTCGAGGTATTGGACGTGGACAGCTACCGCATCGACCAGGTCATGGTCTCGCGGCTCCTCACGGCGCCAGCGGAGAACGGGGCTCAGGCCGAGGCAGCGCGATCCTGAAAGGCCCAGCGGCTTTGCGCCGCGAACACCGCGTTCGGATACGGCGGCTTGCCACGGCTGCCGTTGTAACGCCCCAGGGCCATGAACAGGTCGCCGCGCTCGCGATCCAGGTAGTGGCGCAGGATGACGCAGCCAAAGCGCAGATTGGTCTGCATCTGAAACAGCTTGCCCGCGTCGCCATCGCCGATCGCACGGGTCCAGAACGGCATGACCTGCATATAGCCACGCGCGCCCACGCTGGAGACGGCAAACTTGCGAAACGCGCTCTCCACCTGGATCAGGCCCATGACCAGGGACACATCCAGCCCGGCACGCTTTGACTCGTACCAGACGGTCTGCAGGAAGTCGCGTCGCACCTCCCAGTCGGGTTTGTTGCGGCGCAGGCGGTCGCTCATGGTGCCCAGCCAGCGCAGGTAGGTCAGACGCGACTCGGTCGTGACAAACAGCGGCTCTGGTGGCGCCAGGTCGGCCACGGCGGAACTGAGCGCCATGCGCACCGAGTCCATCAACGGCTCCTCCAGCTGGCCACCGGCATGCGCAGCAGCCGGCAGGCCCAGCCAAGCACTCGGGCCGACCGCCAGCGATGCCAGACAGGCGCGCCGCGACAAGCCCGAAGCTGAATCTCCCCCTCTGGTCATACCTTTACACGTTCCTTCACGTAAGCAAACACCTCCGCCACCCCGAGCTTGGTAGTGGCGCTGTCACGGCGATGCTGGTATTCCACCTGGCCTTCCTTGAGACCCTTGTCGCCGATGGTGATACGGTGCGGCACGCCGATCAGCTCCCAATCGGCAAACATGGCGCCCGGGCGCTCGCCCCGGTCGTCCAGAATCACATCCACCCCAGCGGCAAGCAGCTCGCCATACAGCTTTTCGGCTGCTGCCCGGACTTCTTGACTGCGATCCATGCCGATCGGGCAGATGACCACGGTGAAGGGGGCAATGGCATCGGGCCAGATGATGCCGCGCTCGTCATGGTTTTGCTCGATGGCGGCCGCGGGCAGGCGTGTGATGCCTATGCCGTAACAACCCATCTCGAAGAAGGCCGGCTTGCCATCCTCGCCCAGAAAGGTGGCATCCATGGCCCTGGAATACTTGGTGCCCAGGTAGAACACATGGCCCACCTCGATGCCACGCTCTATGGCCAGCTCGCCCTTGCCATCGGGGGACGGGTCGCCCGCCACCACGTTGCGCAGGTCGGCCACGGCATCGGGCTCGGGCAGGTCACGACCCCAGTTCACGCCGGTGATGTGGTAGTCCTCCTCGTTGGCGCCGCAGATCCAGTCGGCCATCACGGCCACCTCGCGGTCGGCAACGATCCGCACCGATTGCTTGAGGCCGATCGGACCCAGGTAGCCGGGCTTGGCGCCGAAATGCGCCTCGATCTCGGCCACGGTGGCGAAACGGAAGCCCTTGTCCAGGCCGGAGACCTTGGAGACCTTGATCTCGTTCATGTCATGGTCGCCACGCAAGAGCAGCAGCCAGACCTGGGATTGGACGACTTCGCCCGCCTCGTTGGTCTCGTCGGTGGCCAGCACCAGCGACTTGACGGTGGTTGCCAGCGGCACGTTCAGCAGCTCGGCCACCTGGGCGCAGGTGGCCTTGCCGGGCGTAGGCGTGCGCGTCATGGGCGCTGCAGCTGCCGGGCGCGGGCCAGCTGGCGCCAGGGCCTCGGCCTTTTCCATGTTCGCGGCGTAGTCGCTGCCCGGGCAGTAGACGATGGCGTCTTCGCCCGTGGCGGCGATGACCTGGAACTCCTCGCTCAGATCGCCGCCGATGGCGCCTGAGTCGGCCGCCACGGCGCGGTAGGTCAGGCCGAAGCGATCGAAGATGCGGCGGTAGGCCTGGGCCATGACCTGGTAGCTGGCCTTGGCCGACGCCTGGTCACGGTCGAAGCTGTAGGCGTCCTTCATGATGAACTCGCGCCCGCGCATCAGGCCAAAGCGCGGACGGCGCTCGTCGCGGAACTTGGTTTGTATCTGGTAGAGGTTCTTGGGCAGTTGCTTGTAGCTGCGCAGTTCCTGGCGCGCGATGTCAGTGACCACTTCTTCGCTGGTGGGCTGGATGATGAAGTCGCGCCCATGACGATCCTGTATGCGCAGCAACTCCGGCCCCATCTTGTCAAAGCGCCCCGTCTCCTGCCACAACTCGGCCGGCTGCACCACGGGCATGGTGCATTCGACCGCGCCGGCGCGGTTCATCTCCTCGCGCACTATCGATTCGACCTTGCGGATCACGCGCAGGCCCATGGGCATGTAGTTGTAGATGCCGGCCCCCAGCTTCTTGATCAGGCCGGCGCGCATCATGAGTTTATGGCTGGCAACTTCGGCGTCGGCCGGTGCCTCTTTCAGGGTGGAAATGAAGAATTGGGAAGCTTTCATCGAACGCGCTCGGCAACTGGGGCTTCTAGGTTTGCCGCAGCCGGGGCAGCGTGCATAATGACCACAGTTTTAAAAATTTGGGGTTAGATTATGCTTGACAGGGACGGCTTTCGCCCAAACGTCGGCATCATCCTGCTCAACCAGAGAAACCAGGTATTCTGGGGCAAGCGCATACGCACCCACAGCTGGCAGTTCCCTCAGGGCGGCATTGACCGCGGAGAAAACCCGGAACAAGCCATGTTCCGTGAACTGCACGAAGAGGTAGGTCTGCAGCCCAGCCAGGTACGTGTAATTGCCCGTACGCGGGATTGGTTGCGCTACGAGGTGCCTGACCGGTACATCCGCCGCGACGCGCGCGGCCACTACCGTGGACAGAAACAGATCTGGTACCTGCTGCAGTTGCTGGGCCATGACTGGGACTTGAACCTGCGCGCCACCGACCACCCCGAGTTCGATGCCTGGCGCTGGAACGACTACTGGGTGCCACTGGACGTGGTGGTCGAGTTCAAGCGTGGCGTCTACGAAATGGCGCTGACCGAGCTGGCGCGCTTTCTGCCGCGTTTTGAACAGCGCAACCGCTACCTGCGCAGCGGCATGCGTGCGCGCGAAGCCGAGGGTGGCCAGCCGGCCATGCATCGCTCCGTCTCGATGATGCTCAAACCGGGGATGGAGCTGCCACCCGGGGCCAGCTTCGATCCCGACCCACAGAACAGCATGCCGGCGCCACTGCAGGAGGCAGCGCCCGCCGACCAGTACAACAAGCCGGCCAGCAGGTAGTTGGCACGTTCATGGCGGCGCGGCGGCCGGCCGCTGGTCAGGCCGTAAACACCACCATGTTGTCGCGGTGCACCATTTCGGGCTCGGCCGCATAACCCAGCAGGCGCTCGAACTCCGAGGATGGCTTGCGACACAGCCGACGCGCCTCGGCGCTGGCATAGTTGGCCAGACCGCGGGCAATCTCGGTACCGCCCGCATCGCGCACCGCGATCACATCGCCACGCGCGAAATCACCCTCCACCGCCACCATGCCTATGGGCAGCAGGCTCTTGCCCTCGCCGCGCAGCTTGGCGGCCGCGCCCGCGTCCACGGTCACCGATCCGCGCAGTTGCAGGTGATCCACCATCCAGCGCTTGCGCGCCTGTTTTTTCTGCGTCTGCGCCACCAGCAGCGTGCCGATGGCCTCGCCACGCGCCAGGCGCAGCAGCACGTCCGGCTCGCGCCCCCAGGCGATGACGGTGGAAGCGCCGGAACCTGCGGCGCGCTTGGCCGCCACAATCTTCGTGATCATGCCGCCCTTGCCAATGCTGGAGCCCGCGCCACCGGCCATGACCTCCAGCGCCGGATCGCCGGCTTTGGCCTCATGCACGAATTGCGCCTGCGGGTCGCGGCGCGGGTCGGCGGTGTATAGGCCCTTCTGGTCGGTCAGGATCACCAGGACATCAGCCTCCACCAGATTGGCCACCAGCGCGCCAAGGGTGTCGTTGTCGCCAAACTTGATCTCGTCGGTGACCACGGTGTCGTTTTCGTTGATCACCGGCACCACGCCCAGCTCCAGCAGCGTCAGCAACGTGGAGCGCGCATTCAGGTAACGCTCACGGTCGGCCAGGTCGGCATGGGTCAGCAGCACCTGGGCGCTGCCCATGGCCTGCTCGCGCAGCTTGGTCTCATACATCTGCGCCAGGCCCATCTGCCCTACGGCGGCAGCCGCCTGCAGCTCATGGATTTCGCTTGGGCGGCTGGACCAGCCCAGGCGCTTCATGCCCTCGGCGATGGCGCCGCTGGAGACCATGATGACCTCGCGCGCCACGCCGCCCTCACCGCGCACCAGCGCCGCCAGCTGACGGCTCCACTCGCCAATGGCGACCTCGTCCAGGCCGCGCCCCTCATTGGTGACAAGGCTGGAGCCCACTTTGACCACGATGCGACGCGCGTCGCGCAAGACACTGGAAACCATGTTTAGATTGAAATATTGCTCAAGCGCCCATCTATCAAGCGCAAACAGCTATATATTTTATAGTGAATAGATGATCAATCCTGGCCATGCTCGCCGGCAAAACGTGGATCGACCTCGGCGGGGGCATTTTGCGCCAGTTGCTCGGCATGCACATGCTGGAAGATCGCCTTCACCAGCGGGTCGCAACCCTCGCGTGTCAGGGCAGAAATCTCGTACACCGGCCCCTTCCACTTGAAGCGCTTGACGAAGTCCTTGACCCGCACGGCACGTTCCTCGGCCGGCACCATGTCCAGCTTGTTGAGCACCAGCCAGCGCGGCTTGCCATGCAGCCCTTCGTCGTATTTCTTGAGCTCGGCGACGATGGCCTTGGCCTGGGCCACGGGATCGACGGCATCATCGAAAGGCGCCATGTCCACCACATGCAGCAGCAAGCGCGTGCGCTGCAGGTGGCGCAGAAACTGGTGGCCCAGCCCAGCGCCCTCGGATGCACCCTCGATCAGGCCAGGGATATCGGCAACCACGAAACTCTGCTCCGGCCCCACGCGCACCACGCCAAGATTCGGGTAGAGCGTCGTGAACGGGTAGTCGGCAATTTTTGGCCTGGCATTGGAGACCGCGGCGATGAAGGTGGACTTGCCGGCATTGGGCATGCCCAGCAATCCGACATCGGCCAGCACTTTCAGCTCCAGCTTCAAGTTTTTGCGCTCGCCGGGCCAGCCCGGTGTCTTCTGGCGCGGCGCCCGGTTGATGGCGCTCTTGAAACGCAGGTTGCCAAAGCCACCATCGCCGCCCTTGGCAATGGTGATCACCTCGCCCGGCGTGAGCAGCTCGTACAGCTGCTCACCCGTGTTGGCATCGCTGATGATGGTGCCTACCGGCATCTTCAGCGTAATGTCGCTACCCGCCGCACCGAACATATCCGATCCCTTGCCATGCTCGCCGCGCTTGGCGTCATGGCGGCGCGAGAAGCGAAAGTCCACCAGGGTATTGAGATTCGGGTCGGCAACGGCAAACACATGGCCACCGCGCCCGCCATCGCCGCCATCGGGCCCACCGAACTCCTTGTATTTTTCGTGTCGGAATGACACGCAGCCATTGCCACCATCACCAGCGGCAATGTCAATAAAGGCTTCGTCGACGAACTTCATGGGTATCCAGTTTACAAAACCGCACCCGCGCTGCCCTTTGGGCCATGGGTGCCATCGGCGGACGCCATATGGCCAGGCGGTTCCGCGTTGAAAACAACAAAGCCCCGACGAATCGGGGCTTTGTCATGACGTCAGCAACTGACAGGCCAGGCCTTAGGCCGGCGTCACGCTGACCGTGTGCTTGGACAGGGCACCCTTGGTGCCAAAGGACACATGACCGTCCACCAGGGCAAACAGCGTGTGATCCTTGCCCACGCCGACGTTCACGCCGGGGTGGATGCGCGTGCCACGCTGACGCACGATGATGGAGCCCGCGCTGATCAACTCACCACCGTAAGCCTTCACGCCGAGCATCTTGGGCTTGGAGTCGCGCCCGTTTCGCGTAGAGCCGCCGCCTTTTTTCTGTGCCATGACTCTTGTCCTTCCTTAGGCAGTGATTGCACCGATTTGCAGCTCGGTGAACTGCTGGCGATGGCCTTGGCGCTTCTGATAGTGCTTGCGACGGCGCATCTTGAAAATGCGCACCTTGTCGTGCTTGCCATGGGCCACGATCGTGGCCTTCACCGCCGCGCCGGACACCAGGGGCGTGCCCACCTTCAGTTCTGCGCCGTTGCCGACTGCCAGAACCTGGTCGATCACGATCTCCTGGCCAACGTCCGCAGCAATCTGTTCTACTTTAATTTTTTCGCCGACAGCAACGCGATATTGCTTGCCACCGGTTTTTATGACCGCGTACATGTAAACCTCATCTGAGTTGGAGTTCTGTGAAACGGATTTCCACAGAACCGTCGATTGTACTGCGCGTTTGTACATTCCGCAAATTCAGGCTCCCGCCTCCCGTGCAAGCCGCGTGGCGCCGCGAATGCTTCGGGCGGCTTCCTATAATTGCCGCTTTTGTTTACCACCAGCATCCACCTTGGCCGCCAACTCCCCCAGCACCGCCGCCACCCTCGCCCTGATTGCCAACGACATGCAAGAGGTGGACAAGGTCATCGCATCGCGCCTTCAATCATCCGTCCCACTGGTGGGAGACGTTGCCCGCTACATCATCTCGGCCGGCGGCAAGCGCCTACGCCCCGCCCTGCTGCTGCTGGTGAGCGGCGCCCTGGGCTACCAGGGGGCGCAGCGCTTCAACCTGGCGGCTGTGGTCGAATTCATCCATACCGCCACATTGCTGCATGACGATGTGGTGGACGAATCCACCCTGCGCCGCGGCCGCGCCACGGCCAATGAAAGCTTTGGCAACCCGGCCAGCGTGCTGGTAGGCGATTTTCTGTATTCGCGCGCCTTCCAGATGATGGTGGACACCGGCAGCCTGCGCGTGATGCAGGTTCTGGCGGATGCAACCAACGTCATTGCCGAGGGTGAAGTCCAGCAGCTCATGAACACCCATGATGCATCGTTGGACGAAGCAGGCTACCTCAACGTCATACGTTCCAAGACCGCCAAACTCTTTGAAGCCAGCGCGCGATTGGCGGCCATTCTTGCCGGCAGCACGGCGGAAATCGAACAGGCCTGCGCCGACTACGGCCAGGCCCTGGGCACGGCCTTCCAGGTCATCGACGACGTCCTTGACTACGACGGCGACGCTCAGGAAATGGGCAAAAACCTGGGCGACGACCTGCGCGAAGGCAAGGTGACCCTGCCCGTCATCATCGCCATGCAACGCGGCACCGCCGAGCAGCATGAACTGCTGCGCAACGTGATCGAGACCGGCTCCACCGACGAACTGCAACGCGTGGCCGCCATCATTCGCGATACAGGCGCCCTCTCAGCCACGCGCGACGCAGCCGCCGCCCAAGCCAGATTGGCCATGGACGCCGCAGCGAAACTGCCAACCAATTCGTACACAGAAGGTTTGCTACAATTAGCGGCTCAGCTGCTTGAACGCCGCACCTAGGCGGTCACGGCACATCGGGGTGTAGCTTAGCCTGGTAGAGCGCTACGTTCGGGACGTAGAGGCCGGAGGTTCGAATCCTCTCACCCCGACCAGGACATCATAGAAAAAGCCCAAGTGAATCAACCACTTGGGCTTTTTGCTTTGAATCGTCATTCATGCCAATTGAGAGTAAATTTGTCCCATCGTTGTCCCAAATTTGTCCCAAATTTCCACAACGACATGAATGCAACCGTGTTGCGCCGCCTGCACTAGTCTTTGACAGACCGCGAATTGCTCGGTAGTGTTATGCACAGCCATGCACATTGCGCCGTATGTTCCCGCCTCCAAAAAGCTTCTTCGTGAGAGCCGAGATGCAGGGATGGACTTGGCCTGCAATTGCTTGTTGAGCGGCATGGCCTTGATGGCGTTCATGTTCTTAGCGGCGCCCTTGTTGCCAGGCATCGCGGGGGCACTGCTGACGCACCTACTTGCACTTAGCGTGATCGCCAGCGTTCTCGGCATCTTTGTTGCGATGATCGCTCTGTGGATCCCCTCGCATGACGATCTGGTCCGCCGCCGCAACGAACCCACCTATGACGGCGTGGATGCCTGGCGCGTCGCTCTGACTTGCCGGTTCTTTTCGGCCTCTCTTCTTCGGGCTACCCCGCCCCCTCGCCCCCTCCATCGCTGAACTTGCACGCAGCGCTGTCGTGCGCTGCATAGGCGACGCTGTCGCCCAACGCTTTCAGGATGGTGAAGAAGATGAGCATTAAATCAGCTGCGCCGAGCAGCGGCACGCCCCGGCGTATTGGAATTGAACGAACTTCGGCCATGATCGGTAAGGCGGAAACCACGATCAGGACTTATGCGACCAACAAGAAGTATCAGCACCTGATTCCTCCGCCATTCAAGATGCCGAATAGCAGGCGTCTGTGTTGGTTCGAACATGAGGTTCTGGCTTGGATGCAATCCAACCGACCAGCCGAGCCGCCACCGCCCAAACGACCGCGAGGACGGCCCACCAAAGTGGAGCAGCTTGCCCGCGCTCGCTGGCAGGAGCTAAATGCGTCTATCCAGGATCGGTCGCAGAGGACAGCGCCAGTCGAGCCACCTCCGCCCAAGCCACCGCAAAAACGTCCCCAAAAGATAAAGCAGCCTGCGCACGCAAGCTCGCACGAGCAAAACACAACAGATCAGCGTCGCGCAGGGGGTCAGAAATGAAAACCCATAAATTGCTCGACAAACTGCTGGCGGACGGTGAACTGATTCGCGCCACCTCACCTGACGGCGATGATTTAGCCTTCAATCATTCGCTGCTTTGCTCGATTGGCCTTCCCAGGCGCCCTGTCCCCAGTCGTGAATTTCTGCGACAAGCGGGCGAAGGGTGGTTGCACGTCCAGGCAGGAGTACTTGACGTAGGTGACGGCCCGGTTCTGCAGCCTGTACCTTACGGGGCCTTGCCGCGCCTTGCACTCATCTGGATTTCTACCATCGCCAGGCGTTCCAACTCCCGCGAAATATTCATCGGCCGTAGCGCAGCTGAATTTCTAGGGATGCTCGGCTTCGACCAGCAAGGGCACCGGTACTGCACATTACGACGACAGCTGCACGCACTGGCTGCCTGCCGGATGCAAATGGGCTTTCGAGGGCGCACGATCAACGAATCGGTGATCAAGCGCATCGATGCTTGGCTACCGTCTGCCCATACTCAACGCGCGACATGGCCGGGCTCTCTTGTGCTGGATGCCGAGTTCTTTGACGAGCTCGTGCAGCATTCAGTCCCCTTGGATGCACGCGCTTTACATGCACTGCGCGGATCGGCGTTGGCTCTCGATGTGTACGTCTGGCTGGCGCACCGCCTTCACCGCCTCAACCATCGACCAATGTGGCTTCCTTGGCGTACCCTCAAGACCCAATTCGGTCACGAATATCAAGGTGCGCACGGACAAGGTGACTTCTGCACCAGCTTCAAGACTGCCTTGGGCAAGGTTGTGATGGTATATCCAGCTGCAAGGGTATCCGTTCAGCGTGGCGGCATCGAGCTGCGTCAATCACCATCGCCTGTACCTGCCAGAACCTGGCTACCAGTCAAGGCACCCTCGTCAGATGCACGGGAGGCAGCATGAACGAACTAACCCTCAAAATTCAGGAGTTGGCAAACCGCTGCCAGGCCATCCTGGATACTATTGATCCGGCCCAATGAAGTTTTAAGCGGCATAGCGCACGCGAGGGTCTTGAAAGTAGCTGATCACACGCTCAGGATTGTTGTCCAGCATCCGCATATGCGCACTGGCTGCCTCGCGTAACTTGGCCTTGGTGCGCACCGGCACACGCTTGCCCATTTCCTGCTTCAAATCCGCGTTCAGCCGCTCCTCGGGATTGAGCTGTGGGCTGTAGCTGGGTAGATAGAACAGCTCGATTTGTTCCTTGCGCTCGGCCACCCAGGCCTTGACGATCTTGCTGTGGTGCACCCGCAGGTTGTCCAGAATCAGGAACACTTTGCGGCCCGCATCCTGAATCAAGGCTTGCAAGAACTCGATCAGCTTGTCGGCATTGAATGCTTCATCAATGATCATCCAGCGCGTCTTGCCCTGATTGGTGACGGTGGCGATCATGGACAGCTTCTGGCGTGTGCCGCCTACGGTGGGCAGCACCGGCGTTTTGCCTCTGGGCGCAAAGCTGCGCCCGCGCACGTCGGTGTTCACCAGCGCTGTCTCATCGCCCCAATGAATCTCGGCGCCCTCGGCGCGGGCACGCTTCTCGATGCCCGGATACTCGCCTTGCAACCACGCTTGCACCGCCTCGGGCTTTTGCTCGTAGGCGCGCTTGAGGGGGCGCTGGGGCGTAAAACCCCAGCGCGCCAGGTACTTGCCCACGCTGCGCGGTTGCAGGCGAATGCCGTATTCGCACTGGATGAGCTCGGCCACCGCAGCGCGACTCCACAGGAAGAAGTCCATCTTCAATTGCTCGGGACGGTGATCGATGATCATGCGCTGTATGGCTTGCTCCTGGGCGGGTGTGAGCACACGGCCAGCACCGCGCTGGCGTCCACGTCGCGCAGGTCTGATGGCCGCCCAGCCGCCCGCATCGAACCGATCTATGCAGCTCCTGACCGTGGGGTAACTGAGCCCCGTCATGGCCACGATCTGCATCACGCCCATGCCCCGCTTATGCAACCGCACGACCTGTTTGCGCCTTTCGTACAACTGCTCCAGGGTTTGCTTTCTTGCGTCTTCTTTGTCCATGTCACATCGGACTCAGTCATACACGGAAAGTTCATACTTCATTGGGCCGAATGAATATGCGCTCGACAGATGTACACGCCCTGCGAGGCCCCTCGCCCAAAACGAAAATTTCATACGAGCGACAAGCGCGGCAGCTTCTTCACCGTACGCTGCACACTGAAGGCGGCCTGTTTGCGGTCGTTCAATCAACAGTCCGTGTTACCACGTTTCGCAAACGCCTGGTAGCACTGGAACACTTCCTCGGCTCGGAGCAGGAACAACTGACGCGAGAGATGAGTGCTCCGGTCATACCCGCCGCAGAATTTCTGCATCTCCGCTTTCTTCTGCACCTAAAACACCTGCAAACGCTACAACGTCTGCGGCGGGAAGGCATGGCAGGTGAGCGTGCCAAACGCCGCAGCAAGCGTCAAGCACTGGCCGGACTACCGGCCAATTGGCGCATTGCCCTGTGCAAGCGCGCTGTAGGTGGCCGGTACCTGTTCTCGCTCATTGTGTTAGCCCTGACCGGGTGCCGCCCGAGTGAGCTGGTGCATGGCATTGACGTGTGGCGCGGGAAAGACGAAGTCACAGGCAAATGAGCTTGTCAGAAATTTTGTGTGTGAGGCATAGCATGTCGACAAGGAGCATGAATGCCACGCAAGACCAAACCCACCGCTTTGGCGGACCAGGCGGCACAGCCGCAATTTCACATCCCGGCCGAGCTGCTTGACCAGTTGGTGACCGGGCCCATGACGCCGGGCC
This sequence comes from Diaphorobacter limosus, assembly GCF_033100095.1. Classification (NCBI taxonomy): domain Bacteria; kingdom Pseudomonadati; phylum Pseudomonadota; class Betaproteobacteria; order Burkholderiales; family Comamonadaceae; genus Diaphorobacter; species Diaphorobacter limosus. The sequence continues at coordinate 3,573,928 of NZ_CP136921.1, read as the reverse complement.
AAGTCCAAGGGCTGTTCGATCAGTTCAAGAAGTCAATTCTTGAGCGGGCGCTGGGCGCCGAGATGAGTCATCACCTAGGCTATGCGCCCGGCCAAGCCAAGCCCACAGGCGGATCAGCCAACCACCGCAACGGCAAGAGCACCAAGACCGTACTGACCGATGTGGGGGCGCTGCGCATCGATGTCCCACGCGATCGCGAAGGCAGCTTCGAGCCGCAGCTCATTGGCAAGCACGAGCGGCGCTTTACGGGTTTCGACGACAAGATCATCGCCATGTACGCACGCGGCATGACGGTGCGCGAGATCCAGGGTTTCCTGGCTGAGATGTACTCGGTGGACGTCTCGCCCGAGCTCATCAGCCGTGTCACCGATGAGGTGATGGGCGAGGTCACGGCCTGGCAGACACGGCCGCTGGAGGCGATGTACCCGGTGGTGTTCTTCGATGCGCTGCGGGTCAAGATTCGCGAGGATGCGGTGGTGCGCTCCAAGGCCGTCTACCTGGCGCTGGGCGTACTGCCTGACGGCTCGCGCGACATCCTGGGAATCTGGATCGAGAACACCGAGGGGGCGAAGTTCTGGATGAAGGTCTTCAACGATCTGAAGACGCGCGGGGTGCAGGACATCCTGATTGCCGTCACCGACGGCCTCAAGGGCATGCCAGAGGCGCTGGGCGCAGTGTTCCCGGCGACGACGCTGCAGACCTGCATCGTGCACCTGATCCGGGGTGGCCTGGACTTTGCGTCATGGAAAGACCGCAAGGCGCTGGCCGCAGCCATCAAACCCATCTACACCGCGGTGAGCGCCGAGGCGGCCGAGGCCGAGTTGGATGCGTTTGCGGCCGGCCCCTGGGGGCAGCGGTTCCCGACCGTGGTCAGCGCCTGGCGCCGGGCCTGGGACAAGGTCATCCCGTTCTTCGCCTTCCCGCCCGAGGTGCGGCGCGTGATCTACACCACCAACGCCATCGAGAGCGTGAACGCACGGCTGCGCAAGATCATCAAAACGCGCGGCCACTTCCCCAGCGACGAGGCGGCCACCAAGCTGATCTGGCTGGCGCTGCGCAACATCACCGCGGACTGGGGGCGGGCGGCCAACCACTGGAAATCAGCGATGAACCAATTTGCGATCCTCTACGAGGACCGATTTACCAGATCGGGCCAGTAAGATCACCAAGCCGCCTCACGATTGAGTGACGGATTCAACAGCCTCACACACAGAAATCCTGACACTCCCAGGCAAATTGCTGATCCATTTCCGCATCCGGGGCGCCAAGGTCAAAGATTCGCAAGGCCAACCGCTTCGCACGATTTCCTATGACACCAATGATCCTCACCCCTTGGTCGTTGTCGTCAACGAACTGCTGGACACCCAGCCGGAACCACGGGTGTTCGCGCAGGTCAGGAGTGCCGTCAATTTGACCGTAGAGATACGCCGCCTGGCGCACAGCCTGTGGCCCAAGCACAAGCAACCGATCACGGCCTACTGCTTCCGCCACCAGTTTGCAGCCGATCTGAAGGCCAACGGCGATGACGAAGCCACAAGCCGTGGACTGGGGCACATCAGCGCCGAAACTCGGCGCTTGTATGGCACCGCCGGCCAGGCCAGCAAAGGGCACCGCCTTCGTCCTCTGCGGGTTGAAGTCGAACGCCCTGTGAAGCCTCGCCGTCGTGGGCCATGCACAAAGCGGCGTAACGAACCGTCTCAATAAAGCCTACCGTGCCGGACTGCCTTGCAGGCAGTTCGGCACGGCACTCGGCAATGACCTACAGGACTCTCGCCCAAGTCCCACCCCATCTTCAATTTACTCCGCTCAGCGTCACGTACCGAACGCCCGCTCCCTCTACTCGCACAGTCAGATGATCACTGTTTGACACTAAATAGGCGAGCGACTCCGCAAGGGTGAACGGAAACAGCACCGGCTGCAACGGCAGGTTCGAGATCGCCAGGGGCTTGCCCGCGTAACGCAAGGCGGCTTCGATCAGCCATGTCGTGAGTTCATCGCTCTCGACAATGGTTGGAGCCAAACGGATCACGCGCTTACCCTTTTCAACCCGCTCTACAGCACCCCAGCCAGCCTGACTCTGAATGACCATGTTGGTCATCCGGTAGGTGCCTTCGCGCTCGCCATAGGTTTCACTCATCCGCCGGTGGATTTCAGCGGACGCGCAATCGCCTTGCAAGGCGGACAAGCGCCCGATCAGTTCGGTTACCTTGCCGAAGAAGGGATAGGTGGCCACGGCCATGCCCCAGTGCAATGCGGCAACCGGCACGTCAGCATGCGCCTTAAAAATTGCCGCACCGCGATCTGCGTAGTCCACCAATTCGGCGCGCGGCTCCAGCCACAGACGGTTCAACACGGTGCGGGTTTTCGTACGCGCGGCAGCGCCCAGCCCGGCGGCGTCCAGCAATGCCTCCAGGTCTTCGCGTTGCGCTACGCCGGCACGAACTTTCAGCGCAGCCGTCGCCCAATCGAGATGTATGAACCGGTCAAAGCCGATCCGGGGAGCCGACACATTCATCCTTCACCACTCACAGCAGAAACCTTCACAAAAGGAACGATCAATTCCTCCACCGACACACCACCGTGTACCACCACCTGATCGCCGTCGGGTACGAACGCACTGCGTCTGCCTGCGAATAGAGGCGTGAAGTTCGCAGGCAGTCCAGCGATATCCAGGGAAATCGTTCCCGGATACGCCGCCGCCGAATCCGCACGCAACGATTCGCTGCGATACACCCGCACGCGCTCGCCGCGCGACTCAGCGATCACACCCTGATTGGGCCTGCCGACACCCGTAGCATCCACGTTGCCGTGATCCGCCGTGACATAGATGCTGAACCCTTCGCCTAGAAGGAATGCAAACAGCCGCTCGACGAATCCCGTCCGCACCCAGCGATCCAGCCAATACGCCACATCCGCCTTCGATCGCTCGTTATGCAGCCGCTCGTCCACTTCGTCGATCACCATGCCCAGCGCCTTGGGGTTGCGGTTGGTGATCTCGACTTGCAGCGCATCGAGTTGCTCAACTTGGCGCAGCGCGCGCCGGTACATCACATCATTGGGTGCGATGCCACCTTCGTTCTGCCAGAACGCCTTCCACAAGGCTTCTTCCTTGTTGGTGTGATCGATCGAGTCCTCGAACTCGCGTGGCCGCAAGCCGGAGAACAACGCTTGCCGCGACACCGATGTCACCGTCGGCAGCCAGGCGAAAGCCGTGTTTTCGTCGAACGCCAAGGGTTGCTGGCGGGCGATCAAATGCTCCCTGATCCGCACCCACTGGTCGAAAGCCATGCCATCGAACACCAGCAACGCCACCTTGGCTTCGCCCGCGCTGCGACGCTGGCGCAGAAAGCGCGGAATATGGTGCACCATCACCGGGCCTTTGATGGCCGGTTGCAGGATCAGGTCGGCGTAGTGGCGGGCCGCCACCCACGCCTGCAAACGCTCGTCCGACAGCGTCTGAATCGCCTCGACACGATCCCGAATCTTGGCCAACCGTTCACCGCCATCCTTGCCCGGCAAATCGTGAATCCGACTCAACATCTCGCCGTAGCGTTTGGCGAAGTCGCTCCACTGCTTGTGCGCGGAATCTGCGTCCGGCACCGCCAATGCCAATGCCGCGATGCTCTTCTCGGCCAGTGCAAACTGCGACCAAACGTCTTCGACGATGCCTACCCTGACCCAGGCCGGCACCGAGGCAGGAACGCCCGACACGGCCAGTGGATGAAGGCTTCCGTCAAGAAACATCGAATCGATGATGTTGCGCACATCCGTGTGGTCGAACGGAATCTCGATCTGTGCATTGGGTGGCATCAGATCAGACTCGGTAACGCGCCTACCTTCCAGCTTCAGCTTCTCCAGATAGCGATACCAGGCGTCCTGCACCACACGCAGCAGCGCACTTTTGGACGACAGGAATGAAGCCACCGGTTGCCCAGCAAGCAATCCCCTGCCACGCAGAATTCCAGCCACATGCTCGGCAAACGGCACCGGCAAGGCGCGGTTGGCGAAGTGCAGACGCAGCACCTCACGCCAGAAGTCCACCGGGGTACGGATGGAGCGCGGCATCAGCTGATAGACGTGTTCGAGGATGAAGTCTTTCGACTCACCTTCACCGCGCGCCGATTGCAGCTCGCCCTGGTGCGCCGCAAACAGTGCCGCCAGAAACTCAGGCTCTACCTGCCGCACCACACCGTAGGCCAGCTTGGGGAACAGCTCGGCCAGGCTCAACCGCACCTGGCGGGCGTTGCGCACGATGTCCCACGGCAAATCGTCCACGTTATCGCCGCGCAGATGCACGATCAGCGCCGCCGACGGCGCAGGCGCAGTGGAATCCCACGCGGCGCGATAGCGCTCCTCATATTCCGCGCGAAAGCCGAACGGATCGTCGTAGCCCATCAACTCGAAGCCGCGCGTGCGCAGCTCGGACAGCAGTTTTTCGTCCAGCAGCACACCGTCCGGATCGCAGGCCACCCACAGGCGGGAAAGATCCGCCGTGAACAAGCCGAGGATGCGCAGATGCCACGCGCTGGACGTGTTTGTCATGCCGCACCCTCGCAGTTCCGATTGGCTTTGGCATCAATCCGCACCATCGCCACGGCATTCAGTTCAGGCATGGTGGTCTCCATATCATCCAGCACAGCCAGGCGCGCCTCGTGCTCGGTTTGCAGACGGTGGCGACGGAACTCGCGCACGGCTGGCAAGCCGATGCGACCGATAGCCTGAAAACGAGCATCGAATGCGTAGGTCGCGCGATCTCGCTCTTCCTTGATGCGGGCGCGGTGTTCTTCCGCCAGCGCCGCGAACAGGGATTCGCCTTGCGCGCTGGCCACGGCGAATGAGACATCGAACCAGTGCGCCGACTCTTCAGCATCGGCCACGGTCTGCACGGATACGGCTTCGGTCAGCAGCAAGTCCCACACACGCTTGGCGGTGGGCACAAAGGGGCGGCCTTCGTCATTGATGAAGACCGGCAGAAACCGCTTGCGGCTGGCACCTTGCGCACCCAGCGCAATCTCCCACAGCGACCAGACGCCGCTGACCGACTCCGGCAGCCCCGTCACGCGGACAACCGGCAAGGGTTGCCCCGCCACGAAGCGCGGTGTATCGCCAATCAGGGCGCGGGCGCGCGGGTCTTCCAGTGTCAGCCACTGCGCAGCCGGGTTTTCATCCGCCGTGCGTGCGTCGAAGCACACCTGCGGCGACTCCGCACCGTCCGGCCAGCGCACGCGCCAGATGTCGCCGTTGCCACCGATATCGCCGTTTTTGCTGGCCGCGCCGCCGCGCGCCGCCAGGCCGTTGACGATAGCGCGTTCCAACCAGAACTGCGCCGGGTGGTCGCGCCAGCGGCGCGCTTCACCGGCATCCAGATCGTGCGGCATGGCCAGCAGGTCGCTGTGCGCGCGGGAGTCTTCCAGCGTGGTGCGCAAGGTCGATATCACGTTGTCTGTTTCCTGCTCAATGGCTTCCGGGTGTTGCAGGCTCCGCACGAACAACTCGTCGAACACCGGCTCCACTTCCGCCGAATCCATCACGTCCGCCGCCTTGTCCACGCCGAACTCCTCGGCGATGACGGCGAGCTTTTCCTCCAGAACCTGCCGCACGCGGTGCTCCACCGTATCTTCCAGCACAAAGTTCAGCGCACGCACGACGTGCTTTTGACCGATGCGATCCACGCGTCCAATGCGCTGCTCGATGCGCATCGGGTTCCACGGCATGTCGAAATTGACGATGACGTGGCAGAACTGCAGGTTCAGCCCTTCGCCACCCGCGTCGGTGGAAATCAGCACGCGCGCGTCCTGCGCAAACCGCTGCAAGGTGCGTGTGCGCGCTTCCATGTCCATGCTGCCGTTGAGCGTGGCCGCCGCAAAGCCACGGCTTTCAAGGTAATTGGTCAGCATCGCCTGCGTGGGCACAAACTCGGTGAACACCAGCACCTTGAGTAGTGGGTCGGCTTCTTCCTGTTGCAGCTTGTAGATCAGCTCCAGCAGGCTCTCAGCCTTGGCATCGGTACCTGCCGCCTCAGTCGAACGCGCCAGTTGCAGCAGCGTTTCCACCTCGGCCTTCTCGCGCTCGAAGCCCTCTGCCTGCAAGGCCAAGTCCACTTGCGCTTCACCGTCCAGCTCGGCCCAGTCTTCAGCGCTGACTTGCTCAAACAGGCGCGCCTGCGTCTGCGGCGTGTCCAGCACGACTTGGCGCTTTTCCAACGTGGCGCGAATCGCCGCCGTGCTGGATGTCACCAGCCGCTGCATCAAAATCATCAGAAAACCGACGTGGCGCTGCTTGGCCGCCAGCGCCTGGTTGTAGCCGTGGCGCACATAGTCGGTCACCGCCTCGTACAACTGCTGCTGTGCCGCGTGCCGCGCCTGCCACGCCACCGCGTGCAAGCGCGTGAGTCGGGGCCGAAAAAGCGGCTGGCCTTCGGTATTGATGGCGGCGCGCTTTTCGGTGCGGATCACGAAAGGCTGCACGCGCTCGCGGCTGACACTGCCTTCATCCGGGAAAGCGTCCCTGTCCAAAAGCTGCATCAGGCGCATGAACTGATCGGTCTTGCCCTGGTGCGGCGTGGCCGAAAGCAGCAGCAAATAAGGGGAGGCTTCGGCCAGTGCCGCGCCCAGCTTGTAGCGCGCCACCTGTTCGGTGCTGCCGCCCATGCGGTGCGCTTCGTCGATGATGACCAAATCCCATGCCGCCGACACCAAATCTTCGAAGCGTTCGCGGTTGTAGGTCTGAAGTTGTTCCAGAGTCCAGCCGCGCCGCGCTTCCAGCGGCTTGACCGAATCCAGCGCGCAGATCACTTGATCGTGCATCCGCCACGGGTTGTCTTCGGCATCATCTTCGCGCCACTGGCGCAAGGCGGCCAGCGCGGCAGGTTCAACAAAGTGGAACGGCTCGCCAAAGTGCGAACGCATTTCCGCCTGCCACTGGCGTACCAGCCCCTTGGGCGCCACCACCAGGATGCGCTTCACCCGGCCACGCAATTTCAACTCGCGCAGCACCAAACCGGCCTCGATGGTCTTGCCCATGCCCACCTCATCGGCCAAGAGGTAGCGGATACGGTCGCGACTGATGGCGCGGTTCAGTGCGTAGAGCTGGTGCGGCAGCGGCACCACGCTGGACTGGATCGGCGCCAACAGCAGGTTGTCCTCCAGTGCATCCAGCAGCTTGGCTGCCGCCGTGGTGTGCAGAATCTGCTCCACACTCGGGCGCACGCTTTCCAGCGCGGCCAGGTCAAGCGCCCGAGCGCGCACCACCGCGTCCTTGGCGGGCAGCCACACGCGGTAGGCCACGTCGCCCCACACGCCATGCCGCTCGATCACCCGGCACGGCGATGCCAGCCGGGTGAACCAGCACCAATCGCCGATGGTGAAGTCGCGCCTGACTTGCGTCATTGGCCCACCTCATCGCGCAGCACTTCGGGGGTGACTTGGCCCCGACTTAGTCCCAGATACGTCCTTGGTTAGCATGACGACATCAGCTCCCTACGCTTACCAAGCGACGCAAACCATCACGCAGCTTGCCGAAGCTGGGCGAAACATTGCGCTCCGGCTCTAACAAAGGGCCAATCCTTTCCGCCCACTCGCATTTGATTTGGCCCGGCAACGGCCATCCCGCCTTTTTTATCGCAACGGAGCCGCCGGGATAAATAGCATCGGCCAGCAGCTCCCACGTCCCGCAAACACTGTCCTGGGTGTAGCGTTGCAGCACATCGACCTTGGCTTTCGGGTAAGCCATGGTCAGCGCCTGCCGGTCGCCAAAATACCAGGCTTCCATTTCTTCGATGGCGATACGGAACAATGTGTTCGGCCCGGCGTTGCTGCTCGCCGCCAACGCTTTCAGCTCCACCAGAAAATCCGCGCAATCGCGCCGGTCGGAATCCAGCACCACCACCACGGCATCAATGCCGGGCGTCTTGCCATAGCCGCGCAGCAGCTTGGGTAGCTGATCGAGCAAAATCCGTTTCGCCGGGTCACCCCCTGCGTTCAGATTTTTCGGGATGCGCCCAATGCCTTTGTACGCATGGGTACGCCAGGTATGCGGCTCACCTTGCGCACCGAACAGCTTGGGCAATAGCGCTTCGAGCAGCTTCTCACCGGAAGCATCTTCCACCAATACCTCGATGTGCATCACTCACCTCGCATCGAGATAGTCGCTGTACCACAGCCCGCCCAACGGCAAACCTTCGGCCACCAGATTCGTGACCACTTCCAACTCAGATGCCCGGCGAATGGCGGAAAAACCGTCCGCGCCCTTCTCCAGAATCCACACCTCCTCTGGCGACAAGGCATCCACAAAATACGGCTGGTGTGTGGTCACGAAAACCTGCGGCGCATTTTTCTTGCCCGTGGCATGCGTGCGAAATTCCTGCGCAAGCGCCTCCAGCAGCTTGTGATACAGCCCGTTCTCCGGCTCCTCGATGCAGATGAAGGGTGGCGGGTCAGGGTCTTCCAGCAGCAACAGGTAGGCAAACATTTTCAAGGTGCCGTCGGACATCTGCTGCGCAAAAAACGGGTCGCCAAACGCGCCATCGTTGAAGCGCAACAGCACGCGCTTGTCGTCCGTCACCTTGGTGTCGATCTTCGCAATGCCCGGAATCTTGCTGGCGATGCGATCCAGAATGCTTTTGAAGCGATCCTTGTGCTCGCGCTCCATGAACTGCACCACGTTGCCGATGTTGTCGCCATGCACATTCAAATGCCGCTGCGGCCCCGCCGTGGGCAGGCTGCGTGCGGCATCGGGATAGAAATACGAGAGATACCAGCCTTTAAGGAAGTCCCGAAATTTGCCGATGCGCGGATGCTCTTTCAACGTCCCCAGGGTCGAAATCCCCAATTCACGCGGGTCGGTCAGCTCCACCGGGCTGCTGGCATTACTTTCCTCCTGCTCATCGCCCACCGCTTCCTCACCAGCCCACACCGTTCCCTTGCCATGCTCCAGCCGAAGAAAAGGAAAGGGGCGGCCACTCTTCAACCCCTTGCGCCGTTGCTTCAGTACCTCTGACAAAACAAAAGGTCGGCCACTGCTGTCCAGATCAATGGCCAGCTCGTAGCTGATGGGCCGCTCGTTCTGTGCCCCACGGTAGTAAATCTCAAAGCAGATGGGTTCGGTCACGCCCCTGGATCGCATGCGTTCAAAACCACCACGCTGCTTCATATCGCAGGCTGTTTCCACATCCGTCGCCAGGCAATCGGCCACAAAGCCAAAGGCATCGAACAAGGTGCTTTTGCCCACGCCGTTCTTGCCGATCACCACCGTGAATGGCGTCAGTGGGTCGCCCACTTGCTCCCCGGACAGCTTCCCCAGGGTCACATCGCGCAGCGCACGGAAGTTCTGTACCCGAAACCCTTCGATGATGGCCATGTCAATTCTCCTCGCTGCGCGTCAGCGCCATGTCGTACAGGGTGAGCAGCTTTTCGTCTTCCTGCAGGGTTTCGTCCGGCAGCTTGTTGGCGATGGCGAGGATGGTGGCGTAGTCCTTGCCCGCCCACGCGGCGCGGAACCCGGCGCGCAGCACTTCCAGCCGCGATTCCTTGATCTTGCGGCCGGTGAACGTCTTGTACTGCTCGAATTCCTTGAGCAGTGCCTTTTCGCGCTTCTTCTCCAAGTCCTGCGCCTTGTTCGGGTCGGGCACGTACCAGCGGTCTTGTGCCTTGGCGACCAGGCGCGGGTCGGTTTTCTCCAGCCCGCGCAGGTCGTGGTAGTTGGTGGACAGGTAACGGTGAATCTGGCTGGGCACCTCGCCTGCGCCCTCATAGCGCAGAAAGTTGGCTTCCAGCAGTGCCGAGAGTTCCGGGCGGGTTTCGTGCTTCTTCCAGCCTGCGCCCAGTTGCTTGATGAACTCGGGGTGGATGTCCTGATAGGTGGAAGGCCGCGCCTTCAGGTAATCCGCCGCCCAGTCGATGGCGCTGCGCTCGTCACTGACGAACAGCTCCATCTGCGGCGCTTGCGCCACTTGCGCGCGCTTCTTGTCGTACTCGGCCACTTGCTCGGCCAGAAAGACCATGCCGTCGCGCTCGGGGAAGCGGTTGCGCAGGCTGGACAGGAACTCATCGGTGGACAACGGCACCGGCGCGTCGTGGCGCACGAACCACGCGACCATGCGGTCATAGATGCGGCGCGGATCGCGCTCGATGATGAACTCCAGCTCGCCGCTCTTCACCTTGGTGACGGATAGTTGCCGCAGATGTGTCTGTACGAAGTCCCACGCCGACTCGACCGTCGCGCCACTCTTTGTGAAACGTTCTTCCAGCCCGCCGTTGGGCTTGTAAACGGAGATGACCAAATCCTGCTTGACGGTGTTGGGCGACATGACTTGCTGGAAGCTGCCTTGCACTTTGTCCAGTGCCGTGACTTCAGCCACGACGAAGCCGGTCTGCTGCAAAGCCACCTGGATAGCATTCCATACCGATGCCTTGCTGTTGGAAAAAACCACCGTCATCCAGCGACCCGGCTTGAGTACGCGGAAGTATTCGGCGAAGCAGCTATACATCAGGTGCTGGTATTCAGGGATGCCCTTTTGTCTGACACGATCGACGATGGCTTCCGGTTTCGGATCAGTTTTGACACCATGCCATGATTCGACAAGGAAGTTCAAATCCGAGTAGTAGATGTTTTCGCCGAATGGCGGATCGGTGAAGATATAGTCGATGGAAGCATTTGTCAGCGGCAAACGTGTCGCAGTGCCGGTATTGATGATCGCATTGCCGGAATGGGTGCTGAAATTCCGGAAAGCCTTGATGAGTCGATCCAGTTTGTTGTCCAAGTTGTACCAAGGACTGCATTCAGAAGTCTGTGACGCAACATAGTAGACACCAGACAACATGCGATTGACTTGAGAAAAGTGCGACGGGCTGTATCGATTGAGAATGGAAAACCCTGCAATCGCTTGCTCAACCATGAACAGCAACATGCTCCTAGTACGCGGCTCGGCATTTTTCTTGGCTTTGCTCCAAAGCAGCCCCATCGCCTGCGCCGCACGCGGAAGGAACATGAAGTGGATGGCCGCAGAGTTGGTTGTCTTCATCCGGCCCACCCGTGTCATCTGCATATCCGGAAAGCGATCCACCGGCAGGTCTTTTGGCAGCGGCAGCGCCGCAATTTTGGCGATTCGCTCCAAGTCGGCCTGATCCGGCTTCTTGGTGTAGGCCGTTCTACCCAGCTTGTATGTGATGAGCGACGGCACGCGCTTCGGGCGTTTGTCGGGCTGCCCAGTCGCCGGGTCAATGAAAGTTTCGAATTGCAGATCCATCTGCTCTTTCTTGGCCTGCGCGCCGCAATGCGGACAGGTCAGCAGATCCGCAACTGCTTTGGTTTCCTCATCCAATGCAGCATCAGTGAACACGATTTCGCCCGCGCACGAAGGGCACGCCAGCACTTCGCTCCAGACCGTGTAGTCAATCCGCACCACCGTCTTGCCATCGCTGTGCAGCGTCTCGTACATCCAGCCGATGTCCTGCTCCAAATCCTTGAGCAATTGCTTGCCGGCCTTGGCGAAGGCGTCCACATCGAAGGGAATGTTGTAGTTGGCGCCGATGAAGGTGGCGGCGGGCGACAGGTCGTTGAGCACCGCGCGGCGCGCACCCCACTTAGGCGCAGTGCGGCCTTCCTGTTTCCACGCCTGTTCCAGCTCAAAGCGGTAACTGGTGGGTGCCGTGCCGCACCACTGCGCGGCCACGCCGGTCATGCCGGAGCCGGAAAAGCCGTCCAGCACCACGTCGCCCGGCTGGGTGTAGTGCAGGATGGACGGCACGATGGCCAGGTGCGGCACCTTGGTGTGGTAGCTGTGCGCCTTGTAGATGGCGTCGGTCTTGCCGACGCTCACGTCAATCGCCAGCGGCTCGCGGCTGTACTTCACCGCCGGGTCGTAGGGCTTGCCGTAGTGCGCCACAAACTCCGCCAGCCACGGGTTGGGGCAGGCGGTGTAGTACGGCGGGTCGGACATGGCGAGGATGGCCGCGTCCGTACCCTGCGGGAAACCTTCTTGCTGTCGGAAGGCCGGGTCTTTAAGCCTTTTTGCCAGCAAGCCCAGGTAGTACGTGCGCCGGGCGCTATCATTTTCGAAGGTTTGACCGAGGCATTCGACGGGGTCGATGGTGGCTTCGCTAGTATGAAAAAAGTCGCTCATGTGCCTGTCTTATTTAGTCTTCGCTAGCTGCAAGTCGCTGCTGTAGCGCGGGATATGCGTAGTGGGAAGAAGCATCCCGGCTGGATAACATTCGGGCATTTATAAATGCCTGCCAATGGGGGCGGGACTGCGCCAAAAGACTCCGCGTGGCATCGAATACAGTTTCAAGAATTGCAGACGTTCCACTGGCGCCCCAGATTTGATCGTTTTCCTGGACTGCCTCAAGCATGACCCTTACGTCATCCGCATTCATCAACGGCGCAAGGGGGATCATCAATACCCGCCCACGCTGCTCGGCAGCTCGCCAACCACTGGCATCGCCATAAATTCGGATAGCCTGAGTAATGAACTCACGCCTTGGTATTTGAGAAATGATGCCGATCTGAACGTCTTGCTCAAAAGACTCAAATCGACCGACCAAGATAGAGGCCAATTCGGGGATGGCAAACGCATCGAAGGCCGAGTGTTTCTTGAGGGTTTCGGCATCGGCATCTTGAAGCAGCCTCCTGAATCGAATGCGCGTCGGCTCCGGCGACCACTCCCACAAGCGGGTATCGCACTCGACAAAGGCGCTGATGCTCAACAGCAGCGCATCGGGGATTGCGTCGAACTTGCGTGCAACGTGATCTTTGGCAGTTTCATCGTAGATCGCCGTTTTTGCTTTGGCGATCTCCCGCAGCGTTCGGGCAACCTGGTGTCGTTGCCCCATGTATTGAGCGGCCTCTCTGCCGAAAGGCGCGCTCAGCAGCGATTTGATCAAATTGACGACCATCACGTCCTTCGCGCGGTCGAGATACTTGGCGCGAACAAACGTGCCGATGCTTTCCTCATCCACCGGAAACGACGGGCTCAGCAGATCGGCATGGAAACGCTCAATCGCGCTCTTGCCTTGCAGCGGCGCATTGACGAGCAGATGCTTCAGCGCATGGGTAATGTGGGTGCGCACCAGTTCCGGTGTCGGCTGGAACAGGGCGTCTTCCGAGGCGAAGGCTGGATGCGCGCACAGATGTCTGTCCTTCTGTAAACGACTCAGATCCTCGAACTCGTGTGGAGCGAAGAGTTGGAGTTTTTCATTTGCCGTGGTCAGTACTACAGACTCTATGGCCTGCATTTTTTTCACATCGCGGCTCTGTATCGCGCACTCGATATCCTGCACAAACGTGGTGGCTGCGGCATCCCCATGCGCAGACAACTCCTTGGCTTTGGCGATGATGTCGTAGTCCACCGCGATCCATGTAGAGACAATTGCGGATCGCAATGCCCCACCGCGATAGGCCGAAAGAGCCTCACCAACGAGCCTTTTCGACTCGGGGTCGCGCACGGCCAGCGCCAGCGAATCGATGTCCGTCAACCCTTGACCTACAAGGGCGCTCATTCCTGCTCTCCAGCCGAATCTACGGTCTGCTGCTCGGCGTACTTCTTCATGCCATTACGCAGAATCTCAAGGAATGTGTGATTCCTGCGTTCTGCATCAGCCACGATCGCATCGAAAGACACAACAAAAGTCGGTGTTGGAACAATCCGCCCATCAGGGTGCGGCGTCTCGAATTCCTGATAGTAAACCTTGCCCTTCGAGAAGAATGGCGTCCACTTAAATTGTCGCAATCGAATGGCCGTGGCATCATTGATGTTCATGATTGCGTAGTACCAGACCCTTTGGATATTCGGGCAATATGCCACCAACTTCACAGCTCGATCAAGCAATTGATTAACAGCGTAGAAGTTGTCTTTCTCTTCGTCAGTTTTCTTTTTTATTTCAACCACCACCACATCGACTGGCGCTGCATCGCTTGGATTAGCCGAGAATATCATGGCAATATCTGGCCTACCTGTATCACCCACGCTTTCATCATCCAAGCGTATGGCATTGATTACAACATTCATGCTCTTCTCGCTCAGAATCGTGCGGAACACCATGAACTTGTCGTCTAGCAACCAAGCATTGTTCTGGTAAATTTCAGAAGACAAAGTGTCTTGCGAGAACTCCTTGAACCTTGGAACGATCAGATTGTGTATATCGGCTTCGGCGTTATCAGCCGTCATTGCTTTCATTCGACCAATGATCTTTTCGCGGTACAAGATGTACTCTGTCAACGTGCGAGACGAAAGTTCCAGCGATTTTTCATATGCAGCATCCGTCAGCATTTCACATTGCAGCACCTGTTTCTGAGCCTGAAAAAAGCGTTGCTGCGCGACATCCAAGGCATCATCTCGCTCAATCAGGCCAACGGTATCGTCCTCAAAGTAGCCCAGAAGATGCGGGAACTTCTCCTCAAATGTTTCTTTTACCTTTTTGTTCTTTTCTGTGATCTGGGGAATCTTGTCCGCTAGCACCTTGCCAACTTCCCGACGCAAAACGCGATAAAGACTTGCCACCGGCAAACCTTCTGGCAACACCAGCTTCTGGCGCGAGCTGTCGGCATTGGAATGGAACATCTCCGACTCGAACAAAAAGACACCAAGATAGCCCGCGGGAAAAGATGAAGGCGATATCAGACTTACCGGTATCGTCCGCCCATCAATACTGAAGGCAATGAGCAGGCTTCCTTTGCCCGACACCGGCTCGACGTGATAGTGCATGTCAATGGTTGAGAACGCGTCCAGAGAATCATCCTGGATGGCGATCTTGGTCATTGAAGGCAACTCATCTGGCGTTATCGCAACTTCGTGCGGAAAGAACTCTTTCTGCGCGTTGCTCTCAATGGTCTTCAGGCTGATTGAAATCTTGAACGCCTTGTCATCACGCTTACGCGCGTCAAGCGTCGGGAGGAACTGCTCGATCAATAGTGGCTTGATGGCATCCGGCTTCAGATCGTCATAGGACTTGACGCGCGCTCCGGTAAAGCCAGTGAAAGTCAGCGTCGTCTTGGCATCCTGCGCCTGCTCAATTTCTTGGAGCGGCGCGTTGCCATCAAAACCCTCTTTGAAGACGAATTTCCTCTGCCACTTGTCTCGCGTGCTGACAACTTCAACGCGATCAAAATAGTTGAGAAACACCAGGCGACCAATGCCCTTGTGGAATTTATCCCTTGGCTTCAACAAGGTTTTGAAGCGATCAAAGTTTTCTTCGGTAAATCCATCGCCGTTATCAGTAACGGTGATCTTCAGCGTGTCCGGCTTGTCGTATGCCTGCACATCAATATCAATGGACACATCCGTAGCACTGGCATCCAGCGCATTGGCCAATGCCTCGAAATAAACCAAGGCCAATGATGGATTGGGAAAGAACAGCCTTATGGCGCCAGAGGTTTCAATGTCCATGGTCTTCGTTCTCCGGTTGGCCTGCGGCCTGCTGTTGTTCGTGCAGTTGCTTTAGCTTCACACCTGCTTCGGTCAGCACATACCGCTGGGCAGGCGAAGTGGGCTTGTCCGGCACGGTCATTTTCAGAATCCCGCCCGCCAGCAGCGGCTCCAGATGCTGGCGCTTGAAGAAGGCGCGCTGCTTGTGGCCGGTGCGCCCCATCAGCTCGGTAATGGAACGGGGCGCGTCGGCAAAGGCCACGATCTGCCACTGGATGGCGGACAACTGCACAAGTGACTGCACAAGCTGGGCGCGCCCAGAGGCAGCTTGTGCAGTGGCTTGATCGGTGGCTTGTGCAGTCGCGTCGGTTGCCGCAGTTTCCGAGCCAAACCGTTGATTTTCTTCGCTATTTGCAGCCTGTTCGGGCGCGACGGGCAGAAAACGGGCGCGCAGGTGCTCGGCCAGAACGAACACGTTGTCGCTTCCGCCCTGCGCCACCAGCAGGGCTTGTACGGTGAGCCGCTGCGCAAGCTGGCGGGCGTCCGCACCAGACAGGCCGGTGAGCGCCTTCACGTCGGTCAGGTCGATCTGGCCCTTGCGGGTGAGGTAGGCGAAGACGTCGGCTTCCTGTGCGGACAGGTGTGCGCCCAGCTTGGCCTGCGCCAGCAGCTGGGCTTCGGTGATGAGTTTCTCCTTGCGCAGACGAAGGCGGAAGCTTTTTTCGGCCTTGTGGTTTTCGATTTCCGGCGGCAGGTAGCCCAGCTTGCGCCAGCCGTCGAAGATGGCGCGCACGCCGGTGCCGCCTTGGTCGGACAGGCCAATGCGGCGGAAGGCGCTGACGATGCTGGGGTTGCGCACTTCCTTGTCGCCGGGGTCGAGCAATTGCTCGCGCGAAGCGAAGGCATCGCCAGGGTTGAAGAACTCGGTCTGGTCGCGGAAGAAACGGATCACCGGCACGCGGGTGGTGTCGCCAAAGTCCTGATGGATGAGCAGGTTGATGGCGGCTTCGCGGAAGGAGATGTAGTCTGGCGGGTCGTCGTCGCGGCGCATCGTGGCCGCGTCCACGCCGAACGGACGCTCGCTGTGGCGGAAGTAGAACTCGACAATGGCCTGCCACGCCTTGATGAGGTTGTCTTCCACGGTGATGCGGTCGGCCCAGCGGATGGCGGAGTCGTACTCGGCGCTGGCATTGCGGTAGAGCTGCACGTCCACCGCCATGCGTGGCAGCACCTGGCGAACATATTCGCCGCTGCCCAGCACGAGGATGGCGGCGCGGGTGGGACGCAGCACGCCGCCTTGCTCAACCAGGAAGCCCCAGTTACGCAGGAAGGCGGTGTCATCGGCTGCGGTGTCCCCGCCGGGGTTGCTGGTGGCGAAGCGCGCGCGATACCAGCGCACGGTGGCTTCGTCGAAGCAGCGGCTGGTGTCCACGTCCAGCGGCTCGGCATCGAAGCGGATGTTCGATGCGTCACGGATGAAGCGCAGCAGTTCGTCGCCGGTGCAGGTGTCATCGCGACCACCCCGGCGGATGTGGGCTTTGCGCGGATTGCGCTCCAGATACACGGGTTTTTCGTTGCGCTGGGCTTCGGGCACATAGAAGGCAAGAACCGTGCCTTCAGCCAAGGCATGAACCGAGCCGTTGATGGGCAGAAACACGCTGATCTTGTTCTGGTCGCGCACCCAGCCAAGGAAGGTGTTTTGGACTTCGTCGGCATTGGTGACGCCGGTGACGGTGAAGGTGCCGTTGGCCTGCTTGACGCCGAACACCAGGTGCCCGCCCGATGTGTTGGCAAAGGCACTGACGGTTTCCAGCGCATCGCGGGGCGCAGCCCACGACGCTTCCTTGAATTCGATGTCGCTCCATTCGATGGACTGGAGCTTGGCAAGCAGTTCGTCTCGGGTCATGGCGTCACTCGATCACAAACCTTAGCTTGGTGGCGTCCTTGCCCTTGCCACGCTCGCTGATGAGCGTGTCAAAGCGCTTGCGCAGTTCGTCCAGCGTGGCGGGCGAGCCGCCGTGGAGCAGGGCGAGTCGCAGCTCGCCGGTGGTGACGATGATCTTCTCCAAGCCGGACAGAGCTTCCTGCACGGCGCTGGCGAAGTCGGCGGTGACTGGCTCCGGCAGCTTGCGCGCGGCTAAGAAGGCTTCGATCTGCTTTTTGCTGGTAGCGGGCAGCAGGCCGAGGCTGGCTTGCGTGAACGGGTCTTCCAGGTTCTCCAGCAGGGTTTGCTGCCAGTTGGCCTGCAACTGATCCAGGTCATCGTCCAGCTTGTGCAGGCGGTTGGCGGCGGGCAGCAGCTCCAGTTGCTCGGCGGACGGGCGGAACTGGCAGTGCGGGCACACCGGGATGGCGAGCAGGGTGGGTTCGTCCAATGCGGAGCAGCTTTTCAGGCCGCCCAGCTCATCCTCGAAGGCGGTGAGCTGGCTGGTGGGCATCAGCGACACGTTCGCCAGCACACGCAGGCCCAGCAGGCGGTCGTCGCGGCGCAGGGCGTTGCGGGTTTTCTCCTCGGACACGCCCAGCCGCGCCTTGCTGTGGCTGGCGATGTAGGCGGCGACATAGTCCTTCTTGAGCTTGGCCAGCGTCTGGCGGCCTTCGCCCAGCACGGCGGCGACGCGCTCTGCCGTGCGGTCTTCTCCCAGTTTGTCGAACAGCGCCTTGCGTGCGGCTTCGGCCTGCTTCACCCAGTCGTGACCGGGCTGCAAGACCATTTCGGCCTGCGACAGGTAGGACGCGGTGCTGCCCAGTTCGCCGACCAGTTCCAACAGGCGTTCGACGCCGGTGAGCACGTCGAGATTCTTCTTCTGGAGTTCGATGTCCTCCGGCGTGATGCGCAGGTTCTTGAGCTTACCGACGGTGTTGTAGGGCGAGAGCGATTCGGTGAATTTCTTGAGCGCATCCAGCCGCGCATACCAGTCCTTGGCTTCTTCGTCGCGTAGCAGGTTCTGGCCCCAGAAGCCGAGCTTGCCTTGCTGGAGATCGGAGCCCGCCTTGAGCACACGCGGCACCAGTGCGCTGACTGCGTCCTGCAACCGCCTGACAGGCTCCTCCTTCCCTTGAGCGGCTTCTTGCGCCAGGCCTGGTGGCAACCCAAGCAATTCGAACAGCGCGCGCAGCACCGCAAGGTTGATTTCCTTGGGTGCTTCGATGTGCTTGAAGGCCTTGAGCTCGTCGAGCGAGCGTTCGGCCAGCAGGGCGAGCTTGCTGGAGTCGATCTTGTCGCCGGTGATCGACAGCACGATGTCGCCGGTGTACGCCAGCACGCCCAGCACCACGACGAGCAGGTCAGGCTCCAGTCGCTGCTTGTCCGGAGAAAAGTACTCGACATCCGTGCTGCCCGTGATGAGTTCGTTGCGGTTGAGCACCTGCCCGTGGCCCTTTGCCGCAAGCCGCTTCAACACTTCTTGCGCATAGCGCGAATGGGCCGGGTCGATGCGTTCGCCTTCCAGCACTTCCAACGCATCGAGCACGGCGGTGGCGTCCTTGGTGCGCGTGCCGCCCGCCAGTGCGCGCAGCGTGCTGCCGATGAGGGATTTGCGGTTGGCCTCGGTGACCAACACGGGAAACTTGGGGTAATCCGGCGCGATGTCGGCAAAACGCTGGCCCAACACCAGGCCTGAGACGATATTCACGATGTCGCGGAAGTTGATGCGTTCGTCCGCGCCCAAGCGTGCACGGTCGCGCAGCGACACGCCCTTGGCCCAGTCTTGCAGGGTCTTTGCCTTGCCCTGATAGGTGACTTCAAAGGCGGTGAGCTGCTTTTCTTGCAGCCACTTGCTCATGGCACGCAGGGCATCCTGCGCCTTGGACTGGTACACCGCCTTTGCGCCGCCGCTGGCGGTGGAGGTCAAGTCCAACGCAGCGGCGTATTGCGACAAGTGGCGCTTGTAATTTTCATCCGGCGCTTTCAGGCGGAAGAACACTTCGTCCGGCTGTTGGGTGTCCGAAAAGCGGGGCTTGTCGAATGGCTGAATGAAGTAGATGTAGAAGTCGCGCTCGGGCTGCGCCGTGGGGCGGTCGTTGGGCGCGCCGAAGAACAGGTAGCCCAGGCGCTCGACACGGTGCTCCTGCCACTCGATCTGGTATTGCCAGATTTGAAAGCCGGGATAGCGCAGGTCGTCGCTGCACTCCATCAAGGCCTTGATAGCGCTGTAGTAGGCGCGGTCGAGCGCGTCGTCGGACAGGGTTTCGGCGCGCTTATCGATCTGGGCGTCGTAGTCAATGTCTTTCTTGAGATCGAGGTAGTACTGCTCTGTGTCCGATGTTTTGGAGATGAACTGGCCGTTGACGGTTTTCAGCACCTCGCGCATAACGGTTTGCACCATCGAGAGCAAGTTTTCGGCGGGCTCGCCGGGCATGTCTTCGACGCCGGGCTGAAACAGGCACAGGGAGTCGCGCAGCTCGGCGGCGGTGGGGCCAATGGGAATGTGGATGTCGCCGCCGGTGGTCAGGCGGTGTACGGACAAACCATTGATAACACGCAGCGCCATCGGCTTGTAGGCTGGGCGCGTGAAGGCCTGCTGAATGCGGGATTCGAGCACTTCGGAGACGCGCAGCACTTCCTTGATGTTGGGATCGGCTTTCAGCACCGAGTTGCCCTTGACCGTGCTCCAGAAACTCTCAAAGGCGATCAGTTGCGGGCGGTCGGTGGGCACGTTCTGATCGAGGATGGCCTGCATGGCGGTCTCGATGGTCTTGAGCGCGCCGCGCTTTTCGGTGAAGTGAATTTGCTCGAAGGTCTTGAGGTAGTCCGGGTGAACGGGGAACAGACGCACGTATTCGTCCATGCGTTCGTTCATCGAGCCATAGAACTTGGCAAACGGCGTGAGGTATTCGCGAATCTTGTTCTGCTGGTCGGTAGTCTTCTTGAGCAGACGTGCGGAGACGACGAAGCTCACGTCCTGACGGTCGATCAGGATTTGCGTGAAGCGCTCGTTGACGCGGCGGATGCTGTCGGCCACGTGCTGGAAGCGGCCATTGTCGAAAATGGCCTCCTGCACGCCCGCGACGAAGCGGAATTTCAGGTGTTTGGCGACTTCGCCGATCTGGCGCAGGATGGCTAGGTCGAGTACCAGTTCGTGGTCGCGGCGCGATTGCAGGTATTCGAGGAACTCGTCCACCACCAGCAGCAAGCCCTGGTTCGGGAATTTCTCACCAAACGCGGCCATCATCTCCTCGAAGGAGTCTTTATTGTTCAGCTCCTGATCCGCCGCCGGGAAGGTGAAATCGACACCGAGCTTCTTGAGAAAGCGTTCAAGCTGCTGGGTGATGACCTGGCGCAGCGGCATTTCCAGGCCGCCCACTTCGATGCGCAGCACCTTGAATTGTCCGGCAATGGATGCCACCGCATCCACAACCTTGGGGTGGCGGATCATCGGCGCGTAGGCGGCGTCCTCGGCGACCAGCGACAGCACCGACATCAAGTGCGATTTACCGGTGCCGTAGTTGCCGACAATAAGCACACCCTTGTGATCGACCGCTTCGTCGAAGCCGAGCTGCGGAACCATGAGTTTGCTGATACGTTCGGCCATGTCGTCGGAGATGACGAAGGTCGAGACGAGCTTTTTGGCCTCGTCGGGGCGGTCGGCGTCGAGCAGTTGAACCACCGACTCGATCTGCTCGAACTGGATGAGATCCCTGTATTTCATGTTCTGTTTCCTTATTGGCCCTACGTCGCCTCGAAGACGACAACGCCATCGCGGGTGTAGTCGCGGTATTCGGGATGCCCCATGCGGGCATACACCAAGCGGTCATCCCGCAGCTCGCCCGGCCACACGGCAACGACACGGCGCGAGTGCGCCAGCCGCTTGATCATGTCGAGCGGGTTGATCTTCAGGCTTGGCTCGAACAGCACTTCGAGGTTGTCGAGCAACAGCGGTGCGTTGCCGCGTGCGGTGTCGGTGATGTCGCGTAGCAGTTCGTTGGTCGAGAAGCCGCGCTCGGCAACGGGCGTGGCCGCCAACCGATGCCCCAGCGTCGCACCGACATTGCGCGGGGCGACGCTCAGCCGTTGCGCCAACTGACGCAGGAGAAGGGTCTTGCTGCTGTTGCCCACCAGCAGGATCAGCTTGCTTTGCAGATCGCCAACCTCTGCGACCAGCCGTTCAAGCCTGTCGAGCACCGGGTTGCTGGAATGACCTTGCGGGACACGATGGCTCACTTCTCCACTCCGTCTGACTTGGAGTGGCCGTGCGTATCAATCCGGCTTGCAATCCAACGATCCAGTTCAGTGCGCCGAAAGCGCCACGTACCGCCCAGCTTGAAGGCAGGAATCTGGCCGTTGGCCGCAAGGCGATAGACCGTGCGTCGCCCTGCTTTCAGGTAGGCAGCGACTTCGTCGATGGTAAGGATTTCATCGGACGCTTCGTTCATGTCTATGTCTGCTGGGTGTGTGTGAATTTGTGCAATCTTGGCACAGATTGGCAATACCTCGAACATGGAGGCACCCAGCCAGTTCTGACGAGCATCCGGCTGAAGCCTTCTTTCAGCCGCCAGTGCGAGCGACCCAAAAGTACATGCCACAACGGCAACTTCCACCGGCGTTGAATTCGCGACACGCAGACTGCCGTGACAACACCATAAAGACACCATAACGACACCTTCATGGCGCGCAACTGGCACCTATGTGATCCTATCCGTCACCCTGGCGGCACCTACCTGAGCCGCTCACGACACCTTGATGTTTGACTGGCCAACAGTGGCAGCGCACCATGGAAGCACCATGGAACCACCCAACGCGCACGCATATGGCACCGTTATGTCACCTGGATCGGGCATTGCCGCTGGAGAGGCTGCGTTTTCACGATGACGGCACCATGCGGGCACTTGAATGGCACCATCGCGACACGCTGGCAACACGTATTCGGCACCGCGATAGCACAGTGCTTGGACGCAAAGAGCCACAAAGAACACCTGTCCCCAACCCCATTCGTCCCATTCTTTGTGCTGGCTGGCCAAGCACAAAGAATGGGGCCGCTGGGTCAGATTGCGGGAGAAATCGGGCACGGCGGCTCCTGGGGACAAAGCCGCGCGTTCCTGCGTCCGAAGCGACGGCTCCTTTTGCGGCCACTTGCCGCGCTGCCGCCACGCGCGGTCTTGTGGCCTGAAACGATGGCGTTACCTTGGCACCAGCCAAGCCATGCAGAATTGCGAATCCCTCAGATTGTCAGGATTTATCCTTCCATAGCGTCGGATTCTCAAGAATCCACACAATCGTAAGGATTCGTTGTCAAACGCTCCAGCATGATAGAAAATCCTCTCAAACGCGAGGATTAACCATGCACATACCCATCCCCAACGCCGCCGCCATTGGCCAGGTGGTGCGCGCCAGCCGCAAGGTGCAGAAGATCCGCCAGGACGACGCCGCAGGCAGCATCGGCGTGAGCGAGAACTTCCTGGGCAAGATCGAGTGCGGCGGCGAGACGGTGCAGTGGGGCAAGCTCTTTCAGGTGCTGGAGGGCCTGGGCATCCGGGTCATGGTGGACGTGCCCGAGAGCGTGGCGGCTTATCTGAACGACCCGGCCAATCACAAGGACAAGGGCAAGGGCAAGCCATGAGTGGCCGCTCTTTGCGCGCATCAATCAATCAGCAGGAAGTTGGCAGTTTGCAGGAAGTGGCAGGGCTGTGGAGTTTTCAGTACACCCCGGACTGGCTGGCCAACCCCAAGGGCTTTGCGCTCAGCCCGCACATTCCCTTGTCTGCGCAACCTTTGCTGGATGGCGCCAGCCAGCGCCCGGTGCAGTGGTACTTTGACAATCTGCTGCCGGAAGAAGATCAACGGGTGTTGCTGGCCAAGGATGCCCGGCTGGATGCGGCGGACGCCTTTGGCCTGCTGGCCTGGTACGGGGCGGAATCCGCCGGGTCGCTGACCTTGCTGCCGCCAGAGGCCGCGCCGCAAACCACCGAGCCCTTGCGCCCCTTGCCCGACGATGCGCTGCAGGCGCGCATCCGCCAGTTGCCCAGGGCACCGCTGACGCACGCCGCCGTCAAGCGCATGTCGCTGGCCGGTGCGCAGCACAAGCTGGCCGTCGTTTTGCAAGATGGCGCGTTGTTTGAGCCAGCGGGCGCCACGCCCTCCACCCACATCCTCAAGCCCGATCACCCGGACGCGGACTACCCCCATTCCGTGATCAACGAATGGTTTGTGATGCGCCTGGCCAGGCGGCTGGGCCTGGATGTGCCTGAGGTGCATCGGCGTTACGTGCCATCGCCCGTTTACCTGATCGCCCGCTTTGACCGGATCGCTGGTGAGCAAGGCTGGCAGCGCCGCCATGCGATCGACGCCTGCCAGCTGCTGGGGCTAGATCGCAGTTTCAAATACACCCAAGGCAGCCTGGAAAGCCTGGCCGCGCTGGCCAATGCCTGCCGCAGCCCGGCGGTGGCGCGTTCGCGGCTGTTTGGCTGGCTGGTGTTCAATGTGCTCGTCGGCAACAGCGACGCACACCTGAAAAACCTCAGCTTTCTGGTGTCGCACGAGGGCGTTCAGCTGGCGCCGTTCTACGACCTGCTGAGCGTCGCAACGTACGACTCACCGGCCTTCGACAAAAGCGGCTGGCCTGCGCAAACCCAATTGGCTTGGCCGATCCTGAGCGTGCGGCACTTCTCGGACATTCGCCGGGGCCTGTTGCTGGAGGCCGGTGCGGCGCTGAACCTGGTCAAAGGCACGGCCGAGCGCCTGCTGGAGAGTCTGCGCAGCCGCATCGTTTCCGAGGCTGAAGCGCTGTATGGCGAAGTCGAAGCCGAGAACACCCAGATCGCCCATGCCCAACCTGAGCTGGCGGCGACGATGGCAGGTGAGTCCCGCTGTGTCAGGGCCATTTCGCATACCGTCATCAAAGAGATGGCTCGACAAATTCGTTGACGGGTTGGTGCCAATTGCGATGTGTCCTTATTTTTCACCGCCCCGACATGGAGTTTGCATCCGCTGCGGCTGTGTTTGCCTCACTGCAGACTCCAAAAGCCCCTGCAAACGGACTATGGCTGCAGGATCGCCCAGTCCTTGCTGAGGATCGGTCTGAATCAACCGAGCGCGGTCAGCGTCGGCCCATCCCTCTGGCGCATCATCAATGGCCAGCCAGCTCACCAGTTGCGCCCTATCCACATAGCGCCGAATTTGTTGATAGCGGGTCGCCCGATCCCACCACGTATTTCTGTTTCGGGTATAGAAATCGCCATAGTCATTGGATGCCATGCGGCTGTTCCACGTTGCGCCGATGACGCGCTGCTGCAGCTCGGGCGGAAGGAAGCTGCGTGCCCGCGTGAACCTCAATTCACGCGCCCAACTCGTGCTGAGAACGATCTGCACGCCTGGGTAATTTTTCAGCGCACCCACCAACAGTGGCGCCCACATGAACAGAGCGCCTTCTGCGCGCAGCACTGGACGGCCCTTGACCAAGTACGCCTCGTCAGGGTGCAGGACTCCGTCAAAATCCAGGAACAGAATCACCTTGATCTTTCAAGAAATGTCCTTCGGTGTGCACCTACATGGCGGAGCCATCTTCGTGTGTCATCGCACGCAGGGCAGAAGTGACCCGTCACCGTGATTTCGACCTTGTAGGAACAAGGCAAGTCATCCATTCCTTTACCGCAGGCGCCCTGCCCGCGCATAGTCAAACTTCCCCGGCTGAATGCAGCCACCGTTCATGTCGGTCACCCCGCAAAACCCCACACCAAAGGCCGCGAACCCCAGCCGCGCCTGATCGCGGCTGTAGTCCAGACAGTCATGGTGGTGGCCATGGAACGCCTTGCCGACCCGCAGGCTGCGCGCCAGTTCATCAATCGCATCAAAGCCATGCGGATGCGCGCTGGGCGCCTCGTGCGTCACCAGAATATCGGCGCGTTGCGAGACCAGGCGAAAGTAATCCTCCGGAAAGATGGAGCTGCGGTGCTTGCGCGGCAGGCCGTCGCGCCAGCGATTGCCCCTGCCGCAGCGCGCGGTGAACTCCTTGGATGACTCGTAGAGCCAGTCCACCGGCGGCGTCCATACCTGCCCCCGGAACACACCGCCCAGTCCGGCAATGCGCACGCCATTGACCACGGCGACGCGGCCATGCAGGTTCCTGTCTGCCAGCGCTGAACCAAACAAGTGGTCGTAGTCGGCATCGGAATCCGTGTCGTGATTTCCGTGGATGAACCACACTTCGGTCATCCCAAGAATGGACTCCAGCTCCACGTCCAGCGGTCGCTGCGCCTGCAGGTCGCCCAGGAAGACGATGGCAGCCGGGCAATCCCTGGAGACGATCTCCAGCACATGCTGGAAGTGGCCGTGGGTGTCGCCAAAGAAGTAAATCATTGCGCCCTCGCCATTCGCAATTTGCGCTCCAGACGATCGCACAAGCGCGGCAAGTTGGAAACCCAGCCGCGCCTGACGATCTCTGCCGATTCAACCTCCTCGCCGGGATGCGCTTCGAAGTACCTTGCCGCAGCCGCCGATAGCCTCTTTTGTGAAGCAGGAAAGCTCCTGCCGATGACCATCGCCGCCACACGCATGACATTGGCCTGCTGCGCAGAACAAGGCATTTCACGAACACCTTGGGCAACCTCCAGGCAGCTCATCAGCATGACTTCTTCGGCCTCGCGTGGATTCGTCTGCACGACCACACCCAACTGCTGCATGAAGGCGCGCTCGTTCTCCGACACCTCGTACTGCGCCAACACCGATCCAGCAGCCTCGTAGAGGTAGCGGCAGGCCCGGCCATCAAGCCTGGCGGCTTGAGTGCGCGACGCGGCAAGAGCCGCCAGCACCGGATATTCGGCAAGCTGGTGAAGTGTCTGCATCACGGCTGGATCGCCGAACGCCTGGCCGCACACCCAACCCTCCCAGTCCCAGGCGTAGGCAGCACGTTCTACCCCCTCGACGATGGGGCGCCCGGAGCCATGAAGCGCCGCCCAGAACTCATCCCGCCATGGCTGCGGGATGTCTGCCAGATCAACGTAGTAGCGCCCGCCTTCCGCGTTGCGGATGGATACGCTGGCGAGCAATTCCTGCCGGGTCATCCCCCGTGGCAAGGCCTGACCCGCGTGCAGCAGCAGGGTGGCAATTTCCTCCTGTCGGGCCATCTTTTGCGCGGACGTCCATTGGCTGGCGTAACCCATCTTGAGCAGCAAGGCCCACTCCCGACGTAGAGCGTCGGCCTGCTTCTGGCTCATGGGCTGGGTATGGTTGGCGGTCATGTTCATCTCCCGTGAAGGATTGTTATCACCAGCATGGGCTTGCATGGAAGGGCAATTTCATGGATAGTTAGTTTAACTAGTGTTGTTAATTAAACAAGCATGGCACGTCCACGAACCGGCAGGCAGTCCTCCGCCGAATACCAACGCCGCTACCGGGAGCGCAAAAAGGCCCAGGGCGCGATGGCGCAAACCAACTGGATGCTGGACATGCGTCTGGCGGATGCGATCCGGCACGAGGCCAAGACCCGAGGCCTGCGCGAATCCGAGCTCGCCACAGAAATCCTGGGCGAGTGGTACGAGGCGCGGTTTGGCGGGCGGCTGCCACCGGCGCAGCCCGAACCGCTCCAGGGCACCGCCGCGCCCACGCCACCACCGACACCCATCAACGCCACGGTCGAGCTGCTGCTGGGCAAGTTGGAGGAGCTGGGTTTCATCATTCCGCTGCAGGGCATGGCCACGCAGTGCCTGCATGGGGACGAACGCAATGGCCTGTGGGCCACGGTCACCCTCAACGGGCTGGACGCCATCGAGTTCGGCCTGGTCGAGCGCAGCGACGGCCTGGCGCAAAACATCCTGCATTGTGTGGTGGACACGGTCGCGCGCCATGCCTGGCTGACCAGTGACGCCTATGGCGATCTGAACCAGGACAGGGACATCGGCACCAGGATCAACACCAAAGGCCTGCAGGCGCTTGACGATGTGTTTGCGCGGCTGCGCGAGTTCATCATGGCCAAGCGCAAGCCGCTGCACTACGAAGAAACGCTGGCCGCGCTACCGGGCTATCTTGACCAGGAGCCGTCACGCTCGCTGCTGGTACTGGCGTTCCTGCGCGTGGGCCTGGAACTGGTGCACGTGGCGCCCACCGATCTGGTGATTTCTGCGGCTGAGCCGCCAGAAAACATTGCGCTGCATGACCTGCAAGCCCTGGCGCAGTACGTTCGACAGGAATTCCTGCGCATGGGGAAAACGGTTTGCACCTTCCCGCTGTGGGATGGCGGAGAACTCATCGCCTTCGCACCCGAGGAACGGGCTTTCGTCTATGCCGGGCTACGGATGCCGTCACCTGATACCGAGGGAGGCAATCCATGAACACCAACGAAGCCGCCGAGCTGGCGGCAGAGTTGCGCAAGGCCGCGCAAGACCTGCTGCTGTGTGTCAACACCATCGTGGGGCAGGAGCAGTCCCTGGCTGCTGATTTGCTGAGGCATTTTCCGGGGCGGCTGGAGTTGCTGGCCTTGCGCGTGGCGCCGCGCCCCGAGCCCGATCTGCCGCCCGAGTGGCCGCAATGGAATGCGCCCGGTGCAGACCATTTTCAGGCCCTGCTGGAACGCCAGCGGTGGAGGTTGGAACGTCGTTCGGAAAGGAACTCATCATGAATCGGAATCTGCGTGCTCTGCGGCGCTGGCTTGCATGTGGCTTGGCCGTGTTCGGCGTTGGCCTGGCATGGGCACAAATGCCCGTGCCGCTGCTCGATGCCAATGTTCCAACAGCCGCACCCTCAGCCGCTGCACAGCAGCTTGAATCCTTGCTGCAATGCAAGGCCGGAACGGTGCTCAAGACCGATGAAGTGGAATCCAGGCTCCGCGCAATCGGCCTGGTCAAAGGGGCTGATGGCTTCTTTCTGCCTCCACAAAAGAGTCCTCGCCCTTCGCTGTTCGGGGACGAGGTGGTGGCAGCGCTGGTGACTGCCGCAGAGGGCGAGAACAAGGCGACCGTCTATCTGAAACGCCAGACCGGCAAACAGATGGCCAAACGGCTGGGCGTCAGCCGGATCGACGAACAGGCGGACACCGATGAGCCGTCCTACTTCAAGCAGACCAGCAAGAAGACGACCTTGCTGGTAGGCGCGGCGTCCGAGGTTTTTGTGGGCAATGACAGCATCAAGTACCAATCGTCGGTGGCTTGTCAGCACGCAGCGCGTTGATCGCCTGGGAAACGGGGATGGCTGTCAATCGCCGCATCAAAACGCAGAAACCATCACTTAATCCATCACAAAGTCGTCAAGGTATAAAAAATCCGAAGCCGATGCCGCCGTGTATTTCAATTTCCTGTCTTCGCCGTCCTTGCCTGAGCCACGCCAGACGCGATGAAGCGCGTTCGCCCCAGCGTTGCGTGCAAGTTTCGAAAGGCGATGAAGTGCCTTCGGAGAGTGCGTACCAAATCCTATTGGTACGCTCAGCACATCCATCGAAGGCACCTTCCATTGGTACATCGCCGCGCCGTACACACCAGGCAAAACCATCGTCTCGAATCGCTCGAACCTCGCAATCGACGGTCCGAGGTAAACTTTACTAAAGCCAGCATCCAAGAGAAGATTGCCTCTTTTGCGTATGCGTTCGACCGGTTCGTCTTGAAGCGCAGGGGCAATTCCCACAACGTCAACTGGCTCGCCCCATACATTGGCAATGGTAGCGCTCAGCCTCTCGATGAATCGGCGCACAAGCTCAGTACGCCCCCATAAGTCCGTTTCCGGAATCACCCAGAGCATTTCAAGCGGGTAGCTCGTATCGGCAGTGGCTGCCCTCTTGAAGTGGTCGGCTGCGGCGGAGAGGGCCTCAACCAAACGATCCTGGTTCTTCGGCATATAGAGGGCGCCGAGCAGAGCGCGACTCCGCTTATCGTCATAGACCTCACCGTCCGCTCCACCATGGACCTCTCGTATATAGCGCTGGAAGTCGAAGTCCAGAGGCTTACGCAAGACCAGCTTGTGCCCGGATTGAATGACAGAGCTCGCCGACTTCCCGTCGGCTCTGCTAACAGGCAGGTATCGCAACAAGAGCGCGTCCTCGAAGAAGTCCACGAACCCCTTGAAGTAGTCGCTGTGCGCCTTGAGGCTACCGATACGATCCGCCGTGAGTCGCCGAACCCGCGAACGCAGTTCGTCAGGAAGGAGATCAAGTTGCGTGTCAACATCGAACTCAACGTTCCCATCGAGATCCACCTCGAAGTGAACCGGGAGCGGGACATTGAAAGGCCGCCCGGACGTGATGCTATCCACCTTGTAGCAGGAGAAAGCCCGCCGCCATTCTTCGTCTTGCTGAAAACGCTCAATGTCGAGAAAGTGCTGATGGAAGGCTGCCTCCGCACGCTCGACGGTTTGACCATGCGCCTCGTCGTTCGATGCCCATTCGAGTTCGAGTGCGTTGTCCCAATACGTTCCAGATAGCGCCTTCGGGATGGGCGTGTACGAGAGAAGCTCGAAGACCGGCCTGCTCTGGCGTTCAACGATCCTAGTGAATCTCGGCAGGTCATCGCTAGAACCAACAAAGCGGCCCTCAGCATAGGATGTGAGGGAGTACCGGCCACCGGACTCTTCGACGAGGCCCTCGCTGCGCAGCAGGTCGATGAGGTCGATGGTCTGGCTGCTACTGAGACCGAAGTACTCCTGCATGGCATTGATTTCAAGCGGCCCAGTGAGATGCAGTAGCCGAACGGCGAAGTCCGTCATTACGGGAACCTGTCGTTCGATCGAGACATGGCAACGCACGTGAAACTGCTGCGCCGGAATGGCAACCGCAACGGTGTTGAAGCGCTCACGCATGGGCAACGCTCCGCTTTAAGTCTTGCGAAGGTACGAAAGCCGCGAGGTCGCTGGCAGCGAGTTTCCTAATTTCCTCTAGCACGCTGTGCATGGGTGACCTTGGATGCGACTGCCACATTGCCGATGAACTGACCACGATGAGTCGATCCCTGGCTCTTGACATTGCGACGTTGATACGCTCGGGGTCAGAGAGGAATCCGATTGTCCTTGAAGTGTCGTTGCGTACCACGGACAAGATGATGATTCGATTTTCCTTGCCTTGATAGCTATCAACCGTGCCCACGCTGTACAGGTCGCGGATGTCTGCAGCCCAGTCAGCCTGCTCCAGCTTACGTCGAACAAGGTCTCGCTGCGCGGCATACATGGCAATGATCCCGATTGGTGGGTGCGTATCTCCATCCAATTCACGAACACGCCGGAGGAAGTCGCCTGACTTGGCAATGCTCCTAACGATGTCAACGACTGCCACGGCTTCGGCTTCGTTCTCCAGTGCGCCTTCATGCGTTCCCGCACTGCGGTGGAAGGCGCTGCGCGCCTGATCGCTGGTGTCCACCCAAACGACCTGCTTAGCCAGATAGCCAGGCAGTTCATCGTACTCGGGGCCGGGCGCGTCTCTGCCGACCTCCAGAGCATTCTTGTAGAAGCAGTGCGATACGACTTGATTGATTGCAGAAGCCATGCGGTATTGACGCAAGAGCGTGCGGCCAACTGCCTTACCATAGTTCGACGAGAACGCCCTCTGAAAGTTGTTCATCCGGCGGAACTCCCCGCGCGAAATACCCAGCATCTGCGCAGCGTTCTCTTCCACCGCAACGGGATAAGTTGGTGGCAATTGCAGATGATCTCCAACCATGAGCACTCGCTTTCCAGCCTGCATCGCGACGACGAGTTCCATAGGAGACGCCCGTGCAGCCTCGTCCACGATGACCCAGTCATAGGCCAGATCCACAATGCCCAGCGCGTGCTTGCCAACCCCGACGCACGTACCGGCAACCACGCTGGCGCTACGTGTCAGGAAAGCAGTGAAATTCGAACGCGGATTACGTAGGACTTGGGAGAATTCGGTGGATAGCCTTGCAATCTGACCGAGCCGTAAGCACTTTGCAGGACTCGGCGAATCATGCAGAGTGGCCAAATCGGCCAACTCGGCTTCTAGGACGGCCCCCAGATCATCGGTCGATGCGAGTTCAATGCCGAATCGTGCCGAGGCAATCTCAACGAACACTTCGCGCAGGCGCTGTATGTGGGTCGAAGATGCCTCCGAACCATCCTCATTGTTGTTTTGCGCTCGCTCAATGTAGCAAATGCGCTCTAGCAGAGTCCCGAGGCTCGTGTGCATCTCGACTGCGGCTCGGACGTACTCTTGCGGCAGGCCCATCGCGTAGCCCACGGTGCGCACGCGCTGCTTCAACTCAGCGTCGAAGGCCTCGCGGTAGCGTTGTCGAAGCGCATCCTCTTGAATGTGCCTCAGCTGCGGTGAAACCATCGACGGCAACCCAATGCGGACCATCGTGTCGTTCATACCGCTTTTGATGCTTAGATCAACCACCTTCTCCATCGCGTTGTTGACGGCTTCGTGCGACTGGCTGACCAACAAAACGTTGCTGGCCAAGCCGCGCGAAAGAACGAGATTCACGAAGGACGCTATGAATTTCGTCTTGCCAGTGCCCGGTGGCCCCTGGAGCAGTGACACCGGACCGAACGAGATGGCAGTGCGCAGCGCCTCGGCCTGCTGGTCATTCAACTCGTACTTGGACAAATCTCCCAAGTCTGCGACCTCCGCTTGGTATGGCATCAATTCCGTGCCGGGATCAAAGTAATCAACGATCCGGGGAATGAGTGCGCCACCCGCCAGAACCCGGTTCATGGCGGCCACTCGGCGCTCCGATGCCGATCGCTCCAGTGCGCCGCGCAGAAACAGCGATATACCTTCCTTGGGACCAAAGCGAAGACTCGTCTGCTGAACACGAATGACATCCTTGCCAATGTCTGGCGCGACGATA
Source organism: Diaphorobacter limosus (assembly GCF_033100095.1). Taxonomy (NCBI): domain Bacteria; kingdom Pseudomonadati; phylum Pseudomonadota; class Betaproteobacteria; order Burkholderiales; family Comamonadaceae; genus Diaphorobacter; species Diaphorobacter limosus. The sequence continues at coordinate 3,541,848 of NZ_CP136921.1, read as the reverse complement.
CCAACTGTGTACCAGCGATCGCCGCCGTCAATCGGGTCGTGGCCGCGTTCGAGCAGTTCGATGCGCTCGTCCTCGGAGAAGTCAAGAACACCGCCATCGAGGTCGAAGGGAATGAGCCAGCTGCCGCTTCCTTCTGGAACTTGCCGCGCACCAGCTCGAACAGTAATGGATGCTCCGTTCATGTCGTCGGTGCTGGCCAAAGCGCTCCAGAGTTCACCTGTAGTGATGCTCCTAGAGTCATCTGTACGCGTTGCACCTTGGGCATAGGGATCGATAGTCGGTCGGCGCCACCCGGCGTCTTGGACGCCACTTTCTGGCAGGCTGTCGATGTACAGCTCATACAAGTCTTCGCCCAACGCCGTGGCATCGGCTGTGTCGTGCCATGCGACGTGAATTTTCGCGCGCAATACAAAGCTACGACGCTTGTACGCGCTCACGAACTCCTGATGGCCAATCTCCTTCAATGTCGCATGCACAGCAATTTTTCTTGTCAAATCGAACTTGATGAATAGCTGCTGCCTTACACCTGTCACGATGAACCGTTGCTCGCCTGCATACTCATCGCGAACGACACCGATTGAGAACTCGCCGTTATTGCTGTCCAAGTCCAGAGGTGGAGAAACATCGCGGCCACGACGTCTAAGTAAGACCAAATACGTTGGTGCCGTATCGATCCGGGGTGATAGTTCGCCCTTCAGCGTCTCAGCCAAGAGTTCGACCGGAGGCAATGCGTCCCCAAGCTCGAACGCACGTTCGGCATCTCTACGGGTGTTCGGAAATTCGTCCGTGAGCAGATCGAGACCAATTTGCGTAACGGCATAGAGGTCGCGATGCTGCGGCGAGGCTGATTCCAAAACGGGTGGCACACTGCCGACTGTCAGCCCCTCGTCGCCGTCGGCGCTAAGGTCCGGCACGTCGAGCAGGACGGCGCGTTCGTCCTCACTTTCGCTAGCCATGGCAATGACAATGTTGTGGGCCTTCAAGTCCCCATGGCTCAAGCCCAACGCGTGCAATCGGCATACCGCGTTAAAGAGGGACAAGGCTACGACCGCGCGCCGACGTGCGCTGGGCTCTGTACCCAACCATGTTGCCAAGGTGCTGCCCTCTACCCAACGGGTGACCAAGATCAGGCCGAACTGCCCCATGCCAAAATCCAGGACATCCGGAGCGGCATCAAAACCAGATTGACGCAACGATCTCGCTTGTTGTAGGAATCCAAGGAGCCGCAAGTTACGGGCTCCGTACTTGGGGTCGTACTTCAGATTCGTCCAGCACTTCACCAAGACCTTGACCCCGTCGCGCTCGGACAAGTAAACCATCTTGCCGCCACCCGACGAGATTTGTTCCTTCATCGGCAAAGTGAACGGACTAGCCTCGGTGCGGTACGCATCGAAATCGGACTCGGATACTGTGGGACCGCTCTCGACCGCAAAGCAGTCATTTAGGGCATCCAACGCCTCGACGGCGGACCGGAACCGCGCCGATGGCTCCCAGTCCATGGCACGCTCGTACCATTGGGCGAGGGCTGGTAATTGAAGCGGCAGCTTGGCGTCGTAGAGCGGAACGCGATTGACCCGCTCTAACTCCTTGCGTTCCAGCATCTCGTACACCAGCACGCCGAGCAGGAAAACATCGCGGGCGAATGGATCTGTGGACGACTTCCGCTCATCAGCACCGTCGTCTTCAGGGAGGTCGATGGAGCCAGTCTCCAACTCGAACCGATGTACGCCGACAGTCAAGGTCCCGGGGGCGCGAGCGGCAGCGAATGTCGAAAGGATCACGCGAGCCGGTTCCATGACCCATAGAGTTTTTTTCGTGATGTCCCGGTGGGCGATGCCCAGCGTGTGTAGTTTTGCGAATCGGGCCAGGATGCTCAGTGCCAGCGCACGCCGCTCCTCAAGCGCCATGTTCGGTTGACGCGAGAGATGCTCCGCAAGCCGCTCAATGCTTCCGGGTAATCGGTATGCCTCGACGAAATTGGTGGTGACATCATCGATAGTGGCGGGCGCCACTGGCTCAAGCAAGTCCGCATGCAGTTCTGGCGCCTGCACGCGCAGCATTTCGTTCAAACGCAGTTCGCGCAGCCCGATGGTTTGTCGCTCCACGGACGTGGTGCCACCGCCAGCCAGTTCCTGGAAGTTCCACTTGCGAAGCAGTGCCTTGGAACCACGATTTTCTCGGTGCTCGGCACGGAATTCAGTCCAGATTTTCTTCGGGTGATCGTAGTCTGCGGTTGTGTCCGCCTGCTCGAAGCCGTGCAGAACCATGCGGCGCTCAAGAATACCCTCGCTCTGGTTGGAGAAGATTCGCTCGTACTTCTGGCGATCGGGCAATGGATCTTTCGACCGATATGGCTGTCCCACAGGGGTATCGGGGAATTTCGCCTTGTAGCGGACAGGGTCTGAGGCCGCGTGGCAGAAGTCGGCCAGCGTCATGACAAAGCGCCTCTCCTCATCCGGAAAACGCACGAGCCGACATTGCGGGTGGCACAGAACAACGACATTCTCGATGAAGGGCACCGTCAATGCGGAGTTCTTGTCCTTGATAAACCCCTTGAGAACGCGTGCCTTGTTGTCGTTGACTTCTACTGGCGACTTCTTTGGCGTTCCCTTGTGAATCCACTGTCCTGCCGAGTATTCGATGTCGCCGGCCCAGTTCTTCAACTCGACGACAAGAATGCGGTTGTAAGTAAGGATCAAGAGATCCACATCCAAAGGGAGCTTCGATCCTCTAGCGAGCAGCCTAAACGCTGCGAAACCCATCCAGTCGCGGGGGAGACTGCGCTCCAACTCGCGCAACGCGCCTTGCTCTACTTCGAGAACGCCTTGGGCGCTCAGATAGTGAATTCGCACTCTTCTTAACTCCCTTTCCAATCGTGCAACTATAGAAGAAACAACTACGCGAGATGAATTTGAATTCGCCTGTGGAGCGATTCAGGTGGAACTCTTTGCCCACCGACGCGTCGTCGCCCGCAATGTCTGCTGCGCCTTGGCATTCAGGGGCATGTTGCCCACGAGCGCCAAGGCGGCTTCCAGGTTCACATAGCCGTACTGCAGCAGCGCGATGCAGAACTCCCGATCCTTCTCCCGTGCGGCCGCCGCCTTGGACAGGAAGAGATCGACAACGTCCAGGCAGTACCCAATGCGATCCTGCGTATTGCGGTTCTGGATGCGATGCACGCGCTGCATCCAGCCCGCTGGCAGGCACGCCGTTTCCGGGCCAACACCTTGAGCGTAGTAGCCATAGGTTTCATGGAACTGCGAGCCATTCGCCAATGGAGCCGTCGATCCTGTCGGCCAGCTCCGGCGCCTGCAGGGGATAGATGTCCGCTTCCATGGACACCGTGAACACCTCCTCGGGCCGGGGCACCGCGCCCAGGATGGACTGGCTGCCGACAATGACGAATTCGTACTGGTCGGTGATGTCACCGCTGGCACGGATGATGTGCTCCAGCTCTTCGCGCGTCATGGTTGCTCCTCGGGCGCAGCGCCCAGCTCATCGCCGATCGCAATCCCCTTCTTGAGTTCGCCCACCTGTTGCAGGATGGCCTGACGGGTCTCGGCCGACAGGGTCGTGACCAGCGGTGATGCCTGGCGCAGTTGCTGCGCGCGGCGGGTGTGGGCCAACACCTTGCGCCAGGCGCCCGCCTTCAGGATGTCCTCCCACTCACGCCACAAGGCTGCAGAGCGAACATCTCCAGTAGCCAGCCAGCGCTGGAGCGTGTCCTTTGCCTGCTGCACCTGAGCAGGGTCGGCCTTGGCCAGCCGCACGGCTTCTTCATGCAGGGCCAGGCTTTGTAGGTCCTGCAGCTGGTGTCTGGTTGGATCGGCACGCACGCGCACTTGCACCACGGGCGCGGGATGCCGGGAACGTGCGGCGGCGGAGCGCGCAGGCGCCGGTTGCAAGACATCGCCCGCCAACAATGCCAGATCACCACCAACGCCCAGGATGGACATGACGCGCAGATAGGTGCCGATGGACGGCGCGGGATCACCCGACTCGACCGAGCGCAGGGTGTTGCGCGTCATGCCTGCGCGCGCCGCAAGCTCTACCGTGCCCAGGCGCTGGGTCTTGCGCAGGTGCTTGAGACGGTCGCCAAGCTGCAGAAGCAGTTGGCGTTCAAGGAGGACATGCGATTCATGAGAACTCATTTGATCATTAATTTAACCAATTTCCATTTTTTGGTCAAATTATTGATCATTTTTTTGATACGCTCCACGAACCTCTACAACAACCCTGCATCCCCATCCCACTGTCGGCAAGGTCGGCTTGGTTTGGCTGCGCCACCTGAACCGCTACAGGCTGTCCAGGAATCCACCCGCCACGGCCACGCAGTGGTCGAAGCTGGGTGTGTAATCCAGCGTAGCGATAGCGCCAAACGCAGCCTGCAGACTGGCATGCGGCTGCCGAATCTGAGTCAGGAAGGCACTCCGATGGCGCAACAAGAATGGCTTTGCCGCCAAAAGCTGCTGCGGCTCTCGCTCGATCACCAACGCCAAATCAAACAGGTCACGTGCAGTGGCACGGTCGCCACGGTGATACATCTTCTTGGCGATGATCTCGGCAGCTGTTTCCACTTTGACGGCACGTCCTCCAATTTCCCAGGTATCCCAGGCGTCATCCAGCAGATTGGGGGCGGATACGAAGTCCACCTCACCCTCTTCGAACTGGAGCTTGACGAACATGCCCGGCTGTTCCGTGTAGTCCTCGGTCATATCCGCCGCCGTATCGCTCAGCCGTGGGGTGACAAAACCCAGGTACTGCGGATCAGGCACAAAGATGTCGATGTCCTTGCTCAACCGGTGACGGTAGCGGAACATCAACACGGTTCCACCGCCCAAGGTCCAGAACGGGTCTGCCATGCCGCCGTACTTGCTGATCTCGTCGATCAAGGCCAACGCACGCGGAAACAGGCTTTCCCAAGCCCCGCTGGGCAACGAATCGGTTTTCATGCCCACAGCGCCCGGCGATGGACAGACAGCGCCTCTGCGAGTTTTGCGACGTTGCGCCAGACCTGCCGAGGCGGCAGATGCGCATGCGCCGCAGCCTCCTCTACCGCCATCACGACGGTGGGCACGGGGGCCTCATCCAGCAGATGGGTCAGGTGTGGGGCGAACGCAGGCGGCACGTCGCCGCTGGCCAGCACCTGCTCCAGCACCTCGGGAACCAGCTCATGCACGTAGCTGACACTGGCCGTCTTGGCCGCCATCCACAAGCCACGCTTTTTGCGCCGCGCCTGGATGTCCGGCTTGGCGCTATCGAGCCCCAGCACCGCCATCACCTGCCCAACACGGTTGACACCCAGATCACTCAATGTGCCTTTTTCCAGCCCGACCACGGTCTGGCGCGACAGGCCGCTCAGGTGTGCCAGTTGCGCCTGAGTCAGGCCCAGCTCGGCACGCCGGGCTCCTACGACATGGCCGATTTCGATCAGATTCATGGTTGGCGGAGAAATTGAAATGTCTAAAATATTTGACATACTAGACTGCGACACGCTTCCGGTCAATTCAATTCAACTTGCCCTGCCTCAGCACCCGCAGACTTTTCCACTGATACGCAAGCGCTACCAGCAAGAATTAAAGGAAGGCTATAGGAACACGCTATAGGTATAGAGAAGGGGTGATCTAACGAATCGACAAGGGGCGATCTAACGAACCCCACCCCAGAACACGATCAGGGGCGATGTATCGAACTCTCAAGGGGCGATATAACGAGGACAACCCGTTCAGAACACAGCCTTGTCCACAGTCGAGGCTGGCTCAGCTACCCCAGCTTCTTCGCCAGGTCTTCGGCACGGGGATGGTAGTAACGCTTGAGCATGCGCAAGTCCTTGTGACCGGTCACGGCGGACAACTCCAGAACGTTGCTCAGCTTTTCCGACAAGCGCGATGCAGCTTCGTGGCGGGTGTCATGGAAATGGACATCCTCCAGAAAGCCACGAACAGGGCGTTTACTGGCTGCTCGGCAGTCTTCCTTGTACTGCTGCTGGGCACGTTCCAGGGCGCGCTTGAATCCTTTGCGCAAAGCCATGGCCGTCGTCTGAAACACCGGCCCTTCATGGGCGTCGTTTGCACCAGCCAAGACCTGCAGTTCCTGCAGGATGGACACTGCCTTGCGCGACAGGGGCACCATACGTGAGTCGCCATTCTTGGTGTCGGGCAGAAACGCGGTCTGCCGAGCCAGATTCACACACTCCCATCGCAACGACAACAACTCTCCTCGGCGCATGGCGGTCTCCACCGCCAATTCCACCAGAGGTTGCAGCCATGGGTTACGAGCCCCCTTGCTGAACGTGCCATCGGCCAGGCGTTCACCACCCGTCAAGGCCGCGAGCAGGTACACCATCTCTTCGTCCGAAAAGCGCCTGTCCCTGGCTTTGGCCTTCTCCGGTCGGCGTACCAGGGGCACGGGGTTTTCGATATGGATGCCCCACTCACGCCGCGCGTGGTTGATTGCAGCCGACAGAACATCGATCTCGCGGTTGACCGTAGCCCCGCTGACCTGCTTGAGGCGGCGGTCACGCCAGGCGGCAACAATCGAACTGTTCAAGGCCGAAATCTTGATCTGCGTAAGGGCGGCATCCCTGAGCAAGAGCTTGATCTTGGTGGACTCCATCACTGCCGATTTTTTCTGCGGCGTGACTTCCTGCGCGTACCGCAAAAGGATGTCGGCCAAGGTACTGCGCTCGGCCTCCCGGCGGTCGATAAAACCGGTCGTCTCCAGCTCGCGCTCCATCGCGCGAACCCAGCGTTCGGCGTCCTCCTTGTAGGAGAAGGTTCGTGACTGCGCAGGGAAACCACGGCGCCTGACCTTGGCCTGCCACTGCAGCTCTCCGCGTTTTGTAATAGTGCCCACCGGCCCGTGTCCCCGAAGTGTCCCAAATAATGGGTTTCATCGTACAACACATTGATTTTATTGGCAATAAATAGGCGTTCGGGACGTAGAGGCCGGAGGTTCGAATCCTCTCACCCCGACCAGAAATACCTTGTAAATCAAGCACTTAGAACAGCTGCCACGACGCGGCTGTTTTGTTTTCTGGCGGTTCTGTGCCAATTCTGTGCCAAACGGCAGAGATTCAAGGGCGCCGCAACCGATTGCGTATAAGCGCTCTGCCTACAGGAGTCTCCTCATTCAACGGAGATATCCATGGCACACATCGCCAACCGCAGCCGCTTTCGCGTCACCGTCAAGAACAAGCCCGACCTGACCCAGCACTTCAGCTTCAGCAAGGTGGCCGCAGTCGAGGCCTACATGAAGGAGCTGCGCGCCCAGGGCTACAAACCTCGCGCCGAGCAGCTCGACGAAAGCTGGCTGGTCCGCATCCGCGAGCGGGGGCACAAACCGCTCGAAGCCACTTTCGAGTCAGAAGCAGCGGCCACCCAGTTCATCGAGAAGACCAGCGAAGAGCGCAAGCGCGGCCTGTTCATCGACTACACAGCCGCCCTGAAGGTCACTTTCGCGGACATCCTGGTGCGCTATCTGCTCGAAGAAACCAGCCGCAAGAAAAGCGGCGAGGTGCTGGCCTACGTTCTGGAGGGCTGGCTCGAGGACAGCGGGCCCCGAGGTATCGAATTGCTCGCCCAATACCGTGAAGAGCTTCGGGCGCGGGGGCGCAAGGTGCGCCAGCCCAAATTCAAGATGCGCCAACCCAGCACGGAACTCGCCTGGATTCACAAGCGCCTGGCAGAGGTCACCACGGTCGACATCGAGGGCTTCATCGACGAGCGCCTCGAGGTCGTCGCAAAGGGAACGGTTGACCCGGAAATCGACCGACTCAAGGCCATCTTCAAGGTGGCACTGAAAGTCTGGGACTACAACCTCGCCAAGAACCCGATGGACGCCGTGCGGCGCCCGGACTTCTTCAACGAGCGCGACCGCCGGATTTCTGCCGACGAAGAGCGTCGGCTGCTGGAAGCGCTCGCCCAACTGGACCTGGAGCGCGCCGTCCAGCCCGTTCTGCGCGAACTTGCCGACCAGGAAATGTCGAACATGCAGTTCACCAGCCTGAGCGCCCGCAAGAAGGTATTGGTGGAGGTTCGAAATCGCCTGCGGGCGCAGGCCGAGGAAGAGGCTCATGTCGAGCCCTATCTGCAAGCTTTTTACCTCTTCCAGGTCATGACAGGAGCGCGCCGCGGCGAGACCGTGAATCTGACTTGGGACCGCATCGACTTTGAAGCCAAGACGGCCTACCTTCCTGAAACCAAGAACGGGCGTGCACGCAAGCTCGCACTGCGCCAGGACAGATGCTCTCGCAGTGCCCAACGCCTGATGACACTCAATGTCGCCACGTCAATCACTCCTGTACTCCTGCCACTAAAAGCAGCAGGTTAGGGTTCTTACGTGGGTCAGATTTGGATGGAAATTACCCGTGAAGGTGGGTCAGTTCTGGGTGGAAATCAACACATCAAACCCATCTACACCGCGGTGAGCGCCGAGGCGGCCGAGGCCGAGTTGGATGCGTTTGCGGCCGGCCCTGGGGGCAGCGGTTCCCGACCGTGGTCAGCGCCTGGCGCCGGGCCTGGGACAAGGTCATCCCGTTCTTCGCCTTCCCGCCCGAGGTGCGGCGCGTGATCTACACCACCAACGCCATCGAGAGCGTGAACGCACGGCTGCGCAAGATCATCAAAACGCGCGGCCACTTCCCCAGCGACGAGGCGGCCACCAAGCTGATCTGGCTGGCGCTGCGCAACATCACCGCGGACTGGGGGCGGGCGGCCAACCACTGGAAATCAGCGATGAACCAATTTGCGATCCTCTACGAGGACCGATTTACCAGATCGGTGTTGGCGCCGATTCAAAATTGAGCCACCGTGCCGCTTGAATTTTGAGCCAGGGCTGCAAGCCAGCCTGAGAGGGCCGGCTGTGGATAAGTGTAGTGCCTGATCCCGGTTCGTAATCTCCTTGAAGGACTGTTGTCATCGGTATTGAAGAAGGCAAGCCGCGCCAGCGGCTTGCCTTCTGGCCTTCAAAACGGCTGCCCCTTGTGTGCCTGTTCACGTGCCTTGATGCGTTTCTTGGCCACGGCCGTGCTGTGCAGGAAGCGGTGCGACTCGTTGCCCGTCTCCACGATGTGGCAATGGTGCGTGAGCCGATCCAGCAGCGCCGTGGTCATCTTGGCGTCGCCAAACACGCTGGACCACTCCTTGAAGTCCAGGTTGGTCGTGATCATCACGCTGGTGTGCTCGTAGAGCTTGGAGAGCAGATGGAACAACAAGGCACCTCCAGCCTGGCTGAAGGGCAGATAACCCAGTTCATCGAGGATGACCAGATCCATGCGCTGCAAGCTCGCTGCGATGCGCCCCGCCTTGCCCTGGGCCTTCTCCTGCTCCAGCGCGTTGACCAGATCCACTGTGGAGTAAAACCGCACCCGTGAGCCATGGCGCGTGATGCCCGCCACGCCGATGGCCGTGGCCAGGTGCGTCTTGCCCGTGCCGGGGCCACCTACCAGCACCACGTTGTGCGCCTGCTCGGTGAACGCCATGCCTGCGAGCTGTTCGATCAGCTTTCTGCCCACCGGCGAGCACTCGAAGTCAAAGCCCGCCAGGTCGCGGTGCACAGGGAACTTGGCCGTGTGCATCTGGTAGCTGATCGAGCGCATGGCACCGTCCGCCGCCTCGGCCTGCAGCAGGTGCTCCAGCAACCAGCGCGAGCTCTCCAATGTCGCATGACCGCCTTGCTTGACCAGATCCTCCCAGGCCCCCGCCATGCCATACAGGCGCAGCTCTTTGAGCTCTTTGTCCAACTCACGCATGATCGGCCTCCTGCACGACAATGTCTGTGCGCAGGCTGTCGTAGCGTGCCGTGTCGGCCAGGGGGGCCTGGCTCACCTGCAGGATGGTCGCAACTGTCTCGGGCAGGGGCTGTGCCTGCAAGCGTGCCAGCACGTTGATGACGTGTTCGCAGCTCACCCGCCCTGAGGGTGGGGCGCTCTGCAGCGCCAGCTCCACCGCCACCAGTACCGCGTCCAGCCCTTGCTTGGGCACTTCGGCCAGCACCTGCGCCATGACCTTGTCGCCGCCGTCCTGATGCAGCAGGGCGCGGCGCATGCGTTGCAAGGGGTCGGGCAGATCGGCAAACGGAGCGCCGTTGCGCAGCGCCCCTGGCTTGCGCTCGATCAGTGGCACGTAGTGCTGCCAGTCGTAGCGTCTCTGGTTGCGCTCGCTCAGGCGCTCGTGCGTGGCCACCACGGTATCGCCGGCCACCACCACGATCTGCGCCGGGTACAGGTGCGTGCTGACCATCTGCCCTGCCCATTCACAGGGCACCGAGTAGCGGTTGCGCGCCACTGTCACCAGGCAGGTGCTGCTGACCCGCACCGGGTGCTCGACGTAGCCGTCAAACGCCGCAGGCATGGGCATGAGGTGCTCTTGCTCGAGTTCGAGCATCTCAGCGATGCTGAATTCTTTGTGCTGCGGGTGGCGCAACTCCTGCCACAGGGCCCGGCAGCGCTCGCCCAGCCAGGCGTTGAGTTCGGCAAAGCTGCCAAAGCGCCGCTGCCCGGCCTCCAGCCAGATGCGCCTGCGACTGTCCTGCACGTCCTTCTCCACGCGCCCCTTCTCCCAGCCGCTGGCGCGGTTGCAAAAGTCCGCATCGAACAGGTAGTGCGCGCACATGGCGGCAAAGCGGGCGTTGACCACGCGGCCCTTGCCCTTCTTGACCTTGTCAACGGCCGTCTTCATATTGTCGTAAATGCCCCGGCGCGCCACGCCGCCCAGGGCCTCAAAGCTGCGTGTGTGGGCATCGAACAGCATCTCGTGGCCCTGGCTGGGGTAGGCCACCAGCCAGAACGCGCCGCTGGCGCACAGCAACATGTGCGAGACCTGCAGCCGGTAGTACACCCCACCGATCACCAGCCCGTCTTCGCTCCAGTCGAACTGGAAGGCCTCGCCCAGCTCGAACGTCAGGGGCACGAAAGCCTTGGCTGCATCGCCCTGGCCTTTGCCTTGGCGCCACTTGCGGATGAAGTCCGTCACCCGTGTGTACCCACCCTCGTATCCGGCCGCCTTGATCTGCGCAAACAGCGCCTTGGCCGTGCGCCGCTCCTTCTTGGGCCGCCTGGCATCGGCCTTCAACGCTTGTGTGAGTTCGGCCTCATAGGCCGACAGCTTCGTGGTCTTGACCGCCTCCCGGCGGTACTTGGGCTCGAGCGACTCAACCTCATCGAGCCACTTGGCCACCGTGTTCCTCGATAGCCCCGTCTCCCTCGATATCTGCCTCTTCGTCTTCTTGTCCCGGCGGTGCATCCGCCTGATCTTGCCAATCATGTCCATGGTGATCACCTTCTTCATTCCCCTGCTCAAAAATGCAGCAGGGTAGGTAAAACACCTGGCTCAAATTTGCGTCGGCATCACCGCAAAAAGTGGCTCAGTTTTCGGTCGGCGTCAACACAGATCGGGCCAGTAAGATCACCAAGCCGCCTAACGAATGAAAGGGACTTCCCCGTCCCAAGCGCAGCGCGTATTTGCGCAGAACGGCATCAAAGTGCCACGATGGGAAGTGCAATCTCTCATCAACACGCTTGTTTCATTGGAAGGGGAAGTCCATGACCATCGTAACCGTAGGAATCGACCTGGCAAAGAACGTCTTTGCCGTACACGGCGTGGATGCGGCAGGCAAGCCAGCCCTCGTGCGCCCGAGCGTAGCGCGCAGCAACCTGCTGGAACTCATCGCCACCTTGCCCCCGTGCCTGATCGGCATGGAGGCATGCTCCGGCGCCCACCACTGGGCCCGGGAATTCGAGAAGCTCGGCCACACCGTGCGGCTGATGGCCCCCAAGTTCGTCGCCCCCTACCGCCTCTCGGGCAAACGCGGCAAGAACGACGCGGCCGATGCCGCAGCGATCTGCGAAGCCGTCACCCGCCCCCAGATGCGTTTCGTGCCCCACAAGAGCATCGAGCAGCAAGGCCAGCTCATGGTGCACCGCACCCGCCAGGGATTCGTGGAACAACGCACCGCCACGCTCAACCGCATTCGGGGTCTGCTCTCGGAGTTGGGGCTGGTGCTGCCCCTCAAAGCCGCCACCGTGCGCCGTGAAGCGCTGGCACGCCTCGAAGAGCTGCCCGGCTGGGCCAACACCGTCATCGGCGATCTCTTGAGTGAAGTCACCCGGCTTGATGAACGCATCACCGAGTACGACCGCCACATCGCCCTCATGGCCCGCCACAGCACCCAGGCGCAGCAGTTGATGCAACTCGGCGGTATTGGCCAGACCACCGCCATGGCACTCATCAGCACCGTGGGCAATGGCCACGACTTCGCCTGCGGGCGCAGCTTCAGCGCCTGGCTGGGCCTGGTGCCCGGGCAATACAGCTCGGGCGGCAAGCAGAGATTGGGACGCATCACCAAAGCCGGAGACGCCTACCTGCGCAGCCTGCTGGTGATGGGAGCCAGAGCGGTGCTTGCCGCTGCCATGAACACCCGCACGCCCAAGCAAGACCCCATCAGCCGCTGGGCCCGCAGCCTGGCCGAGCGCCGGGGCTACTGGCGCGCCGTGGTGGCCATTGCCGCCAAGAACGCCCGCATGTGCTGGGCCGTGCTGCAGCGCGGGGAGGCCTTCAAGATGCCCGCGTGAGCTGGGCCGGCTACGCAACAGACACCAGAACAAGCTGACAGATCAGAAATCCGCCGCGTGAAGGCAGTCGTTGATGTGCAAAAGGCAAGGACCTGCGCCGGGGAATGCTCGGTTAACTCAAGGGGCCCCATGGGAGCCATCCCAAAGCCCGACTAACGAATGGAGCCCCCGGCGCGCGTCTTTCATCAGGGTTTGCTGCCAACCAGAAGGCAGCGTAATGACCGTTTGTAGTCACGCCGTCCGCACCGTTTGCCAAGAAGCATCGACGCGCTGCATGCACAAGGCTGGGAGCTGATCTGAAATTGACGAAAACCATGCCTGGGTTGATCGCTGTGCGATCAACCCAGGGAGAGGTATTGCTTGCAAAGGTGGGGAAGCCCTTGTAGATTGAGTGACGGATTCAACAGCCTCACACACAGAAATCCTGACACTCCCGGGAAAGCTTTCAGAGCCCAGACACGACACGGCGTCCGGGCTTTACTCCCTTCTTGAACCACGCCTGGTTGTGGACCGTCTGGACAAGGTCAACGCCTTGCTGACTCGACCGTCGTAGTCCACAGCGATAGCCTTGGGCGGTCACGCCCAGCCTGAACGCGCTGTGGTGCGACCGATGCACGGCCACGCCGTGGCTTACCGGCTGGGGAGGACCCAGTTCTCCACCTCGAGTGCAGGCACGCGCTCGAATTCCGACATGTTGTTCGTCACCAGCACCAGGCCCTCGCTGCGTGCGTGGCCTGCGATGTGCAGGTCATTCACGCCGATGGGCTGGCCGAGTTTTTCCAGGGCGGCACGGATGGCGCCGTAGTGCTGGGCGGCCTTGGCGCCGTAGGGCAGAACCTCCAGGCGGCTGCAAAAGTCTTCGATGACGGACAGGTTCTCGCTCACGCGGCTGCTTTTCTCCGCGCAGTGCAAGAGTTCGGCCAGGGTGATGGAGGAGATGGCCATGCGGCTGGCGTTGGCGTTGAAGGTGGCCAGGACCTCGATGGGGCGCCGCTTCAACACGTAGATGACGATATTGGTGTCCAGCAGGTAACGTAGCATCAGAGCGTTTCCCGCTCGGGCTGGTGCTGGCTGGCGCGCTCAGGCAGGAAGTCGTCGCTGACGGCGGGGCCGCCCAGGAAGAAACTGTCCCAGGTCTGGCCGACAGGGGCGATGATGCGCTCGTTGCCCCTGGCGCGGATTTCAACCTTGTGGACACCCTCGGGCAGGCGCACGTCCAACGGGAGGCGGACGGCCTGGGTGCGGTTGTTGACGAAGACGGTGCCGATGGACATGCCTTTCACCCCATGAAGATGTATATCGCAATTGTATATAGCATCGCAGACGCAGTCAATTCAGCTCTTTCCATAGGGTTCAGTTCGCGCCGCATCGGTACGCGTCACGAACAAAGCCAAGGATAAACAGCGGGACTAAGCACCCGCTCTGTGTCGCTTTCGCAATGATTGCGTGCGCCGACCGAGAACTTCAGGTCCCAAGCGCGGATGCAGAAAGGCGTCGGATGGCGCTAAAGCGGCGGCTTTAAGCTGCTTCAGGGCACCAACACCCGTCGAAATCAATGTCCTATACAACAGACAAATTCACAACTATTGTCTAAATTATCGGACAAACATATCCGGACAAGCCTATACGTCCGATACTATTGACAAAAATCCCAGAAGACGAAAGTATCGGACAGCATGACCAGGACCTTCCAGCGCCCCTTTCCGGCTGCCGAGCGGCAGATGACAGCGCTCGGCAGCCGCCTGCGCTTGGCTCGCCTGCGCCGGAAGATTTCGACGGTGCAGATGGCCGAACGCATGGGTGTCTCGCGCGACACCCTGCACCGCCTCGAGAAAGGCGATGCCGCCATCGCGTTGGGCACTTACCTGCGTGCGCTGCGCGTGCTGGGACTGGACCGGGACCTGGACTTCGTGGCCCGTGACGACGAACTGGGCCGCAAGCTGCAAGACTTGGCACTCGAGCCTGCGTCGGCGAGGGGTTCACGCCCTACCCGTCGGCGCAACCAGCCGTCCCCTTCCACGCCGGAGCCCGACCATGGCAACAAGTAGGCCCCGCGCGCGCGAGTCCTACCAGGTGCACCTGGACGCCCAGGAGCTCGGCGGCCTTGTGCGGGTCGGTACCCTCTGGCGGCACGACGCCAGGGCCGACGTGCCTGCCGCGTTCGAATACGACCCCGCATGGCTGCAAAGCGGCATGGCCTTCATGCTCGACCCCCGGCTGGAGCTGTACCGGGGCGAACAGCACCCGGCGCACCCGGCGTCGGCATTCGGCGTGTTCATGGACTCGGCCCCAGACCGCTGGGGGCGGGTGCTGATGGAGCGGCGCGAGGCCATCGCCGCCCTGCGGGAGGACCGCAAGCCCAGGCGCCTGCGAGAGATGGACTTCCTGCTCGGCGTGCACGACCTCACCCGGATGGGTGCACTGCGCCTGCGCGCAACGGACGATGGGCCATTCCTCGACCACAGCGCACTCGGCGCCCCGCCTGTCACTGACCTGGAGGAACTCGCGCGAGCCAGCCGGGCCATTGAGAATGCCGACGCCGAGAAGCTGCCCGAGTACGAGCGATGGCTCGCCATGCTCATCGCCCCCGGCTCATCGCTGGGTGGCGCCCGTCCCAAGGCCAACTTCATGGAAGAAGACGGCAGCCTCTGGCTGGCCAAATTCCCGGCCCGGGATGACCGCTATGACGTGGGCGCATGGGAATTGGTCGCACGCAACCTCGCCCAGCGTGCGGGCATCTGGATGCCCGAAGCACGGGGGCTGCGGCTGACCGACCGGCACCTGACCTACTGTGCCAAGCGCTTCGACCGGGAGGGGCAGAGCCGACGCATGTTCTCCTCGGCGATGACACTTCTGGAGTACACCGACGGTGAAGACGGTGCGAGCTACCTCGACCTGGCCGAATTCCTCAGCGACCAGGGCGCACAAAGCCACATCGAGGCCGACCTCGACCAGCTGTTTCGGCGCGTGCTCTTCAATATCCGCATCGGCAACCGCGACGACCACCTGCGCAACCACGGCTTCATCCGCACGCCGACCGGCTGGCACCTGGCGCCGGCCTACGACGTCAACCCCAACCCGCACAAGGACGCGCACGGCATCACGGTCGATGGCCAGACCGATGAGCCGGACATTCACGCGGCGATGGCCTGTGCCGACCTCTACCGGGTCAGTGGACGTCGCGCTCAGGAACTGCTCAGGGAGGTCGATGCAGCCGTCGCGGGTTGGCGCGACGAGGCCGCCACCCTCGGACTGGGGCGCTCCGAGGTGGCCGTGATGGAGCGCGTCATCGGTGCATGATGCGCCCCCTGCCACCGGCGTCCAGGCGCCAGGCCGGAGCATATAAACCGGTCGCTACATGTAGCACACGCACTACGGTTTCTGGAGCAGCGCTGCTCCAAATCTGCTCCAGATGACCGGAGCGCAACGGCACGAAACAACCCGAAACGGCGCGCAAAAATGCGCTAAGATGTTGATTCTTCGTACCAACGAGGCCCAAAAAGGCGTCCAGGCGAAATTCGGGACGTAGAGGCCGGAGGTTCGAATCCTCTCACCCCGACCAGTTCATTGGTCAATCTTTTACAAAGCCCCATCAACACGGGGCTTTGTCGTTTCTGCCACCTACGTAGACTTGTTGCACAGTCACTGGGCCACATACCACCCACAACACCGGACGTCGTTCTGCTGTTCACGCAACGCTACCCCTGGTAATTCTGTACATAGTTCAGGGTATCGGCGATGATAGGTGCGTTTCGTTTTCTCCCATAAGAATCCGCTGGTTACATGGCTACCGTCGATAGTCCTCAGAAAGCCGCTCAACCCGTTGCCTTGCCAGGCTTGGCACGGGCGTTGATGTCTGTAGACAAGCTGAATCAGAAAACCGCGGAAGAGATTTACAAGAAGTCTGTTTCCGGGCGCTCCAGCTTCATCGCCGAGTTGATCGGTGCCAATGTCATCACATCCACTGACCTGGCCCATACCCTGTCGTCCATCTTTGGCGCGCCGCTGCTCGATGTCCAGGCTCTGGATCGCGAGCGCCTGCCGCATGATTTGCTGGATCTGAAGCTGTGCCAGGCTTACCGCGTGGTCGTCCTGAGCAAGCGCAACAACCGTCTGATCGTGGCGACGGCAGATCCGACGAATCAGGAAGCAGCGGAGAAAATCAAATTCACCACCCAAATGGGTGTTGACTGGATCATTGCTGAATACGACAAGCTGATTCAGCTCGTGGATGCGGCAGCCAAGAGCAGCAACGAAGCTTTGGACAGCATCGTCAGCAGCGGCGACTTTGAATTCGGCGATATCTCCGTAGAGGAAGCCACGGAAGACAACAACGAGGCCGCACCCAACGAGGTCGAAGACGCTCCGGTGGTGCGCTTTCTGCACAAGATGCTGCTTGATGCGTTCAACATGCGCGCATCCGATCTGCATTTCGAGCCCTACGAACACAGCTACCGCGTGCGCTTTCGCATCGACGGCGAGCTCAGGGAAATCGCATCCCCCCCGATTGCCATCAAGGAGAAGCTGGCATCGCGCATCAAGGTGATATCACGCCTCGACATTTCAGAAAAGCGCGTGCCCCAGGATGGGCGCATGAAGCTCAAGGTCGGTCCGGACCGGGTCATCGATTTTCGCGTAAGTACGCTGCCCACCCTGTTTGGCGAAAAAATCGTGATCCGTATCCTGGATCCGAGCAGTGCCAAGCTGGGTATCGACGCACTCGGCTATGAACCGGAGGAGAAAGAGCGCCTGCTGCAGGCCATCAACCGGCCTTACGGAATGATTCTGGTGACCGGCCCCACGGGTTCGGGCAAGACCGTCTCGCTCTACACCTGCCTGAATCTGCTCAACAAGCCGGGGGTGAACATCGCCACGGCCGAAGACCCGTCGGAAATCAACCTCCCGGGCGTGAACCAGGTCAACGTCAATGAAAAGGCCGGCCTGACATTCGCCGTCGCCCTGAAGTCGTTTCTGCGCCAGGATCCAGACATCATCATGGTGGGTGAAATCCGCGACCTGGAGACGGCGGACATTTCCATCAAGGCCGCGCAGACAGGCCACCTGGTGCTGTCCACGCTGCACACCAACGATGCGCCAACCACGCTCACGCGGATGCGCAACATGGGGATTGCACCCTTCAATATCGCATCCAGCGTGATTCTGATCACGGCCCAGCGACTGGCGCGCAGGCTGTGCCCACAGTGCAAGGAACCAGCCGACATACCGCACGAGACGCTGGTAGAGGCCGGTTATCGCGACGAAGAGATCGATGGTTCCTGGGTCACCTATCGGCCCGTGGGCTGCTCGGCCTGCAACAACGGCTACAAGGGCCGTGTCGGCATCTACCAGGTGATGCCGATATCAGAAGAGATCCAGCGCATCATCCTGCGCGACGGCAGCGCGCTGGACATTGCCGAGCAGGCACGCCGCGAAGGCGTGCGCAGCCTGCGCGAAGCGGGCTTGCACAAGGCCAGGATAGGCCTGACCTCACTGGAAGAGGTCCTGGCCGTGACCAACGAATAAACATACCGGGGGGAATGCACCATGGCGACCGCTGCATCGCGAGGCATCAAGGACTTCGTCTTTGAGTGGGAAGGCAAGGACCGTACCGGCAAGATCGTGCGCGGCGAGGTTCGCGCCGCGGGCGAAAACCAGGTGCAGGCAACCCTGCGCCGCCAGGGCGTCCTGCCCACCAAGATCAAGAAGCGCCGGATGAGCTCGGGCAAGAAGATCAAGCCCAAGGACATCGCCCTGTTCACGCGCCAGATGGCCACCATGATGAAGGCCGGCGTACCCCTGCTGCAAGCGTTTGACATCGTGGGCCGAGGCAACACCAACCCCAGCGTGACCAAGCTGCTCAACGACATCCGTGCGGACGTGGAAACCGGGACCTCGCTGAACTCCGCGTTTCGTAAATACCCCATGTATTTCGACAGCCTGTACTGCAACCTGGTAGAGGCGGGTGAGGCGGCCGGTATCCTGGAGGCGCTGCTCGACCGCCTGGCGCTCTACATGGAAAAGACCGAGGCCATCAAGTCCAAGATCCGCTCGGCGCTGATGTATCCGATCTCGGTGATCGTGGTCGCCTTCGTGGTGGTGACCATCATCATGATCTTCGTGATTCCGGCGTTCAAGGAGGTCTTTACATCGTTTGGCGCGGATCTCCCCGCGCCGACGCTGTTCGTGATGGCCATCAGCGAGTTTTTTGTCGCCTATTGGTGGCTGATCTTTGGCGTGATTGGCGGCGGCTTCTACTTCTTCATGCAGGCCTGGAAGCGCAGCGAGAAAATGCAACAGGTGATGGATCGCTTCTTGCTGAAGATGCCCATCTTTGGTGCGCTGATCGACAAATCCTGCGTGGCGCGCTGGACGCGCACCCTGTCCACCATGTTCGCCGCCGGCGTGCCGCTGGTGGAGGCGCTGGATTCTGTGGGTGGCGCCTCGGGCAACTCGGTATACGCCATGGCCACCGACAGGATCCAGCAGGAGGTCTCCACCGGCACCAGCCTCACCGCCGCCATGGGCAATGCCAATGTCTTCCCCTCCATGGTGCTGCAGATGTGCGCCATTGGCGAAGAATCGGGCTCCATCGACCATATGCTGAGCAAGGCGGCCGACTTCTACGAGGCCGAGGTCGATGAAATGGTGGCAGGCCTGTCCAGCCTGATGGAGCCCATTATCATCGTCTTCCTGGGCACCATCATCGGTGGCATCGTGGTCTCCATGTACCTGCCCATCTTCAAGCTGGGGCAAGTGGTCTGATGACGGGCTCGGTGCTTGCGGACGCCGCGCTGTTCGGCGTCCTGGGGCTGTTGATCGGCAGCTTTCTGAACGTGGTGATCCACCGGCTGCCGCGCATGATGGAGCGGCAATGGGCCGCCGAATGCGCGCAATACGCCCAGGACACAGGCCTGGCGGCCGGCGGGCAGGCCGCAGCGCCAGCCGAGCCCTTCAACCTGATGCAGCCACGCTCGCGCTGCCCATCCTGCGGGCATGAGGTGCGCTGGTACGAGAACATTCCGGTGCTCAGCTACATCGGGCTGCGCGGACGCTGCTCTGGTTGCGGCACGCGCATCAGCGCACGTTACCCGCTGGTGGAACTGGCCACAGCAGGCTTGTTCTGCGCCTGCGCCATGCGCTGGGGCTGGTCTTTCACGACCCTGGCCTGGTGCGGGTTTTCCGCCGCTCTGGTGGCGCTGACGCTGATCGACTGGGACACCACGCTGCTGCCCGACGACATCACCCTGCCCCTGCTGTGGGCCGGCCTGCTGGCCGCCGTGGCGGGCTGGACGGCGGTGCCACTCGCTGACGCGGTCGTGGGCGCAGCGGCCGGCTATCTGTCCCTGTGGCTCGTCTACTGGGGCTTCAAGCTCGCTACGGGCAAGGAGGGCATGGGCTATGGCGACTTCAAGCTGTTTGCCGCGCTGGGTGCCTGGTTTGGCTGGCAGGCCCTGGTGCCCATCATCCTCATAGCGTCGGTGATAGGCGCCATTGTCGGCATAGCCATGAAGCTCGCCAGCAACCTGCGCGAGGGCAAATATGTGCCGTTCGGTCCCTTTCTTGCGGGCGGCGGCCTGGCTGCCATGCTCTGGGGGCCGGGGCACATCATGCAGACCATCTTTTCCACCCTGGGGCTGTAGATGACGACCACGCCCGCCCGCCCCATCTGCCCACGGCCACTACGGCTGGGGGTGACCGGCGGCATAGGCAGTGGCAAGAGCACCTTTGCCGCCATGCTGCGGGACTGCGGGGCGGCGCTGATCGATGCCGATGCCATCGCCCGCGCCGTGACGGAGGCCGGTGGGCCGGCCATTGCGGACATACGGGACACATTCGGCGCCGACTACATCGACGCCCAGGGTGCTCTGGACAGAGTACGCATGCGCGCCCTGGTGTTTGCCGATGCGGGTGCCAAGGAGCGGCTGGAGGCCATCGTCCATCCCCTGGTGGGCAATGCCATCGCCCAGGCCGCCGCGGTGGCCGCGCAAGCCGGTCAACGGCTCATCGTGTTCGACATCCCGCTGCTCACCGAGTCGCCGCGCTGGGCGCGCCAGCTCGATGCCGTGCTGGTGGTGGACTGCCGCGAGGAGAGCCAGGTAGCCCGGGTGCAGGCCCGCAACGGGCTCACCGAGGATGCCATCCGCGCCATCATGGCCACGCAGAGCAGCCGCGCCGTGCGGCGCGCGGCCGCCGATTTCGTGGTCTACAACGATGCCCTGACACTGTCAGATTTGCAAACAAAGGCGCGCCAGGTCGCGGCCGGCTTCGGGCTATGATGCAGGCGCACCCAGGAAGCCCGCAGCGTGATCCTTTACGAATACCCTTTCAACGAACGCCTGAGAACCTACCTGCGCCTTGAGCAGCTGTTTCGCCGCCTTGGCGAACTCATTGCGCGCACGCACCCGCTGGATCACCACTATGCCCTGGTGACCATCTTCGAGGTCATGGACGTGGCGGCACGTGCCGACCTGAAGGCCGATGTGCTCAAGGACCTGGAAAAACACAAACACCAGTTCGACGGCTATCGCGGCAACCCCTCGATCTCCGAGGCTGCGCTCGACGGCGTAATCGCCCAGCTCGACCAATGCTTTGCCGCGCTGAACGCGCAAACCGGCAAGGCTGGCCAGTCGCTGACCGAGAACGACTGGCTCATGAGCATTCGCAGCCGTGTCGGCATTCCCGGCGGCACCTGCGGTTTTGACCTGCCGGCCTACTACGCCTGGCAACACCACGCGCCCGAGCAGCGCCAGAACGACCTGCACCACTGGGCCGCCACGCTGGCCCCGCTGGCCGAATCGGTATACCTGCTGCTGCGCCTGATGCGCGACTCGGGCCTGCCGCAGAAGGTGGCTGCAGAGCGCGGCCAGTTCCAGCAAAACCTGCCCCCGGGCCGCACCTTCCAGCTGCTGCGGCTGCGCATAGACCCGGCCCTGCAACTGGTGCCCGAAATCAGCGGCAACCGTCTCATCGTCTCGGTACGCCTGATGCGCCAGGAGGAAGGCGGCAAGCTGGTGTGCAGCAACGAGGATGCTGCCTTCGAGCTGACGCTGTGCGCCTGAGCACGATGACAAGCAAGCCACAACCCGCCAGCGCCAAGCAGGTGCCCTGCCCAACCTGTGGCGGGCCCAGCCTGTTCAGCCCGGCCAACCCGTACCGGCCGTTTTGCAGCCAGCGCTGCCAGCAGATCGACCTGGGCGCCTGGGCCGCCGAAGACTTCCGCATGCCGGCCGAGGCGCCGCCCGAGGATGCCGAATTCGGCGACCCCAAGCGCCAGCCTTGAATTTGAATCAAATATGCTGCTAGCACTTATCTAGCAAGCGCAAGCAGCTATCTTTTTTGATAATCAATCGAACTGCGCGGCGTCAAACGCCAGGCCGCGCTCCTCGGCCAGCCATTGCAGCACCGGGTAGGCGCCGGGCAGCACCGGGCGCACCTGCAAGGGCCATTGCTGCCAGGCCATGGTCTGGCCCTCGCGCATCTCGAACTTGCCGCGCCAGTCATGCACCTTGCACCAGTGCAGGCGAACCAGGGCGTGCGGGTAGTCGTGCTCGGTCACCTTCCAGACCTCGGCCGGGCCTATGGTCACGCCCAGTTCCTCGATGAGCTCGCGGCGCAGGGCCTGCTCCACGCTCTCGCCGGCCTCGATCTTGCCGCCCGGAAACTCCCAGTAGCCCGCATAGGGCTTGCCCGCGGGACGCGTGGACAGCAGCAGGGCGCCGTCGGCGCGCAGCAGGATGCCGACCGCGACCTCGGTGTGCTTGCGGGTCATGCGCCCTGGCGCCCGGCGTAGTCGCGCGCGAACTGGTAGGCCACGCGGCCACTGCGCGAGCCGCGCTCCAGCGCCCAGACCAGGGCCTGGGGTCGGGCGCTCTCAATGTCGGCCGGGGCCACGCCGAGGGCCGAGAGCCACTGCGCGACTATTGTTAGGTATTCGTCCTGGCTGAAGGGGTAGAAGCTGACCCACAGGCCAAAGCGCTCGGAGAGCGAAATCTTCTCCTCCACCACCTCGCCGGGATGGATCTCGCCATCGTTGGACGTGGTGTAGCTCAGGTTGTCCTTCATCTGCTCGGGCAGCAGGTGGCGGCGGTTGCTGGTGGCGTAGACCAGCACGTTGGGCGTGCTTGCGGCCACGGAGCCATCCAGGATGGATTTGAGCGCCTTGTAGCCGCCCTCGCCCTCCTCGAAGCTCAGGTCGTCGCAGTAGATGATGAACTTCTCGGGGCGGTCCGAGACCACCTCGACGATGTCGGGCAGATCGGTCAGGTCCGCCTTGTCCACCTCGATCAGGCGCAGGCCGCGCCCCGCGTAGCTGTTCAGGCAGGCCCGGATCAGCGAGGACTTGCCCGTGCCGCGCGCGCCCGTCAGCAGCACGTTATTGGCCGTCTTGCCGGCCACGAACTGCTCGGTGTTGCGCTGGATCTTCTCTTTCTGCGCGTCGATCTCCTTGAGGTCGGACAGTTGCATGGCGGCGACATGGCGCACAGGCTCGAGCACGCCATGGCCGCTGCTGCGCTTGCGGTAGCGCCAGGCGATGGCCGCCTGCCAGTCGGGCGCGCCCAAGGGCTGGGGCAGCACGAATTCGATGCGGGAGATGAGCTGCTCGGCGCGGGCGATCAGGCGGTCAAGATTTTCAGTCATTTCAGGCTCTAGCGCTTATCTGGTAAGCGTATACAGCTATCAAAATAATCAGGACCGGTAGTCGGCGTTGATGGTCACGTAGTCGTGGCTCAGGTCACAGGTCCAGACGGTGTCGGCCGCCTGACCGCGCCCCAGCAGCACGCGTACGGTGATCTCCTGCTGCTGCATCACGCGCTGGCCGTCCTCCTCGCGGTAAGCCGGGTTGCGTCCGCCCTGCACGGCTACGTGCACCTCGTCCAGGTACAGGTCGATGAGGGTCTGGTCCAGGTCGACAATGCCGGCGTAGCCCACCGCCGCCAGGATGCGCCCCAGGTTCGGGTCGCTGGCGAAGAAGGCTGTCTTGACCAGCGGCGAGTGCGCGATGGCGTAGGCCACCTGGCGGCATTCCTCGCCGGTCCTGCCGCCCTCGACGCGCACGGTGATGAACTTGGTCGCGCCCTCGCCGTCGCGCACTATGGCCTGGGCCAGCTTTTGCGCCACCTCCAGCAGCGCGGCCTTCAGGGCGCGGCCCTCGACGCTGTCGAGCACTGTAATCGGCGCGTGCTTTGCCTGGTGCGTGGCCATCAGCACGAAGGAGTCGTTGGTGCTGGTGTCGCCGTCAATCGTCACCCGGTTGAACGACTGGTCGGCCAGCTCGCGTACCAGTTGACGCACCAAGTCTGGGGCGATGCAAGCATCGGTGGCCAGAAAGCCCAGCATGGTCGCCATGTTCGGGCGAATCATGCCGGCCCCTTTGCTGATGCCGGTGACGGTGACCGTGGCGCCGCCAATCTGCAGCTGCCGGCTGAAGGCCTTGGGCAGGGTGTCGGTGGTCATGATGCCCTCGGCCGCGCGCGCCCAGTGGCCGCCCTGGGCGTCGGCCAGCGCGGCCGGCAGGCCCGCCACGATGCGATCCACGGGCAGCGGCTCCATGATCACGCCGGTGGAAAACGGCAGCACCTGGCCGGCGTCAATGCCCAGTTGGCCCGCCAGCGCATCACAGGTGGCGCGCGCGCGTGCCAGACCGTCAGCGCCGGTGCCGGCGTTGGCATTGCCGGTGTTGATGACCATGGCGCGTATCGCCTGGCCACCGTCCAAATGCTCGCGGCAAACCTGCACCGGCGCGGCGCAGAAGCGGTTTTGCGTGAACACGCCGGCCACCGTCGTGCCCTCGTCCAGCAGGAACACCGTCAGGTCCTTGCGGTTGGCCTTGCGCACGCCAGCCTCGGCGACGCCAATGCGCACGCCGGCAACGGGGCGCAGGTCTGCGGCTTGCGGGGCAGAAAGATTCACGGGCATGGAGCACTCCTGGGTCAAACAAGGGGATGAAAAGCAAACACGGGCCGCAGCCCGTGTCGTTCAAGGTCGCAGCATCAGGCAAGTTTGCCGTGGCACTGCTTGTATTTTTTACCACTGCCGCAGGGGCAGGGGTCGTTGCGACCGACGCGCACGCCGGGCATGGCCTGGGCCGGCGCGGCCTTGGCGGTCTGGGCATCGACCACGGTTTCCACCTCGCCGGTCTCGGTGGGCGAGGAGTAGGTCACGTTGCTGACCTTCTCGCCCCGCTCCTCCATGGCATGGGTGGCCTCGTCGAGCTCGGCGTTGGACTGCACCTGCACGGTCAGCATGACGCGCGTGACCTCGTTCTTCACCTGGTCTATGAGCTGGCGGAACAGCTCGAAGGCCTCACGCTTGTATTCCTGCTTGGGCTGCTTTTGTGCATAGCCGCGCAGGTGGATGCCCTGGCGCAGGTAGTCCAGCGCGGAGAGGTGATCGCGCCAGTTGGTGTCAAAGCTTTGCAGCAGCACGGCGCGCTGGAAGGGGGCGAAGTTCTCGTTGCCCACCGCATCCACCTTGGCCTGGAAGGAGTCGCGCGCGGTCTGCTGCACCTTCTCCAGGATTTCGTCGTCGGTGATGGCCTGGGAGCTGGCCACCTCCTGCTGCAGCGCCATCGGCAACTGCCAGTCGCTGGCCAGGGACTTCTCCAGACTGGGCAAGTCCCATTGCTCCTCCACCGACTCGGCCGGAACGTACTGGCGCACCAGGTCGGCCATACAGTCGTCGCGCATGGCGGAGATCAGGGTCGTGAGCTCGGGTGCGTCGAGGATCTCGTTGCGCTGCTGGTAGATCACCTTGCGCTGGTCATTGGCCACGTCGTCGTATTCAAGCAGCTGCTTGCGGATGTCGAAGTTGCGCGCCTCGACCTTGCGCTGCGCGCTCTCGATGCTGCGCGTGACGATGCCGGCTTCGATGGCCTCGCCGTCGGGCATCTTCAGCTTGTCCATGATGGCCT
This sequence comes from Diaphorobacter limosus, assembly GCF_033100095.1. Classification (NCBI taxonomy): domain Bacteria; kingdom Pseudomonadati; phylum Pseudomonadota; class Betaproteobacteria; order Burkholderiales; family Comamonadaceae; genus Diaphorobacter; species Diaphorobacter limosus. The sequence goes on along the minus strand of NZ_CP136921.1, from coordinate 3,516,367 downwards.
TGACGCGGTCACCGGCAAAGATGCGCATCAGCGAGTCGTCCAGGCTCAGGTAGAAGCGCGAGGAGCCGGGGTCGCCCTGGCGGCCCGAGCGGCCACGCAGCTGGTTGTCGATGCGGCGCGACTCGTGGCGCTCGGTGGCGATGATGCGCAGACCGCCCAGGGCCGTGACCTTCTCGTGATCGAGCTTCCACTGCGCGCGCAACTCCTCGGCCTTGGCAGCGCGCTGCTCGGGCGTCAGCGATTCGTCGGCCTCCAGTGCCGCCACGGCCTTCTCCACGTTGCCGCCAAGCACGATGTCGGTACCACGGCCGGCCATGTTGGTGGCGATGGTGATCATGCCCGGGCGCCCGGCCTGGGCCACGATGTCGGCCTCGCGCGCATGCTGCTTGGCGTTGAGCACCTGGTGCGGCAGACCGGCCTGGTTCAGCAGGCCGTCGATGATTTCGGAGTTCTCAATCGAGGTCGTGCCCACCAGCACCGGCTGGCCGCGCTCATGGCATTCGCGGATGTCGGCAATCGCCGCCTCGTACTTCTCGCGCGTGGTCTTGTAGACGCGGTCGAGCTGGTCGTCGCGGCGGCTTGGCCGGTTGGGCGGGATGATGACGGTTTCCAGGCCGTAGATTTCCTGGAACTCATAGGCCTCGGTATCGGCCGTGCCGGTCATGCCCGAGAGCTTGCCGTACAGGCGGAAGTAGTTCTGGAAGGTGATCGAGGCCAGGGTCTGGTTCTCGGCCTGGATGTTCACGCCCTCCTTGGCCTCGACGGCCTGGTGCAGGCCCTCGCTCCAGCGCCGGCCGGCCATCAGGCGGCCGGTGAATTCATCGACGATAACGATCTCGCCGTTCTGCACCACGTAGTGCTGGTCGCGATGGAACAGGTTGTTGGCACGCAGCGCCGCGTACAGGTGGTGCACCAGCGTGATGTTGGCCGGGTCGTAGAGCGAGGCGCCCTCGGCGATCAGGCCGGCCTGCGCCAGGATGCGTTCGGCGTTTTCATGGCCCTGCTCGGTCAGGAACACCTGGTGCGTTTTTTCGTCCACGGTGAAGTCGCCCGGCTTGGTCACGCCCTCGCCGGTGCGCGGGTCGGCCTCGCCCTCCTGGCGCGTCAGCAGCGGCACCACCTTGTTGATGGCCAGGTAGACGGCCGTGTGATCCTCGGCCTGGCCGCTGATGATCAGCGGAGTGCGCGCCTCGTCGATCAGGATGGAGTCCACCTCGTCCACGATGGCGAAGTTCAGACCGCGCTGCACGCGCTCGCGCGCGTCGTAGACCATGTTGTCGCGCAGGTAGTCGAAGCCGTATTCGTTGTTCGTGCCGTAGGTGATGTCCGAGTTGTAGGCGGCCTGCTTTTCCTCGCGCGGTATCTGCGGCAGGTTGATGCCCACCGAGAGGCCCAGGAAGTTGTACAGCCGCCCCATCCACTGTGCGTCCCGGCCGGCCAGGTAGTCGTTCACCGTGACCACATGCACGCCCTGGCCCGACAGCGCATTCAGGTACACCGGCAGCGTGGCGGTGAGCGTCTTGCCCTCGCCGGTGCGCATCTCGGCGATCTTGCCGTGGTGCAGCGCCATGCCGCCGATCAGCTGCACGTCGAAGTGGCGCATCTTCATGACGCGCTTGGAGCCCTCGCGCACCACGGCGAAGGCCTCGGGCAGCAGCGCATCCAGCGTCTCGCCCTGGGCGATGCGCTCCTTGAATTCCTGGGTTTTGCCGCGCAGTGCCTCGTCGCTGAGCTTTTCGTACTCGGGCTCCATCGCGTTGATGCGCGCCACGGTCTTGCGGTATTGCTTGAGCAGCCGGTCATTGCGGCTGCCGAAAAGTTTGGTGAGGAAGTTGGTGGCCATGCGAGCAGATCGGCGCTGCACTGCCCGAGCAAAGCGGCAGAGCGACCGGAATCCTTGAGATGAATTGAATCCAGGTGGGGCTTGCGCCGCCAATTGCAAGCGCTTGCAACCAACCGGCGAACCCAAAAGCCTGCCATTCTACCTTTGCGCCACCGCGTGGCCCACGCGCGACCGGCAGTGCTGGCCGTATCCGCAATAATCAGCCTGCGCACTCCGGCACCCGCCCAGTGGACAGCCCAGAACCTGCCATGAACCGCCGCCACTACGCCATCCCACTGCAGCAAGCCAGCCAGGAATCACCGACCCTGGCGCGCCTGACGGCCCTGACTCGCGACTCCAGCGCGCGGCTCAAGGCCATAGAGGGCTTGATTCCGCCCTTGCTGCGCCCAGCGGTGCAGGCCGGCCCCATCGAGGGCGGCAGCTGGTGCCTGCTGGTCAAAAGCAATGCGGCGGCTGCCAAGTTGCGGCAGTTGCTGCCGGCATTCCTGGCGCATCTGCGCACAAAGGGGTGGGAGGTGGACTCGATACGCCTGAAAATCCAATCCTGACCCGTGGGGAGGAAGGCTGGCGTCGAAAATCCTGAGGGAAATGGTGCCGGTTGTCGGATTCGAACTGACGACCTACCGCTTACAAGGCGGGTGCTCTACCAACTGAGCTAAACCGGCGAAGGCTGCATTCTAGCCGCCAAAAAAGGACGCTTGCCCGGATGTCGGGCAGCATCCCCTGATCATTCACTTGACACGCTTGAGGGAGGGACGACCGCCGCCAGCGGGCGGCTGGGGCGGGCGTGGGCCGTCCTTGTCCCGTGCTTTGTCGGCCCTGCCGGACTTGCCATCGACAGATTGCAACTGCACCGTGCCGCGTGCCTCGGGCTCGGATACGACTGCGGCCTCCGTGGGCGACAGCGGGGAATCGCTGGGCTGAACCTCGACGTCGTCATCCAGCGGAAAGGCCATGCCCTGCCCGTTCTCGCGCGCGTAGATGGCGATCACCCGGCGCACGGGAACCAGAATGTCACGCGGCTTGCCGCCGAAGCGGGCCTTGAACTCGACAAAATCGTTGCCTATCTGCAGCCCGCTGGTGGCGTCGTAACTGACGTTGAGCACGATTTCGCCGTTGTTGACATATTCACGCGGCACCTGCACAGACTCGTTCACGCGCACGACCAAATAAGGCGTGTAGCCATTGTCCGCGCACCACTCATACAGGGCACGGATCAGATAGGGGCGTGTGGAGGGGAGTTCCTGAGCGTTCATCATGCGCAACAAATGCGTAGAGTTTACTTGCGCATGACCTTTTCCGAGGGCGTCAGCGCCTCGATATAGGCCGGGCGCGAGAAGATGCGCTCTGCATACTTGAGCAGCGGGGCGGCGTTCTTGGACAGCTCGATGCCGTAGTAGTCCAGGCGCCACAGCAGCGGCGCAATGGCCACGTCCAGCATGGAGAAACCCTCGCCCAGCATGTACTTGTTCTTGAGGAACACGGGGGCAAGCTGGGTCAGGCGGTCGCGGATATGGGCACGGGCCTTCTCCAGCGCCTTCTCGTTGCCCTTGGTGGCACGCGACTCCAGCGCATTCACGTGCACGAACAACTCCTTCTCGAAGTTGAGCAGGAACAGACGAACGCGGGCGCGATCCACCGGGTCGCCGGGCATCAGCTGCGGATGCGGGAAGCGCTCATCGATGTACTCATTGATGATGTTCGACTCGTACAGGATCAGATCGCGCTCGACCAGGATGGGCACCTGGCCGTAGGGGTTCATCACGCTGATGTCTTCGGGCTTGTTGTACAGATCCACATCGCGGATTTCAAAATCCATGCCCTTTTCGAACAGAACGAAACGGCAACGATGGGAGAAGGGGCAGGTCGTGCCCGAGTAAAGCACCATCATGGTGAACGGCTCCTAAAAATCAAAAGAGTGGGTACCAAGGCACCCACTCTGTACAGGTTGGCGCTGCACGAAAATGCAGCGCAACGACACTCCTGGGTTTACTTGACGTCCTTCCAGAAGGCTGCATTCAGCCTCCAGGCGATGAAGGTGAAGCCTGCCAGGAAGAGCAGCACCCACACACCAATGCGAACGCGCGTATTCTGCGCCGGCTCACCCATCCACTGCAGATAGTTGACGAGATCACCCACGGCCTGGTCGTACTGCTGAGGCGTCATGCTGCCGGGAGAGATCTGCTCCCAGCCCTTGAACACCTGTTCGGTCTGGCCATGGCTCTCACGTTGCTCAAAGACAGCGCCGCGCTCGCCCTGCAACTGCCACAGCGCGTGCGGCATGCCGACGCTGGGGAAGACCAGGTTGTTCCAGCCGGTGGCCTTGGTGTCGTCGCGGTAGAAGGTGCGCAGGAAGGTGTAGAGATAGTCCGCACCCGAACCGCCGGAGCCGGCGCGCGAGCGCGCGATCACCGTGAGATCCGGCGGATTGGCGCCAAACCATTCGGACGCCTGCTTGGGATCAATCGCCGACTTCATGGTCTCGCCAATCTTGTCGGTCGTGAACAGCAGGTTGTCCTTGATCTGCTGATCAGTGAGGCCAATGTCCTTCAGGCGGTTGAAGCGCATGAACGCGGCCGAGTGGCAGTTCAGGCAGTAGTTCACGAACAGCTTGGCGCCGTTTTGCAGCGAAGCCTGATCCGTGATGTTGACGGGCGCCTTGTCCCAGGCCATGCCGCCGCCGGCGGCATGTGCACCAGCAGCCAAACCCAGAGCTGCGATCAGCGAGAGAAGCAGTTTCTTCATTGTTGTTATCTCCGGCTCAATGAGGCTTGAACGTCACGCGGTCAGGCACGGGCTTGGGCGTGCCAAGACGCGACCACCAGGGCATGAGCAGGAAGAAGCCGAAATAGAACAGCGTCCCCACCTGCGACACGCGCTCACCGACGGGCGACGGGGCCTGCACGCCCAGGTAGGCCAGGATCACGAACACGACCACGAACAGGGCGTACATCCACTTGTGCCAGCTCGGGCGATAGCGGATGGAGCGCGCCGGGCTGCAGTCCAGCCAGGGCAGGAAGAACAGGATGACGACCGCGCCGCCCATCACCACCACACCCCAGAACTTGGCATCGATGGCCAGCATGAGGGCGATGGCTACAGCGGCAGCAACCACGATGCCACCCTTGACGAAGCCAGGCAGACGAGCCTTGAACACGCCAAAACCGGCACCCAGCACCACGCAGGCAATCAGCGCATACATCATCTCGCTGGTGATGGCACGCAGCATCGAATAGAACGGCGTGAAGTACCAGACCGGGGCGATATGCGAAGGCGTCTTCAGCGGGTCGGCGGGGATGAAGTTGTTGTACTCCAGGAAGTAGCCGCCGAACTCGGGCGCGAAAAAGATCACGGCCGAGAAGATGAACAGGAACACGCACACACCAAAGATGTCGTGCACCGAGTAGTAGGGGTGGAAGGGCACGCCGTCCAGGGGATGGCCCTTGTCGTCCACCGGCTTGCCCGGGCCCTTGATCTCGATGCCGTCGGGGTTGTTGGAGCCCACATCGTGCAGCGCCAGCAAGTGCGCCACGACCAGACCCAGGAGCACCAGCGGCACGGCGATGACGTGGAAGCTGAAGAAGCGGTTCAACGTCGCATCACCGACCACATAGTCGCCACGGATCAAGAGGGCCAGGTCAGGGCCGACGAAGGGAATGGCCGAGAACAGGTTCACGATCACCTGAGCGCCCCAGTACGACATCTGGCCCCAGGGCAGCAGGTAGCCCATGAAGGCCTCGGCCATCAGCGCCAGGAAAATGGCGCAGCCGAAGATCCAGACCAGCTCGCGCGGCTTGCGGTACGAGCCATAGAGCAGGCCACGGAACATGTGCAGATACACCACCACAAAGAAGGCCGATGCGCCGGTGGAGTGCATGTAGCGGATCAGCCAGCCCCAGGGCACGTCGCGCATGATGTACTCGACCGACTCGAAGGCCTTGGCGGCGTCGGGCTTGTAGTGCATCACCAGGAAGATGCCGGTGACGATCTGGATCACCAGCACCAGCAGCGCCAGCGAGCCGAAGATGTACCAGAAGTTGAAGTTCTTCGGAGCGTAGTACTCCGACATGTGAACCTTGTAGGCGTCGAAGGCCGTTGGAAAACGGTTCTCCAGCCAGTTCATTGTCTTCGCCGTCGCCGAGGCGTTGGGCGAGATTTCCTTGAATTCGCGGTAAGCAGCCATTTGTCAGTGCCTCCCTCAGGCCTTCTTGTCTTCACCGATCAGGAGCTTGGTGTCCGACAGGTACATGTGCGGGGGCACCGGCAGGTTGTCCGGCGACGGCTTGTTCTTGAACACGCGGCCGGCCATGTCGAAGGTCGATCCGTGGCAAGGGCACAGAAAACCGCCCTCCCAGTCATTGGGCAGCGACGGCTGGGGGCCGGGGGTGAACCTGTCGGAGGGCGAGCAGCCAAGGTGCGGGCAGATACCCACGGCAACCAGGATCTCGGGCTTGATCGAGCGGTGCTCGTTCTGCGCATACGGCGGCGTGAACTCGGCCGGATTGCGCTTGGACTGCGGGTCGGCCAGCTGGCTGTCGAGCTTGGGCAGTTCGGCAACCTGCTCGGGCGTGCGGCGAATGATCCACACCGGCTTGCCACGCCATTCCACCGTGACCTTTTCACCGGGCTTGAGGGCCGAGATGTCCACCTCGACGGCCGCGCCGGCGGCCTTGGCCTTCTCGGACGGCTGGAAGCTGCTCACAAAAGGGACGGCTGTGGCCACGCCACCCACCGCGCCAGCGCAGCCAGACGCGATCAGCCACGTCCGCTTGCTCGAGTCGATCGGAGTTTCACTCATGGGGTTCCTCGGTATGCTTCGCTATGGAGTCAACCGTAAATTGTAGCCGAGCGGTAAAGCTCGCTCCAACGACCGATACGCACTTAAGCTGACGATCCGGACTGATTCCGGTTTTTTTTCAACATCATCCAAGGGTGTAAAAAGTGAGCATCACCAAAGAATTCAAAGAGTTTGCCGTCAAGGGGAATGTGATTGACCTGGCAGTGGGTGTGATCATCGGCGCCGCATTCGGCAAGATCGTGGATTCGGTGGTGGCCGACCTGATCATGCCCATCGTCGGTCTGGTGTTCGGCAAGCTCGATTTCTCCAACCTCTTCATCGTGCTGGGCAGCATCCCCGAAGGCACGGCGCGCACGCTGGATGCGCTCAAGAAGGCCGGCGTGCCGGTGTTTGCCTACGGCAGCTTCATCACCGTGGCGGTGAATTTCATCATCCTGGCCTTCATCATCTTCATGATGGTCAAACAGTTCAACCGCCTCAAGCGCGAGGCGCCCGCCGAGCCCGTACCCGAAGCCGTCACGCCGGAAGACATCGTGCTGCTGCGCGAGATCCGCGACAGCCTCAAGCGCTGATTTTTTTCTGCTCGCACCAAACGCCCGTGGCGCAATTGCCACGGGCGTTTGTCTTTTTGACGATTGTTCAACCTGCCAGCGCACGCGCCATGCGCACGGCCTCGATCAGGCTGGCGGCATCGGCCACGCCCCGTCCCGCGATGTCAAAGGCCGTGCCATGGTCCGGGCTGGTGCGCACCAGGGGCAGGCCCAGGGTGACGTTCACGCCCTTGTCCACGCCCAGGTATTTCACGGGGATCAAGCCCTGGTCGTGGTACATGGCCAGCACCACGTCGAACTCGCCCGGCCTGCCGGCCGTACAGCGCGCGCGCATGAAGATGGTGTCGGGCGCGTAGGGGCCTTGTGCGTCCAGGCCCTCGGCGCGCGCCTGGGCGATGGCCGGGGCGATGATGTCCAGCTCCTCGCGGCCAAACAGGCCGCCCTCGCCCGCATGGGGGTTGAGCCCTGCCACGCCGATGCGCGGCGCCCGTCCCAGGCTGCGCGAGAGGGCCGCATGGGTGATGCGCAGCGTCTGCAGCAGGTTGTCCTGCGTCACGGCGGCAATGGCCTCGCGCAGCGACAGGTGGATGCTGACCAGCACCGTGCGCAGCTCGTCGCTGGCCAGCATCATGCGCACCGGCATCTGCGCAATGGGCACGCCGGCATGACGCGCCGCCTCGGCCTGCAGCAACTCGGTGTGGCCCGGAAACGGCACGCCCGCGGCTGCCAGCGATTCCTTGTGCAGTGGCGCCGTCACCAGCGCCGCGACCTGGCCGGCAAGCGCCGCCCGTGCCGCCCAGAGCACGCAGGCCGCAGCGGCGCGCCCGGCACCGGCGCTCACCCGGCCCCATGGCTCACGTTCGCCGCCAGCCAGCTCTGGCAGCTGCCACACCGGCAGGCAGCGCGGCGGCACCAGCGCCACATCCTGCAGGGCGTCGATGCGCGCCAGCGGCAGGCTGGTGTTGCCCGGCCGCTCGATGCAGGCCGCGGCACGGCGCAGCGTGGCCAGGTCGCCAACGACAAAGCAGCCACGCATGTCCCGGGGTGCGTCGCGAAAGGCCTTGGCGACGATCTCCGGGCCTATGCCGGCCGGGTCGCCCTGGGTAATGGCCAGTGGGAGAGATGTGCTCATCAAAAAATATACCAAATCAGGCTCTAGCGCTCACCCATAAAGCGTGAGACGCTATCAAAATAATCAGGCTGGATTATCAATGTCGATGAACCGATGCTCCAGGCCCAGCTGCTGCGCCACATGCGCCGCGACGGCCGGTGCGCCATAACGCTCCGTGGCGTGGTGGCCGGCGGCGATGAAGGCTACGCCGGTCTCGCGCGCCAGGTGCGTCTGGGGCTCGGAGATCTCGCCGGTGATGAAGGCATCCGCCCCGGCGGCAATGGCCGATTCGAAAAAACCCTGCGCCCCGCCCGTACACCAGGCCACGCGGCGCATGGGGTGCGCGCCCTCGGGCGCCACCAGTGTCACGGAGCGGCCCAGGGTCGCCTGCACATGGGCTGCCAGTTCAGCGGCGCTGGCGAATGCGGCCGGCGCGGCAAAACCCAGATCCTGCTCGCCAAAGCGTTGATCGGCCTGCCAGCCCAGCACCCGGCCCAGCTGCGCGTTGTTGCCCAGCTCAGGGTGGGCGTCCAGCGGCAGGTGGTAGGCAAACAGGTTGATGTCATGCGCCAGCAGGCGCTGCAGGCGCTGCTTCATCCAGCCCGTGACGCGCCCGTCCATGCCACGCCAGAACAGGCCGTGGTGCACGAAGATGGCGTCGGCGCGCGCCGCTATGGCCGCATCGATCAGCGCGCGGCTGGCGGTGACGCCGCTGATGATGCGCCGTATCGTCTGCGCACCCTCCACCTGCAGGCCGTTGGGGCCATAGTCCTTGAAGCGCTCGGGCTGCAGCAGCGCGTCGAAATGCGCCAGTAATTCAGATCGCTGGATGCTCATGCCGCCGATTGTGCCCAAGCACCGCCAGTGCCTGCGGCAAACACGCGATAATTGCCTTTTGCCCACCAGGGCCGCCCTCCCCCGCATCATGAAACGCTATTGGTTGCTGTTTTCCCAAGCCGTGACGGTGCTCGCCGCCGCCTATTTCGTCGTCGCCACGCTGCAGCCCGGCTGGCTGCAACGCGGTGCGACCACCAGCGGTGCCGGCATTTCCCTCATCGAGGCGCCGCCCAGTACGGGCGCCCAGCCCGCGGCCGGCAGCTTCAGTGCCGCGGCGCGCAAGGCGGCGCCGGCCGTGGTCAGCATCAATACCAGCAAGGAGGTGCGCCACCCGCGCAGCAACGACCCCTGGTTCCAGTTCTTCTTTGGCGACCAGGGCGCGCAGGCGCAGACCGGCCTGGGCAGTGGCGTGATCATCAGCCCCGAGGGCTACATCCTGACCAACAACCATGTGGTTGAGGGCGCCGACGAGATCGAGGTCACGCTCACCGACAGCCGCCGCGCCAGTGCCACGGTGATTGGCACCGACCCCGACACCGACCTGGCCGTGCTCAAGGTGCAGCTGGACAAGCTGCCGGTGATCGTGCTCGGCGACTCGGACAGGCTCGACGTGGGCGACCAGGTGCTGGCCATTGGCAACCCCTTTGGCGTGGGCCAGACGGTCACCAGCGGCATCGTCTCGGCGCTGGGGCGCAACCAGCTGGGCATCAACACCTTCGAGAACTTCATCCAGACCGATGCGGCCATCAACCCTGGCAACTCCGGCGGCGCGCTGGTGGATGTGAATGGCAACCTGATGGGCATCAACACCGCCATCTACTCGCGCTCGGGCGGCAGCATGGGCATTGGCTTTGCCATCCCCGTGTCCACGGCCAAGCTGGTGCTCGACGGCATCGTGCGTGACGGTCAGGTGACGCGCGGCTGGATAGGCGTGGAGCCGGGCGAGCTGTCACCGGAGCTGGCCCAGACCTTTGGCGTGCAGGCCACGCGGGGCGTGATCATCACCGGCGTGTTGCAGGGCGCGCCCGCGGCGCAAGGCGGCATACGCCCCGGCGACGTGATCCTGAGCGTGGCCGGCAAGCCCACCGACAATGTCTCGCAACTGCTCACCGCCGTGGCCGGCCTGCAGCCGGGCAAGGCCGCCAGCTTCGAGCTGCAGCGTGGCGACAGGCAGCTGGAGCTGTCGGTGGTGCCGGGCACACGCCCGCGCATGCAGCAGCGCCGCTGAAATTTACTATTAAATTAATAGCAACATGCGCTTGATGTGCGGGCGCAAACAGCTATTTTCATCAATATCAGGAGGTGGACTCCTGCGATTCCTCGGGCGCCTGCGTGTGGCGGATGAAAACCTGCGCCGCCCAGATGCCCACCTCGTACAGCAGGCACATGGGAATCGCCAGCGCCAGCTGCGACACTACGTCGGGCGGCGTGACGATGGCGGCGATCACGAAGGCGACGACGATGAAGTAGCCGCGAAAGCTCTTGAGCTTTTCCACGCTGACCACGCCCATGCGCGCCAGCACGACCACGGCAATGGGTACCTCGAACGCCAGGCCGAAGGCCAGGAACATGGTCATGACAAAGCCCAGGTAGGCTTCGATGTCTGGCGCGGCGGTGATGCTCTTGGGCGCAAAGCCCTGGATGAAGCTGAACACCTGGCCAAAGACGAAAAAGTAGCAAAACGCCACGCCGATGAAGAACAGCACGGTGCTGGAGACGACCAGCGGCAGCACCAGGCGCTTCTCATGCGCATACAGACCCGGCGCAACAAAGGCCCAGACCTGCCATAGCACAAAGGGCAGAGCGATCAGAAAGGCCGACATCAGCAGAATCTTCAAGGGCACCATGAAGGGCGAGATCACCGAGGTGGCGATCATGGTGGCGCCCTGGGGCAGGTGCGCCACCAGCGGCGCGGCCAGCAGGTCGTAGAGCTGGCCCGGGCCGGGGTAGAAGAACAGCGCGGCGGCGACAACCCCGATGGCGATCATGGCCTTGACCAGGCGGTCGCGCAGCTCCATCAGGTGCTGCACGAAGGGCTGCTCGGTACCGGCGAGTTCGTCTTCAGGGTTCGGTGTTTCAGGCATGGCGGGGCAGGTGGCCGGCTTGGCGCCGGCCCAGGCTGCACGACGGGCGGTGCAGCCATTCAAAGGGGGTCAATGGAATTTTTGGGGCCGAAAGCGCGCCACGCGCGCCGCACCGGACTGGGCCTTGGTGCGCACACCGGCACGCGCCTTGTACCACTGGGGCATGGCGCCGCGCTTGAGGCGCCAGTTCTTGCCCGGGTGCTTGTAGGCAGGAACCACGGAGGACAGCTCTTGCGCGCCGGATGGCTCGCCCAGCGGGGTGAAGTCTTCGCCCAGACTGCTTTCCATGTCCTTCTGGAAGTCGCTGGCGCTGGTCTGTATGGATTGCTCCACGTCGCGCGCGGCACCCTCCACCGTATCCTTCATCTTGCGCAGCTCGTCGAGCTCCATGGAACGGTTGACCTCGGCCTTGACGTCGGACACATAGCGCTGCGCCTTACCCAGCAGGGTGCCGACGGTGCGCGCCACGCGCGGCAGCTTCTCCGGGCCGATGACGATGAGAGCCACGGCGCCTATCAGCGCCATCTTGGACAGGCCAATGTCGATCATGAAAAACGCTCAGCCGGCGCGCTCAGCTCTTTTGCTTGGCTTGCACGTCGATGGTGGTCTTGTCGGCGGCCGTGGTGTTGGTGACCTGGCCGGCAGGCGCGTTGGCACCCGCCTGCTCATCACTGCTGGCGCCCTCCTTCATGCCGTCCTTGAAGCCCTTCACGGCGCCGCCCAGGTCGGAGCCAATGTTCTTGAGCTTCTTGGTGCCGAACACCATGACCACGATCAGCAGCACGATGAGCCAGTGCCAAATGGAAAACGAACCCATGGAAATCTCCTAACGAATGCCTCACATTTTAGACCCGCCCCAGTCGCAACCGGCTTAACCCTTGCGGCTGCCCTGTGCTGCAGGTCAACCGCGCAACCAGGGGCGCGGGCCACCGATCACATGCATGTGCAGGTGGTGCACCTCCTGGCCGCCCTCGGTGCCGGTGTTCACCACGATGCGGTAGCCCCCGTCCGGATAGGGGTTGCAGCCCTGCTCGATGGCCAGTCTGGGGGCCAGCAGCATCATGTGGCCGAGCAGGCCGGCATGCTCGGGCGTGGCGGACGCCATGGAAGGCAGGTGCAGCTTGGGCACGATGAGAAAATGCACCGGCGCCCAGGGGTGTATGTCATGAAAGGCGAAGACCTGTTCGTCCTCGTAGACCTTCTTCGACGGGATCTGGCCGGCAATGATCTTGCAGAAAAGGCAGTTGGGGTCGTGCATGGAGCGGCTATGAAGCAAAGCAGCGAAAACAGTCAGTGATTGTCGGTCAAATGCAATGTGTGCTGCACGCCCACGTCGCGGCGGTGGCGTCGCAGCCATTGCTTGCCCTGGGTGCGCCCCAGCTCGAACAGCTGGCGCACAAAGGCCATGTCGGCGCGTGACTTGCTGGCGTCGCCAAACGGCGCCAGCACGCGGCCGCCATCGATGCGGTGCATGCGCATGCTCTTGTAGTGCTGGGGATCGAGCCGCCCCTCGGCCAGCAGGCGGCGCACGAAGTCGATGGCGCGCAACTCGCCCAGCAGGCTGGCGTTGAAGGTGACCTCGTTCATGCGCTCCATGATCTCCGGCGCGGTATCGGGCAGGTCAGGGTGTTCTATCGGGTTGATCTGCACCAGCAGCACGTCGGCGCATTGCGTCTGGTAGATCAGCGGGTACAGCGCCGGGTTGCCGGAGAAGCCGCCATCCCAGTAATGCTCGCCATCGATCTGCACCGCCTTGAACAAAAGCGGCAGGCAGGCCGAGGCCATGACGGCGTCGGCCGACAGGCGCGCGCCCGAGAAGATCTCGCCGCGTCCCGTGCGCACATTGGTGGCGCAGACGAACACCTTGGGCACCAGCGCATGGCGCGCATGGCACAGGGCGTCGAAGTCCACCACGCGCTCGAGCAGGCCGCGCAGCGGGTTGATGCCCAGCGGATTGGTCTGGTAGGGCGAGAGCCACTGGCTCAGCATGCCCAGGAACGGGTTGCCCTGCAGCGGCACGCCCCACAGCAGGCTGCCCATGGTGCCCACGCCTTCCCACAGCTGCGCGAGCGTCTGGCGCGCGAGGGCGCAGCCGGCCTGGTGCGCCTCATGGGCATCCTTGTGCTGCAACGCTGCCTGGGCAAAGCCATGGGCCAGGGCCACGGCATTCATGGCGCCGGCGCTGGTACCGCTGATGCCCTCGAAGGTAAAACCGCCGTCTTCAAGCAGCGCGTCCAGCACGCCCCAGGTCAGCGCCCCATGCGAGCCGCCGCCCTGCAGCGCCAGATTCAGCGGTGGCGTGGCTGCGACTTCAGACATCGATGGCCTGGCCCTTGTTCATGGCCACCATGCCGCGCACGATGCGGTACAGGAACCATATCGAGATCAACCCCCAGGCCACCCAGCCCGGGAACACGAAGAACAGCCACAGCGGCGCCGTCACCACATACAGCACGCCGGCCCAGAGCACGGTGCTGATGCGCCAGGAGAAATGACTGGCCTGCCAGGTCCCCTCGGCATCGCCCTTTTTCACCAGGTCGATGACCAGCGCGATGATGAGCAGCGCCACGCCGGGCTGGGCGCCGGGCATGACGGCGCCCACGGCCACGATCAGGTGCAGGATGTAGCTCACCCAGCCTATGGTCTTGAGGCTCTCCGCCCGCTCGTCGGGCTCCATGTCGATGATGTCGTTGCTCACGGTGCCTCCCCTTCTTCCAGGGCGCGGCCCGCCACCTTGCGCAGCGCCTTTTCCTCGATGCCGCTGGTGCCCTCGCGGCGCTCGAGCTCGGCGATCACGTCGGCCGGGGCGAGGCCGTAGTGGGCCAGGGCAATCATGGAGTGAAACCACAGGTCGGCCACCTCATACACCAGCTTCGCGGGTGCGGCGCCGTGATCCACGTCCTTGGCGGCCATGACCACCTCTGTGGCCTCCTCGCCAATCTTCTTCAGGAAGGCATCGGGCCCTTTGTGCAGCAGGCGCGCGACATAGCTGGCCTGCGGGTCGCCGCCATTGGCGCTCTTGCGGCTCTCGATCACGGCGGCCAGGCGGGCGAGGGAGTCAGTGCTGGACATGGGCTTTACTTGTAGATGGACTCGGGGTCTTTCAAGACCGGATCGACGGCCTGCCAGGCACCGTCCTTGAGGACACTGAAGAAGCAGCTGTGCCGCCCGGTGTGGCAGGCGATGCCAGGCTCATGGCCCAGCTGCGTGACCTTGAGCAGCACCACGTCGTTGTCGCAATCGAGGCGCATCTCGTGCACCTGCTGCACATGGCCTGATTCTTCGCCCTTGAACCAAAGCCGGCCGCGCGAGCGGCTGTAGTACACGGCGCGGCCCAGCTCGGCCGTCCTGGCCAGGGCCTCGCGGTTCATCCAGGCGAACATCAACACGTCCCCGGTGGCGGCCTCCTGCGCAATCACGGGCACCAGACCCTGCGCGTCCCATTTCACTTGATCAAGCCAGTTCATGACGCCATTGTCGTGCTTTGGCACGGCACCAGTATTACTATTATTTTTATAGCTGTTTGCGCTTGATACATAAGTGCTACAGCCATATTTCATTGGAATAGTTTAAAGCCGCACGGGAATGCCGCGCGCGTGCATATGCTCCTTGGCCTGGCGCACGGTGAACTCGCCGTAGTGAAAGATGCTCGCCGCCAGCACGGCATCGGCCCCGCCGATGCTCACGCCATCGGCCAGGTGATCCAGGTTGCCCACGCCGCCCGAGGCGATCACGGGCACATCGACGGCGTCGCTCACGGCGCGCGTCAGCTGCAGGTCAAAGCCGCTCTTAGTGCCGTCGCGGTCCATGCTGGTCAAGAGGATCTCGCCCGCGCCGCGGCGCGCCATGTCCACGGCCCAGCGCACGGCGTCCAGCCCGGTGTTCTGGCGCCCGCCGTGGCTGTACACGTCCCAGCCCGCGCCGCGCTCGGCCAGGTCCTGACCCTGGCGGCGCTTGGCGTCTATGGCCACCACGATGCACTGCGCGCCGTATTTGTCGCTCGCCTGGTTGATGACCTCGGGGTTGGCGATGGCGGCCGAGTTGAAGCTGGTCTTGTCCGCCCCGGCGTTCAAGAGGCGCCGCACATCCTGCACGGTGCGCACGCCGCCACCCACCGTGAGCGGAATGAAGACCTGGCTGGCCACGGCCTCGATGATGGGCAGGATCAGGTCGCGCCCGTCGCTGGTGGCGGTGATGTCGAGGAAGGTGAGCTCGTCAGCGCCCTGCTCGTTGTAGCGCGCGGCGATCTCCACCGGGTCGCCGGCGTCGCGCAGTTCGACAAAGTTGACGCCCTTGACGACGCGACCACCGGTCACGTCCAGGCAGGGAATGATGCGTTTGGCAAGCATGGCAATGGTTTCACGACTGGGGCGGGCAAGATAGCACGACTCAGGCGCCCTGCAGCTGACGCGCCACGCCGTCCTGCCAACGCCAGGCGTCCTGGCACATGGCCTGCACGTCACGCGTTGCGCGCCAGCCCAGCAGGCGCTCGGCCAGGCCGGGGTCGGCCCAGCAGGCGGCCACGTCGCCGGCGCGGCGCGGCCCGATCTGGTAGCGCACCGGGCGACCGCTGGCGGCCTCGAAGCCGCGCACCATCTCCAGCACCGACACCGGCCGGCCCGTGCCCAGGTTCACCGTCAGCAGGCCCGGGTGCTGGCGCAGGTAGCGCAGCGCCGCCACATGGCCCTCGGCCAGGTCGCAGACATGGATGTAGTCGCGCTGGCCCGTGCCGTCGGGCGTGGAGTAGTCATTGCCCCAGACGTTCAGGAACTCGCGCTGGCCGCTGGCCACCTGCGCCACATAGGGCAGGAGGTTGTTGGGCACGCCCTGCGGGTCTTCTCCGATCAGACCGCTCTCGTGCGCGCCCACGGGGTTGAAGTAGCGCAGGCGCGCAATGCGCCACTGGCCTGGCTCGCTGGCGTCCAGGTCGGCCAGCATCTGCTCCATCATCAGCTTGCTCCAGCCATAGGGGTTGGTGGCCGAGAGCGGAAAGTCCTCGCGAATGGGCAGGCTGGCGGGGTCGCCATACACCGTGGCCGAGGACGAGAACACCAGCTGGCGCACACCGGCCCGCTGCATGGCCTGCAGCAGGGTCACGGTACCGGCGACGTTGTTCTCGTAGTAGCGCAGCGGCTCGCGCACCGACTCGCCCACCGCCTTGAGCGCGGCGAAATGGATGACGGCAGAGATTTTGTTGTTCGCAAACAACTGCTTCAGCAAGGCTGCATCGCGTATGTCGCCCTCCACGCACTCGGGCGCCTGCCCGGTGATGCGCCCAATGCGCTCCAGCACCGACGGGCGGGTGTTACTGAAGTTGTCCAGCACCAGGCAGGACTCGTTCGCCTGCGCCAGCGCCACACACATGTGCGAGCCGATATAGCCCGCGCCTCCGGTCACCAGGATCAAAACACCCTCCTTGGGTTGCACTACTCGCGAATATTGTCGCTGACGCGGCTGTCAACTCCCGTCACTGCCACGCCGAAGGTGACTGCTGACTCAGAGACTGAGAGTTTTTTGATTTCTACTGGAAACCGCAAATTCGCAGGCCGAAAGCGCCACCGACCTGCACTACGACTACGCAAGCAACACCGGGAACCCGTGGGCGGCGCTGCCCCGTTACTGGACTGTGATGCTGGACACGGTGGATGCGCTCAACAGGGGCCGCGCCCTGCCGAGCTGCTGACGCATCAGGCCCCGGCCAATTCGTCGGCGCGCGCCTGGGCGGAGGCAAAGTCCAGATCGCCCGAGTAGATGGCGCGCCCGCAGATGACACCCTCCACCCCCTCGATCTCGACCTCGCAGAGTTTCTCGATGTCAGCGATGCCGGCCAGGCCGCCCGAGGCGATGACGGGGATGGACAGCGCCTGCGCCAGCCGCACCGTGGCCTCGATGTTGATGCCCGAGAGCATGCCGTCGCGGCCGATGTCGGTGTAGATGATGGATTCGACGCCCCAGTCCTCGAACTTCTTCGCCATATCGACGACGTCGTGGCCGGTCAGCTTGCTCCAGCCATCGGTCGCCACCTTGCCGTCCTTGGCGTCCAGGCCGACGATGATGTGGCCGGCAAAGGCGCTGCAGGCGTCCTTCAGAAAGCCCGGGTTCTTCACCGCAGCGGTGCCGATGATGACGTACTCCAGCCCGGCATCGATGTAGCGCTCAATCGTGTCCAGGTCGCGTATGCCGCCGCCCAGCTGCACCGGGATGTCCGCGCCCACCTCGGCCAGGATGGACTTGATGGCGGCCTTGTTCTTGGGCTGGCCGGCAAAGGCGCCGTTCAGGTCCACCAGGTGCAGGCGGCGTGCGCCGGCATCCAGCCATTTGCGCGCCATGGCGGCGGGGTCTTCGCCAAAGGTGGTCGATTGGTCCATGTCACCTTGCTTGAGGCGTACGCAGTGGCCGTCCTTGAGGTCGATGGCGGGGATGAGCAGCATGGTCTGGGAGAGATTGAGCGTTGAGCGTTGAAGGTTGAGCGATATGCAATGTGGGTATCGCAAAACGCTCAACCCACAACGCACCACCAGTCAGTCAGGGCTTCCAGTGCAGGAAGTTGCGGTACAGCGCCAACCCATGTTCGGCACTCTTTTCCGGGTGGAACTGGGTGGCAAAAATATTATCGCGCGCGATGGCCGCGGCAAAGGGCGCGCCGTAGTCGGCCTGGCCCGCGCAATGCGCCGGGTTGGCCGGGCGCGCGTAGAAGCTGTGCACAAAGTAGAAGTAGCTGTCGTCCGGCACGCCGGCCCACATGGCATGCAGCTGGCCGCCATGGCGCATCTGACGCACGCGGTTCCAGCCCATCTGCGGCACCTTGAAGCGGCTGCCGTCGGCCTGGGTGCGGCCGGCCAGGTCGAACTTGAGCACCTCGCCCGGGATCAGGCCCAGGCCGGCGACGTCGCCCTCGGCGCTGTGGTCCAGCAGCATCTGCATGCCCACGCAGACGCCGAACAGCGGCTTGGTGGCCGCGGCCTCCAGCACCGATTCGAGCAGGCCGGATTCGCGCAGCTCGCGCATGCAGTCGGGCATGGCGCCCTGGCCGGGCAGTACCACGCGGGCGGCGGCGTGCACCACATCAGGATCGGCGGTGACGGCGACATGCCAGCCGCTGCCCTGGGCCGCGGCCTGCACGGCCTGGGAGACGGAGCGCAAATTGCCCATGCCGTAGTCCACGATAGCCACGGTTTTTACTATATTATTCATAGCTGTTTGCGCTTGATAAATAAGCGTTACAGGCCATTTTGACTTGAATTTTTACAAGGAACCCTTGGTGGACGGTATGACGCCCGCCGCGCGCGGATCGCGCGCCAAGGCATCGCGCAGCGCGCGTGCGAAGGCCTTGAACACCGTCTCGCACTGGTGGTGGGCGTTGATGCCCTTCAGGTTGTCGATGTGCAGCGTCACGCCCGCGTGGTTCACAAAACCCTGGAAGAACTCGTAGGTGAGCTGGGTGTCGAAGCCGCCGATGCTGGCCGCCGTGAACGGAATGTGCAGGTGCAGGCCCGGGCGGCCGGAGAAATCGACCACCACGCGCGACAGCGCCTCGTCCAGCGGCACATAGGCATGGCCGTAGCGGCGTATGCCCTTCTTGTCGCCCACGGCGCGGGCAAAGGCCTGGCCCAGGGTGATGCCCACGTCTTCGACCGTGTGGTGGCCGTCGATGTGCAGGTCGCCGTCGCAGTCCACATCCATGTCGATCAGGCCGTGGCGCGCGATCTGGTCCAGCATGTGGTCGAAGAAGCCAATGCCCGTGTGCAAGTGGGCGGCGCCCGTGCCGTCAAGGTTGACGCGCACGCTGATGCGCGTCTCGGCCGTGTTGCGGCTGACCTCGGCGATGCGCTCGGCGCCAGGTTCGGGGTTGGAGGGTACGAGTGCGGAAGAAGTCATAGGGAGGCCTCAAGCGCCGCCAGCATCTGGGCATTGTCGGCAGGGCTGCCCACCGTCAGACGCAGGCAGTTCGCCAGCAGGAAATGCATTGTAGAAACGTTCTTGACGAGAACCTTGCGCGCCTTCATGCCGGCAAAGGTCTTGGCCGCATCGCGCACGCGCAGCAGCACCATGTTGGCCTGGCTGTCCCACACCTTCTGCACGCCGGGCATGGCGCGCAGGAGCGGCACGATGCGCTCGCGCTCGGCGCGGATCTCGGCGGCCTGGGCGGCGAAGACCTCGGCATGCTCCAGGGCGAACAACGCCGCCTCGCAGTTGAGCACGCTGATGTTGTAGGGCGGGCGCACCTTGTCCACCTCGGCCACGAGCTGCCTCGGGCCTATCAGGTAACCCAGACGCACACCCGCCAGGCCAAATTTGCTCAAGGTGCGCATCAACAGCACATGGCCGTTGCGCGCCGGCTCGGCTCGCATGCGCTCTATCCAGCTGCGGCTGGCAAAGGGCTGGTAGGCCTCGTCCATGACCACGATGCCGCCCTGGGCGCCGACGGCGTCCACGATGCGCTGCACCGCGCCATCGTCCCACAGCGTGGCCGTGGGGTTGTTCGGGTAGGCGATGAAGGTGATGGCCGGGCGGTGCTGGGCAATCGCCGCCAGCATGGCGGATTCATCCAGCGCAAAGTCCGCCGTGAGCGGCACGCCGACGAAGCCCAGGCCCTGCAACTGGGCACTCATGGCATACATCACAAAGCCCGGCACCGGCGCCAGCACCGTGGCGCCGCTCTGGGCGCAGGCCAGGGCCAGCAGGCTGATGAGCTCGTCCGAGCCATTGCCCAGCATCAGCGCGCAGCCCTCGGGCATGCCGGCGTGGCGCGCCAGCGCGGCGCGCAGCTCGTCGCCGCGCGGGCCGGGATAGCGGTTCAGCGCCAGGGCGCCCAGGCGCTGGCCCAGCTGCGCCTGCAGCGCGGGCGGCAGGGCAAAGGGGTTCTCCATGGCGTCCATCTTCAGCATGCCGTCGGCGCCCTGCACCACATAGGCGTGCATGGCGCGCACATCCGGGCGTATGCGCGCCAGCGCCGCCTGCTGCAAGGGGGTGGAAATTTCGTTCATTGCGGGTCTTTCTCCAATGCGGGCAAGGCTTGCTGCAGCGGATGCCACACGGCCGCGCCGGCAAACACCGCGCCATGCGGCAGGGCCAGGGTGAGCATGGCCGCGCAGCCGCTGTGCTGGGCGCAGGCGAGCTGCAAGCAGTCGCCAAAGGCGAGCGCATGGCGCGCTTCGATGGCCCAGGCGGTCTCCAGCGTCGCGGCGTCGGTCTTCCAGGGCGTCCAGGTCTGGTAGCGGCGCATGGCGGCGCGGGCGTCGCCGCGCGGCAGCGGTTGGGGCGCGGCCGTCACCTGGTCGTAGAACTCCACCAGCGCCTGGCATCCGGTGCGGCCGCTGCGCGTGCGCCAGAGCAGATCCAGCCAGTCCAGGCAGGCCTGGTAGAGCGCGCCGCCGGCCGTGTCCTCAGCCGCGATGAGCACCGAGGTATCGACGAACACCGGGTTCATGCGCCCTCCGCGGTTTTTTGGTTATTTTGGCCGCTAGTCCTTGCTGCGCTTGCGCGACGCGCTATTGGCTTTGCTGCAACCTGGGCTTGCCAGCTGCGCTCATCCGTGCGCCAGGCCAGGTAGGCACGCTCGTAGGCGTCCTCACGCTGCATCATCTCGGCCATGAAGTCGCCCACCATGCGCGAGACGCTGGTGCCCCGGCGCGCCGCCTCGATGCGCGCCCATTCGAGCACGCTGTCTTCGACGGTGATGGTGAGGTTTTTCATAGCTCCATCGTACACGGAATTCGTGTTGCACGAAATTCGTGTTGATTTTAAGAATCAATCATTCGACCCCAGCTCGCTCTTCAGCCGTGCATATGCTTGCCCCTGCTCCTTGAGCTTTTCCTTCAGATCATCGTTCTTCTGTTTCAGCTTCAGGATCTGCCGCCTAAGCTCCTCCATTTCTGGCGACTCCTTGTCCGAGTTGTTGCCTGTGTTCTGGCACTGCTTGATCACACGATCCAGCGCGGGCAAATCCACCGCAGGCATCAGCGTGACTGGTGAGTACCTGTCCTGCACCATATCTGCGGGGACGCCGAGATAAGCGCACCAGAACGCATCCAGCCGCTCGCACAGCCTGAACCACAATTGAACGAAGTCAAGCTGTTGCTCCTGAATGCAACCCGCAAGCTCCGGCTCCATTTGCGGCTGGCGGCTGTCCAGTTTGTCCTTGCCAAGCGCAGCAAACGCTTGCGCATAGCTGCCGTGCCCATGCACCAGCTTGTTGCGCATGCCATTGAATAAAAAGGCAGCAGCGTCAGAGACACCCAGCAGCGCCGCCGTGGTGCTCTCTGTGAGTTGCCACACACCATCCATGGCCTCAACACAATTCATCAAGAGCATGTAGCGCGCTTCCAGCGAAGCATCCGCCTGTTTCCCATCAAGGAAATATTTCAGTGCCCGGTACGCCTTGCTGAAACGGTCCCTCTCCATGTACACAAAACCGCGCATGACACTGTCGGGCAATGCAGAGCCCCAGCCATCGAGCAATGGCAGGTACGACGGTTTTCTGCATGCAGTGTGGCCAAAGAAACCAATCTTCCGCCCCTGAATCTGCAACACGGGCGCAAGCCTGCGTCCATGGATCAGCATCCATGCCGCGTGGATGCGCGGCTCCAGCGAGAAAAAATCTTCTTCCCCGAATGCGCACAACACGCCGGATTGCGGGTGGTTGCAGCAAAAGGAAACAGCGGGCGTGTCGGCTGTGCGCTCCAAGGGAAGCGGTGCGCGCAAACCTGCCAGTGCTCCGCCGAAATAGACCTGAAAAGGATGTGCGCGAGAAAGCTCATCATCCGCAATGAACTCAAGCTGCTGCGCCGACGGCGCCAACTCCAGGCGCCGCGTTTCTCTGGCCTCGGGCTCCAGCTCGCAATCAGTTAGCCCGCTCCACTCGGGCCATGCGGACAGCGGGTTGTTGCGGTACAGCCGCAACTCCTGCGCTCGTAGCTGCACCGTGGCTGCCGGGTCGCCAAGCACCACATTGCACAGGTGAATGGCGACAGACCTCCGCTCATCCACCAATGCGCGACAAACTGGATCTGTGGCGGGCAGGAACGCCTCCAGCCGCAGCGCTTGTGGGTCAAACCGTATCGGAACACGACACGCTGCAGTTGTCAGACCTGGTACCGTTACATCAGCATGGCCGGCAAAGATCGTCAGCAGCAAATGCGGCATACCACTTTCCATGGCTCCACTGCCTGATCAGCAGGATGAATGCCGTGTCGTCAACGCCCCCACCGGAAACGCCCGCAACACCGAGGCGATCAGGCTCTTGATGCGCTCCTCGTCCCACACCCAGCTGCGCTGGAAGTCGGGTAGCTGCAAGGCACCGCTGTGACAGTCTTCCAGCAGCTTGTGCAGGTAAAACGGATTGGTTTGAAACGTCCATCCAGCCATGCAACAAATTCCTTCGCGCTAGTAGATATTGGCGCCCGAGTGCCATGATAGTGGCAGCTGAACATGCTTCCGCCCACTTGGCAACCCATACCAACCCAGCAATGCAACCACGAAAATTAAAAGTCACACTTATAATTTTCGTGAATGCAACCATTGGACATCACCCGCCACATCGAATCCCTGGTCGCCGACCGGCTGCGCCACGCCGCGCCTGCCGTGGTGCTGCTGGGGCCACGCCAGGTGGGCAAGACCACGCTGGCCCGGCGCCTGGCCGCCAGCTGGCCGCAGGGTGCCACCTATCTGGATCTGGAGCTACCCTCCGATCGCCGGCGCCTGGACGATGCCGAGGCCTATCTGCGCATGCAGGCGCCCAAGCTGGTGGTCATTGACGAAATCCACCGCGCGCCGGAAATCTTCGCCGTGCTGCGCGGCCTGATCGACGAGCGCCGCGCGGCGGGCCAGCATTTTGGGCATTTCTTGCTGCTGGGCTCGGCCGCGCTGGATTTGATGCGCCAGTCCAGCGAGAGCCTGGCCGGGCGCGTGGCCTATCTGGAGATGGCGCCCGTCAATGCCCCAGAGGCCACGGCCCATGGCCTGCCCACCGATGTGCTGTGGAGCCGGGGCGGTTTTCCCGACAGCCTGCTGGCCGCCAGCGACGGCCTGAGCTTTACCTGGCGCCAGGATTTCATCCGCTCTTACCTGGAGCGCGACGTCCCCATGTTCGCGCCGCGCATGCCCGCCCAGGCTCTGGAGCGCTTATGGACCATGCTGGCGCACCAGCAGGGCGGGCTGCTCAACCAGTCGCAATTGGCCGCCAGCCTGGGGGTGAGCGCGCCCACCGTGGTGCGCTATGTCGATCTGCTGGTCGATCTGCAACTGGTGCGCCGCCTGAGCCCCTGGTCCACCAACGCGGGCAAGCGCCTGGTCAAGACGCCCAAGGTCTATGTGCGCGACAGCGGGCTGGTCCATGCCCTGCTGGGCCTGGAGACGCTGGACGCCGTGCTCGGCCACCCGGTGGCGGGCGCCAGCTTTGAAGGCCTGGCCATCGAAACCCTGGTGCACAGCCTGCCCGCCGGTAGCCGCGCGTGGTTTTACCGCACGCACGAAGGGGCCGAGGTCGACCTGCTGATAGAGCGCGGCGGCCAGCCGCAAATGGCCATAGAAATCAAACGCTCCAGCGCCCCGTCACTGGAGCGCGGCTTTGGCCAGGCCTGCCAGGATTTGAGCGTGCAGCAGCGCTGGGTGGTGTACCCGGGCACGGAGCGCTTTCCGCTGCGCCACGGCGCGCAGGCCATCGGCCTGGCCGACCTGGCCGGCGTGCTGCGGGGCGGCGCGTGATCGGGGCGCGGGCTTATTTCAGCCGCATCTCCGCCGCCCTTGCGTGTCCCTGTAGACCCTCGCCGCGCGCCAGCACGCTGGCGATGCGGCCCAGCACCTGGGCGCCGGCTTCACTCACCTCGATCAGGCTGCTGCGCTTTTGGAAGTCGTACACGCCCAGGGGCGAGGAGAAGCGCGCCGTGCCGCTGGTGGGCAGCACGTGATTGGGCCCGGCGCAGTAGTCGCCCAGCGATTCGCTGGTGTAGGCGCCCAGGAAGATGGCGCCGGCATGCCTTAGCAGCGGCTCCCAGCGCTGCGGCTCGCGGCTGGAGACTTCCAGGTGTTCCGGCGCGATGCGGTTGGATATTTCGCAGGCCTCTTCCATGCTGCGCGTGTGGATCAGCGCGCCGCGGCCGGCCAAGGATTTGGCGATGATCTCGGCGCGCGGCATTTCGGGCAAGAGGCGCTCGATGGCGGCCTGCACGGCGGCGATGTAGTCGGCATCGGGGCACAGCAGGATGGCCTGCGCCAGCTCGTCGTGCTCGGCCTGGCTGAACAAATCCATGGCCACCCAGTCGGCGGGCGTTGTGCCGTCGGCCAGCACCAGAATTTCTGACGGGCCGGCGATCATGTCTATGCCGACCTGGCCAAAGACGCGCTTCTTGGCGCTGGCGACGTAGGCGTTGCCGGGGCCGGTGATTTTGTCCACCTTGGGGATGGTGGCCGTGCCGTAGGCCAGCGCGGCGACGGCCTGCGCGCCGCCCACGGTAAAGCCGCGCGTCACGCCCGCCACGTAGGCGGCGGCCAGCACCAGCGGGTTCTTCTCGCCGCGCGGCGTGGGCACGACCATGATGATCTCGGGCACGCCCGCCACATGCGCCGGGATGGCGTTCATCAGCACGCTGCTCGGGTAGGCGGCCTTGCCGCCGGGCACGTAGATGCCGACGCGGTCGAGTGGGGTGACCTTCTGGCCCAGCAGCGTGCCGTCCGCGTCGCGGTAGCTCCAGCTCTCGCCGCAGGCTTTTTTCTGCGCCTCGTGGTAGCTGCGCACGCGGGCGGCGGCGGCCGTCAGCGCGTCTTTTTGCTCGGCCGGCAGGCTGTCGTAGGCGGCTTTCAATTCGGCCTGGCTCAGCTCCAGCGCGGCCATGCTCTGTGCCTGCACGCCGTCAAAGCGCTGGGTGTATTCGAGCACCGCCGCGTCGCCGCGTGTCTGCACGTCGGCCAGGATGGCGGCGACACGCTCCTCGATGGCGGCGTCCTGCTCGGCCGACCAGTGCAGGCGGGCTGCAAAATCAGCCTCAAAAGTGGCTGAATCGGTTGACAAGCGTGCGGGAGCAGCTACGAATTGCATAGTAAACCTGATCAATCCTGGGGCACGGCAGAGGCAAAGGCGTCGATGATGGGCTTGAGTCCGGCTTGCTTTAATTTCAGCGCGGCCTGGTTGACCACCAGGTGGCTGCTGATGTCCATGATGTGCTCGACCTCGACCAGGTCGTTGGCCTTGAGCGTGTTGCCGGTGGAGACCAGATCGACGATGGCGTCCGCCATGCCGGTCAGCGGCGCCAGCTCCATGCTGCCGTAGAGCTTGATCATGTCCACATGCACGCCCTTGGCCGAGAAGAAGTCGCGCGCGATACTGGTGTACTTGGTGGCCACCTTCAGGCGCGAGCCCTGGGTGACGGCCTCCTGGTAATCAAAGCCGTTGCGCACCGCCACGCTGACGCGGCACTTGGCAATCTGCAGGTCCAGCGGCCGAAACAGCCCCTGGCCGCCATGCTCGATCAGCGAGTCCTTGCCGGCCACGCCCAGGTCGGCGCCGCCGTATTCGACGTAGGTCGGCACGTCGCTGGCGCGCACCAGCACCACGCGCACATGGGGCTGGTTGGTGGCCAGAATGAGCTTGCGCGACTTCTCCGGGTCTTCCGTCACCGTGATGCCGGCGGCGGCCAGCAGCGGCAGGGTCTCGTCAAAGATGCGGCCCTTGGACAGGGCCAGGGTGATCATGCTCATGTGGAGAGTCTTTCGATGTCGGCACCCAGGCCGCGCAGCTTGTCCTCCATGCGGTCGTAGCCACGGTCCAGGTGGTAGATGCGGTCAACCAGGGTCTCGCCGCTGGCCACCAGGCCGGCAATCACCAGGCTGGCCGAGGCGCGCAGGTCGGTGGCCATGACGGTGGCGCCAGACAGCTGGGCGCCGCCGGTCACCGTGGCCTCGCGCCCGTCAATGGCGATATGCGCGCCCAGGCGCGAGAGCTCATTGACATGCATGAAGCGGTTTTCAAAGATGGTCTCGGTGACCGTGGACGTGCCCTGGGCCAGCACGTTCAGGGCCATGAACTGCGCCTGCATGTCGGTCGGAAAGCCCGGGTATTCGGTGGTGCGAAAGCTCTGCGCCTTCAGCAGCGCGCCGCCAGGGCTGCGCACGCGCATGCCGCCGTCCTCGGCGGTGACCTGCACGCCGGCCTCCAGCAGCTTGTCGATCACGGCATCCAGATGGTCGGCACGGGCGTGGCGCAGAAAGGCGTCGCCGCCGGTGGCGGCCACGGCGCACAAAAAGGTGCCGGCCTCGATGCGGTCGGCCACCACCTGGTGCGTGCAGCCGTGCAGCCGATCCACGCCCTGGATGCTGATGCGGCTGGTGCCATGGCCCTCGATCTTCGCGCCCATCTTGATCAGCATTTCGGCCAGGTCGGTCACCTCGGGCTCCTGGGCGGCGTTCTGCAGCACCGTCTCGCCCTCGGCCAGCGTGGCTGCCATCAGCAGGTTCTCGGTGCCGGTGACGGTGATCATGTCGGTGGAGATGCGCGCGCCCCTGAGGCGGCTTTGCCCCGGCGGCAGCTTGGCGATCATGTAGCCATGCTCGACCGTGATCTGCGCGCCCATGGCCTGTAGGCCCTTGATGTGCTGGTCCACCGGGCGCGAGCCTATGGCGCAGCCGCCGGGCAGCGACACCGTGGCCTCGCCAAAGCGCGCCAACAGCGGCCCCAGCGCCAGCACCGAGGCACGCATGGTCTTCACCAGCTCGTAGGGCGCCTCGGGGCTGAGCGCATCATGCGCGACAAAGCTGATGCCGCCGCGCTCGCCATGGGTCTCGCTGGCCACGCCCATGTTGTCCAGCAGCTTGCGCATGGTGCGCACGTCATGCAGGCGCGGCACGTTGATCAGGTGCACGGGCTCAGCCGTGAGCAGCGCGGCGCACATCTCGGGCAGGGCGGCATTCTTGGCGCCGGAGATGACGACCTCGCCATGCAGTGGGCGGCCGCCATGTACCAATAGCTTGTCCATCGGGCAAATCTTTACGTCAAATTGGGCTTTAGCGCTTATCCATCAAACGCAAACAGCTATCAAAACAGGAGTATCAATCCTGCTGCGCCGCCGCCCATTCGGCCGGGGTGAAGGTCTTCATGGACAGCGCGTGCACCTCATCGCGCGCCATCTTGTCGCCCAGCGTGGCGTAGACGCGCTGGTGGCGCGCGATCGGGCGCTTGCCCTCGAACTCGGGCGAGACGATGACGGCGTACCAGTGGCGGCCGTCGCCCTCCAGCGTGATGTGCTCGCAGGCCAGGCCGGCGCGGATGATGTCTTTGATGTGGTCTGCGGTCATGGCAAAAAATGTCAATCAGTTACGGATCTTGTAGCCGGTGCGCAGCAGGTGCAGCGCCAGCAGGCTGATCAGGGCCCAGGCCAGGCCGACGACAGCCAGGCTGATCCAGGGCGAGATGTCGCTCACGCCAAAGAAGCCATAGCGGAAGCCGTCGATCATGTAGAAAAACGGGTTGAAGCGGCTGGCCTGTTGCCAGAACGGCGGCAGGGAGTGGATGGAGTAGAACACGCCGGACAAAAACGTCATCGGCATGATGATGAAGTTCTGGAACGAGGCCATCTGGTCGAACTTGTCGGCCCACAGCCCGGCAACCACGCCCAGCGTGCCCAGCAACGCCGCGCCCAGAAAGGCGAAGATGAAGATCCACAGCGGCGCGGCAAAGGCCGGGCGTGCAAAGAACAGCGTCACCCCGAACACCCCCAGCCCGACGAGCAGCCCACGCAGCACCGAAGAGCCCACATAGGCGGCAAACCAGGCGCGATGCGACAGGGGTGTGAGCAGCACGAACACCAGGTTGCCCATGATCTTGCTCTGGATCAGGCTGGACGAGCTGTTGGCAAAGGCGTTCTGCAGCAGGCTCATCATCACCAGGCCCGGCACCAGAAAGCTGGTGTAGCTCAAGCTGCCGTAGACCTTGACGCTGCTCTCCAGCACATGGCTGAAGATCAACAGGTACAGCACGGCCGTGAGCACGGGCGCGGCCACGGTCTGGAAGGCAACCTTCCAAAAGCGCAGCACTTCCTTGTAGAACAGGGTCTGCCAGCCGGTCATGAAGTCTGCCCTTCTGCGGCGGCGTTCATGACCTGCAGGAACACATCCTCCAGGTCGGCGCGGCGTATCTCCACATCCTCGGGGGCGATGCCGGCCTGGCGCAGCGCCGCCAGGTGGTGCTCGATCTCGGCCGCGTCCTGCGCCGGCAACTGCACGATGCGTCCCGTGACTCGTGCCAGGCCGGCCAGTGCCGCGGGCAACGGGGCATCGGTCTTGAACTGCAGCACGCTGATGTTGGTGCTCTTGAGCAGCTGCGAGGTGCTGTCGAGCGCCACCACGCGGCCGTTTTTCAGCATGGCGATGCGGTGGCACAGGGCCTCGGCCTCTTCCAGGTAGTGCGTCGTTAACAGCACCGTGTGGCCCCGCTTGTTCAGGCGGGCAACGAACTGCCACAGGGTCTGGCGCAACTCCACGTCCACACCCGCCGTGGGCTCGTCGAGCACGATGATGGGCGGCTTGTGCACCAGGGCCTGGGCCACCAGCACGCGCCGCTTCATGCCGCCCGACAGTTGCCGCATGTTGGCCGTGGCCTTGTCGGCCAGGCCCAGGCTCTCCAGCAGCTCGTCGATCCAGGCGTCGTTGTTCTTCACGCCGAAGTAGCCCGACTGCAGGCGCAGCGTCTCGCGCACGTTGAAAAAGGGGTCGAACACCAGTTCCTGCGGCACCACGCCCAGGCGATGGCGCGCGGCGGCAAAGTCGGCTTGCACGTCGTGGCCCAGCACCGTGACGCGCCCCTGGCTCGCGCGCGACAGGCCGGCCAGGATACTGATCAGGGTGGTCTTGCCGGCGCCGTTGGGGCCCAGCAGGCCGAAGAATTCGCCCTCCTGGATGTCCAGGCTGACACCCTGCAGGGCCTGGAACGGCCCCCTGGATGTGGGGAAGATTTTGGAGACGGATTGAAATGAGACTGCGGGCATGGGAACCGGGCATTTTAAGCGCCGCCCGCTGGCGGGGCCTGGCCCGCGGGGCAAAGCCCTCACACGGCGGGCAACAGCTCTTGCACGCCGTACAGGCCGGCCAGGCTCGCCAGCGCCGGCGGCAGGGCCTTGACCATGAAGCCGCGGCCGTCGAACAGGGCCGTGCGGCGGCATTCCAGCAGCACGGCCAGGGCCGACGTATCAAAGGTAGCCAGGGCCCCGGCGTCCACCACCACCTGCGGCTCGCGCTGGGCCTTGAGCGCCTGCAGCAGCATGCGCAGGGCGTCGGAGGCCTGGCGGTGCGTGAGCTCGGCCGGCAACACCAGCATGCAGGCCCCCTCGCCCTTACTTGGTGCCGGCGACACCGGTGGTGCCCTCGGCATTGGCCTTGTTGCGCGCGGCCAGGGCCGCGATCAGGCCGTCCACGCCCTTGGCGTTGACCTCCTGGGCAAACTGGCTGCGGTAGGTCTCCACCAGCCACACGCCGAGCACATTCAGGTTGTAGATCTTCCAGCCGCCGTCCGCGCCGGGGGACTTCTCCAGGCGATAGTCCAGCTGCACCGGGTCGCCACGGCCAATGACCTCGGTGCGCACCAGCACGTCCGTGTCCCCGGGCGCGGCGCGCAGCGGCTTGACGACGATGCTCTGGTCCGAAACCTGGTTCAGCGCCCCCGAGTAGGTGCGCACCAGGAGCTGCTTGAACTCATCCTGCAGGCGCTTTTGCTGCTCGGGCGTGGCCTTGCGCCAGGCCGGGCCGACGGCGGCGGCGGTCATGCGGCGGAAGTTCACATGCGGCATGATGGTCTTGTCCACCAGCGCGATGATCTTGTCCACATCGCCCGACTTGATGGACTTGTCATTGCGCAAGGTGTCCAGCACGTCGGCCGACAGGCGCTTGACGAGCGCGTCGGGCGCCTCCTCGGCGGCCAGCGCGGCCGTGTGCCAGGGCAGCCAGGCAGCGGCGGCCAGGGCGGCGGCCGATTGCGTCAGGGTGCGACGATTCATCATGAGGTGATCCTTGCAGGGTTGTTGCGAGATTGTGAGGCGTGGACGCACGCGCATTGCGTCGCCCGCATGCCGGTATGCAAGCAGCTGCAACCGGCCGCAGCCTCGCCGTCAATGTCCTTCCGTTTCCAAATCATTCGTGTCTAGGCGCGAAGCCGCAGGCAGTGCTGTAGCACGACAAGGCGAAGTAACAACGATACGGGTGATTTAGAAATGGAATCAATAGTCTTCGGGCAGCTTGCCTTCGTCAGCACCAGCGCCGGCCTTCGCGCCACTGCGCAGCTGCAGGTACGCATCGCGCGTGAAGCTGTAGCGATCCAGCGCCGCCGTATCGATCACCGAGGTCGTGCCCAGCAGGTTGGCACGCGTGTTGATGATGCGCAGGCCATAGAGCGAATTGCGCACCCCCATGTCATCCACCTGATCCACCAGGTCGCCCACATAGAAATCGACCGGCAGGGCCGCCGTGTCGCGCACCGTGGACGACCCCAGCAGCGGCAGCACCAGGTAGGGGCCGGTGGGCACGCCCCAGTGGCCCAGGGTCAGGCCGAAGTCCTGCTTGTGGCGGTCGATGCCGGCCTCGCTGGCCACGTCGAGCACGCCGCCCAGGCCAAACACGGTGTTGACGCTCAGTCGCACCAGGCTGTCGAAGGCCTCGCGGCCCTTGAATTGCAACACGTTGTTGACGAACGACCAGGCATCGCCCAGGTTGGCAAAGAAGTTGGTCACGCCGGTGCGCAAGGGCTGCGGCGTCACGTCGCGGTAGGCCGTGGCCACGGGCTTGAGCACGGCCTTGTCCACGTTCTCGTTGAACGTGGACATGCTGCGGTTGTACGGTTCCAGTGGGTCGGCCGGATTGGCGTTGGGACCCGTGGCGCAGCCGCTCAGGAGCGCCGCGCCCAGCAGCAGCGCCGCCGGGTGCACAGCCCAGGGCGTGGATGGTTTCTCGGTTGTCATTTTTTTCCTCCTGCACCCGCGGGTGCTGCGTTTTCCTCGGCCTTGCTGTACAGGAACTGGCCTATGAGATTTTCCAGCACCACGGCCGACTGCGTGGCGGTCACCAGGTCGCCACTCGCCAGGTTGTGTTCGTCGGCGCCGGGCTCGATGCCAATGTATTGATCACCCAGCAGCCCGCTGGTCAAAATCTTGAGCGAGCTGTCCTTGGGGAAAAGGTAACGGTTTTCCAGCTCCAGCGTCACGCGCGCCTGAAAAGTAGCGTCGTCGAAGGTGATGTCGCGCACGCGCCCGACGACCACGCCGGCGCTGCGTACCGCCGACTTGGGCTTCAGGCCGCCGATGTTGTCGAAACGTGCCGAAATCACGTAACCCGAACGGAAGTTCAGGTTCAGCAGATTGGCCGACTGCAGGGCCAGAAAGATCAGCGCCGCGGCCCCCAGCAGGACAAACAGGCCAACCCAGAGATCGTTCTTGGAATGCTGCATGGTGAATTTCTCCCTGTGGGCGTGCGTTCCGCCCTCAAATACTGAACATCACTGCCGTGAGGACGAAGTCCAACGCCAGCACGGTAAGCGAGGCCATGACCACGGTGCGCGTGGTGGCGCGCGACACGCCCTCGGGCGTGGGCTTGGCCACATAGCCCTGCAGCACGGCGATGAAGGTGACGGCCACGCCAAAGGCCAGGCTCTTGACGATGCCGTTGCCCACGTCCTTGAAGACATCGACGCCACCCTGCATCTGGCCCCAGAAGGCGCCCGCATCCACGCCAATCAACACCACGCCGACCAGCCAGCCGCCGATCACGCCGACGGCGTTGAACACCAGGGCCAAGAGCGGCATGGCGATCACCCCGCCCCAGAAGCGCGGCGCCAGGATGCGCCGCACCGGATCCACAGCCATCATCTCCATGGCCGAGAGCTGCTCGCCCGCGCGCATCAGGCCGATCTCGGCCGTCAGCGAGGTGCCGGCGCGGCCCGCGAACAGCAGCGCCGTGATCACCGGCCCCAGTTCGCGCACCAGCCCCAGCGTGACCACCAGGCCCAGCGAATTGGCCGAGCCATAGAGCTGCAGTACGTTGTAGCCCTGCAGCGCCAGCACAAAGCCGACAAACAGGCCCGACATGGTGATGATGGACAGCGAATAGTTGCCCAGAAAATGCACCTGGTCGCGCACCAGGCCAAAGCGGCGCATGGCCGGGCCGAACAGCGCCACCAGGCGCGCGAACAGGCGCGCGCCCATGCCTACGTCGGCCAGCTTGCAGCGCACGGCAAAGCCCACATCCGATGGCCGCCACCAGCTCATGACATACCTCCGCCCTGCTGTTGCGCCCCGACGGGGCCGAAGTCCTGCGCCACGCTGGGGCCGGGATAGTGAAACGGCACGGGGCCGGTGGGCAGCGCATGCACGAACTGGTGCACCAGCGGATCCTGGCTGGCGCGCACCTCGTCGGGCGTGCCCTGCGCGGCCACGGTGCCGGGGCCGAGGATGATGACGTGGTCGGCCAGGCGGAAGGTCTCCTCCAGGTCGTGCGAGACGATGACCGTGGTCAGGCCCATGGCGTTGTTGAGCTCGCGTATGAGCTGCGCCGCCGTGCCCAGGGAAATCGGATCCAGCCCGGCGAAGGGCTCGTCGTACATGATGAGCTCGGGATCGAGCGCAATCGCCCGCGCCAGCGCCACGCGCCGCGCCATGCCGCCCGAGACCTGGCTGGGCATGAGGTCGCGCGCGCCGCGCAGGCCCACGGCGTGCAGCTTCATCAGCACGATGTCGCGGATCAGCTCCTCGGGCAGGTCGGTGTGCTCGCGCAGCGGAAAGGCCACGTTGTCGAACACACTCATGTCGGTGAACAGCGCGCCGAACTGAAACAGCATACCCATGCGCCGGCGCGCGGCGTAGAGCTGCTCCATGCCCATCGCGCCCACATCCTGGCCGTTGACCAGCACCTGGCCCTGCTGGGCGCGCTGCTGCCCGCCGATCAGGCGCAATATGGTGGTCTTGCCGCCGCCCGAGGCGCCCATGATGGCCGTGACCTTGCCACGCGGCACGGTCAACGACAGGTCGCGCAGCACCACGCGCTCGCCATACCCGAAGGTGACGTTGCGCAGCTGCACGAGGGCATCGTCTGAAGAAGACATGGTTGTGGGCAAGGTGGCGGACAGCCGGCTAGGCCTGCCGCGCAAGAAAATGGCAAAGCCTTGCATTATAGGTGCAAACCCGCTGGCGCCATGGCACATCTTATGCATTTCAGCAACAACGCATATACTCTTGGGTTCGATTGAAATGCCCGCCCTGGGTTTTCAGGGCGGATTGCTGTCGGTGGTGCAGGGATGTCGTGGCGCATCCGGCACAGGCGAAGGCATGACCATGGCCCGGCAAACAGCTGGCCAACGGTCGCCCTGCCCCTCGCCTGGCATTCAGCACCCATGCCGGCAGCGCACCGGGTGGCATGCGCAGAGGAGCCCTGTCGGGCGCGCATGCCGTTTTTTGTCATGTCCCAACAAAAGAAGGGCCTGAGTGCAATGAAGAACTACCAAGCCGTCGTCCCCATCCAGCCCCCCGCCGTGGCCCGCAGCGCCACCGGCCTGCACCTGATAGGCGACCTCTATGGCTGCCTGTGCGACAGCCGCCTGATGCTGGACGCCCCGTATCTGGAGAATTTCTGCAGGGAACGCGTGGCCGCAGCCGGCCTGACCACAGTGGGCTCGCTGTTCCACAGTTTTGGCGAAGGCGGCGGCGTGACCGGCGTGGTGGTGCTGGCCGAGTCGCACCTGTCCATCCACACCTGGCCCGAGGCAGGCTACGTCACGCTCGACGTCTACGTCTGCAACTACACCGAAAACAACCGCCCCAAGGCGCAAAAGCTGTTCGACGACCTGCTGGCCGCGTTCAACCCGAACGACCCGCACCTGCACCGCGTCGACCGCGCCTGATCCCCCCATTCGCTGCCGCCTCCCCTGCCGCCGGGCATGGGGAGCTTTGTCCAATGCGTGCGCCGCACCTGCAGGGAGTCCCGCCATGAGCACCACGGCCATCCAACGTCTTGTCGCCGAGCGCCTGAACGCCGACTTCGGCATCTACCTCAGCGATGTGCGCCAGCTGGCCGAGCGCCAGTCGCCCTGGCAGCACATCGAGGTGTTCGAGAACCCGCAGTTCGGCCGTGTGATGCGCATAGACAGCGCCTTCATGACCAGCGAGCGCGACGAGTTTTTCTACCACGAGCCCATGGTGCACCTGCCGGCCATTGCCCACCCGGGCGTGCGCCGCGCGCTGGTGGTGGGCGGCGGCGACGGCGGCGCGGCCGAGGAGCTGCTCAAGCTGCCGGGCATCGAGCAGGTGGTGATGGCCGAGCTCGATGGCGAAGTGGTGGCCATGGCGCGCGAATGGCTCGCCAGCATCCACAAGGGCGCCTTCGACGACCCGCGCTTTGCGCTGCGCCTGGGCGATGCACGCGAGTTCATCGCCTCCACGCCAGAGCGTTTTGACCAGATCGTGCTGGATCTGACAGACCCGTTCGGCCCGGCGGTGGAGCTGTACACGGTGGAGTTCTATGCCGCCTGCCGGCGCATCCTGAACCCCGGCGGCGTGCTGTCGCTGCACCTGGGCTCGCCGATCCACCTGCAGGAGAGCATGCGCCGCATAGGCGCGTCGGTGCGCGCGGTGTTCCCCGTGTTTCGTCCCTATCTGCAATACGTGCCGCTGTACGGCACGCTGTGGGCCATGGCCATGGCGTCGGACAGCACCGACCCGGCGCTGCTCACGCCCGCCGAGGTGGACGCGCGCATTGCCGCGCGCGGCATCACCGACCTGCAGCTGTACAACGGCGCCACGCACCACGCGCTGCTGGCCCAGCCGAACTTCGTGCGCGCCCTCTTCGCCCAGGCGGCCGAGCCGCTGCGCAGCGGCGATCAGCTGGCCGATGTGCGCGACCCGGCGGAGCTGCCGCCGGTGCAGGTGACAATACAGCTATAAAAATAGTAGCTGTCTGCGCAATACCAACAAGCGCTACAGCCAAAAAACACCTGATTCACCGGGAGCGCCGGCGTCTCGCCGGCGTCCAACCCATCACAACATGTGCTGCAGAAAGGCGCGCGCGCGCTCATGGCCCGGATCGGCAAAGAACTCCGCCGCCGGGCGCGCCGTGATCAGCTCCCCCTGGTCCATGAAGGCCACGCGCTGCGCCACCTCGCGGGCAAAACCCATCTCGTGCGTGACCACCAGCATGGTCATGCGCTCCTCGGCCAGCTCGCGCATGGTGCGCAGCACCTCGCCGGTCAGCTCGGGGTCGAGGGCGCTGGTGGGCTCGTCGAACAGCATGATGTCGGGCTGCATGCACAGGGCGCGGGCAATGGCCACGCGCTGCTTTTGTCCGCCGGACAGGCGCGCGGGGTAGTTGTCGCGCTTTTGCGCCAGGCCCACCTTGGCCAGCAGCGCCTCGGCACGCGCAATCGCGGCATCACGCGCCACGCCCTGCACCACCATGGGCGCCGCTATCAGGTTCTGCAGCACGGTCAGGTGCGGGAACAGGTTGAAATGCTGGAACACCATGCCGGTCTTGGCGCAGATGCGGCGCACCTCGGCGTCCTGCGGGTAACGGCAATGGCCCGCGGCGTCGGTGCTGGCCAGCAGTTCACCCTCGATGGCGACCTGGCCGCTGTCTATCGTCTCCAGGTGGTTCAGGCAGCGCAGAAAGGTGCTCTTGCCCGAGCCCGACGGCCCGATGATGGCCACCACCTCGCCGCGCGCCACCGACAGCGACACGCCACGCAGCACCTCGTTGTGGCCGAAGCGCTTCTTCACGTCGCGCGCCTCGATCATGGGCACATCACTGGTCGTATTTGGCATAGCGTTGTTCCAGGCGCTGGAAGCCCCAGGTCAGCACCAGGGTCATGACGAGGTAGAAGGCGGCGGCGACGATGAACGGCGTGGTCGTGAAGTCGCGCTGCACGATGCCGCGCGCGGCGCGCAGCAGGTCGTTGAGCGCCAGCACATAGATGAGGGAGGTGTCCTTGACCAGGGTGATGGTCTCGTTGCTCATGGGCGGCAGGATGGAGCGCACCATCTGCGGCAGCACGATGCGGCGCATGGTCTGGCCGTAGCTCATGCCCAGCACCTTGGCGGCCTCGTACTGGCCGCGGTCCACCGACTGGATGCCGGCACGGAAGATCTCGGCGAAGTAGGCCGCGTAGTTCAGCGCAAACGCCGCCACCGCCGCCGGAAAGTCCGGCAGGCGGATGCCGATCACCGGCACAAAGGGCAGCGCGAAGTAGATGAACAGCATCTGCAGCATCAGCGGCGTGCCGCGCATCAGCCAGATATAGCCATTCACCGCCCCCGACAGCGGCGCGAAGCGCGACACGCGCGCCAGCGCCAGCGCCAGGCCCAAGGGTACGGCCAGCGCCAGCGTGATGAAAAACAGCTTCAGCGTGACGACGGCGCCCTGCGCCAGCGGTCCGAGAAGGGAGAGAACGTAGTCCATGCGTATGGCCTCATGAACGCAAAACACCGGCAGGCCCAGGCAAGGCACTGCCGGTGCGGGCCACGACGGGCGTGGCGCGAGAACTTATTTGATGATGTTTTTGCCGAACCATTGCTCGGCGATTTTCGCCGCTGCGCCGTCCGCCTTCATCTCGCCCAGGGCCTTGTCCAGCTTGCCCAGCAATTCGGCATCGTCCTTGCGAACGCCCACGCCGTAGTCCTCGGTGCCGAAGTTCTCTTCCAGCACCACATACTGGTCGGGCTTCTTGGCCACGTAGTAGCGGCCCACCACCTCGTCCACCACCACGGCCTCCAGGCGGCCGGCGGACAGATCCATCAGCGCGGTCACGTTGTCGCCAAAGGTCTTGAATTCCTTGAGCGACTTGAACACCGCCTCTTCCTTCTTGACCGCATCCACGGCACTGCTGCCGTCCTGCGCGCCCACCACCTTGCCGGCCAGGTCGGTCTTGGCCTTGATGCTTGACCCGGCGGGCACGACGATGATCTGGTGGTTCTCCATGTAGGGCGCGGTGAAGGCGATGTTCTTCTTGCGCTCCTCGGTGATGGTCAGGCCGTTCCACAGCGCGTCCACGCGCTTGCCCGACAGCTCGGCCTCCTTGGCGCTCCAGTCGATGGGCTTGAATTCGACCTCCAGGCCCAGGCGCTTGGCGGCCTCGCGGGCCATGTCGATGTCAAAGCCGACCAGCTCGTTCTTCTCGTCACGGAAACCCATGGGCGGGAAGTTGTCGTCCAGGCCGACGACGATCTTGGTGATGGCCACGGGCGCCGGTGCGGCGGCGGGAGCGGCGGGTTCCTGCTTGGAACAACCGGCAAGCACGGCGCCCAGGGTCAGCAGGGCTATGGCGGCAATCTTCTTCATGGCGAGTGTTTCTCTCAAGAACTGGCGAGGGGGGGGGTGGGAACAACCGCCACGGCGGGCCATGGCGGCAAACCGGCGATTGTCCCACGATGGCACCCCATTGCCGTGATTGCGGCCATATGGGTGTAGCGGCATGGCGGGAGCTACGCCAGCCTGCGCCAGGCGGGCGAGTCGCCCAGCAGAAAGGACTGGTTGCACTCCACCAGCTCGCGCAGGTAGTCCCACAGCACGCGCACCCGCGCCAGCTCGCGGCGGTCCGCTGGCGCTGCAAGCCAGAAGGTGCGCCGCAGCTCCACCTCGTCGGGCAGCACGGCGATCAGCTCCTGGCAGGGCTCGGCCATGAAGCAGGGCAGCACGGCCAGGCCGCGGCCCTCGCGCACCGCGTGGTACTGCGCCACCACGCTGGTGCTGCGCAGGGAGCTGGAAACATCGGGGACGATGTCGCTCAGGTAATGCAGCTCCTGGCTGAAGACCAGCTCCTCCACATAGCCGAAAAATCGGTGCGCGGCCAGATCCTGCAGTCGGCGGATGGGCCCATGCTCGCTTACATAACGCCGGCTGGCATACAGCCGCAGGCGGTAGTCGGTGAGCTTGCTGCACAGCTCGCCCGTGCGGTGCGGACGCTCGATGTTCACGGCCAGATCAGCCTCGCGCTGCGAGAGGTTGATGAAGCGCGGCACGATCAGCAGCTCCACCTGTATGCCCGGATGGCGCTCGCAGAAATGGCTCAGCTGCGGCGCCAGGAAGAAGCTGCCGAAACCCTCGGTCGCACCCAGGCGCACATGGCCGGTGAGCATGTGGCTGTCGCCGCCTATGTCCTCGCCCACCAGCACCATGGAGCTTTCCATGCGCTCCACATGCTCCAGCAGGCGCTGGCCCACGGGCGTGAGCAGGTGACCAGCCGGCGTGCGCTCGAACAGCCGTGCGCCCAGCTCCTTCTCCAGCCGGTGCAGGCGGCGCGTGATGGTGGAATGGTCCAGCTCCAGGCGCCGGGCAGCCTCCTGCGCCGACTGGGCACGCACCACGGCGAGGAACAGGCGCAGGTTGTCCCAGTTGATGCGATCCATGGCCATGCTTGCGGGAACTGTAGTGGTGCAAATCTGCATTGAGCATATGCCCAAATGCCCTATCCCTTTGCATAACTGTTGGCTTAGAGTGGTCTGCGCCGTGGCCTTGGCCCGGACACGCGATCGACAACCCAGGAGACATGCATGCAACCCCTAAGACATTCCATTGCCCTCGCCGCGCTGGCATTCTGCGCCGGTGCACAGGCGCAGATTTCCGACGATGTGGTGAAGATAGGCATCCTCACCGACATGGCCGGCCCCTACTCGGGCATGGGGGGCGCGGGCTCGGTGGTGGCGGCCAGGATGGCCATCGACGACTGCCTGAAGGCCGAATGCAAGGGCATGAAGATCGAGGTGGTGAGCGCCGACCACCAGAACAAGGCCGACATCGCCGCCACCAAGGCGCGCGAATGGCTGGATCGCGACAAGGTCGATGCGCTGGCAGACCTGACCAACTCCGCCGGCGCCCTGGCGGTGCAGAAGCTGATCAAGGAAAAGGGCGGCATCGCCATGTACAGCGGGCCGGCCACCACGCGCCTGACCGAGGACGACTGTGCCGAGAATGGCTTTCACTGGATGTTCGACACCTATTCCTCGGCCGCCGGCGCCGCCGTGGCGCTGA
Source organism: Diaphorobacter limosus (assembly GCF_033100095.1). NCBI lineage: Bacteria > Pseudomonadati > Pseudomonadota > Betaproteobacteria > Burkholderiales > Comamonadaceae > Diaphorobacter > Diaphorobacter limosus. The sequence goes on along the minus strand of NZ_CP136921.1, from coordinate 3,477,162 downwards.
CCAAGGCCGGCGACAAGAGCTGGTACTTCATCACCGTGGACTACGCCTTCGGCCATTCGCTCGAAAAGGATGCGTCGGACATGGTCAAGGCCAATGGCGGAACGGTGGTGGGCAGCGTGCGCCACCCGTTGAACGCCAGCGATTTTTCGTCCTTCATCCTGCAGGCGCAGAACTCCAAGGCCCAGGTGATCGGCCTGGCCAACGGCGCGCAGGACACGGTGAACGCCATCAAGGCCGCGCGCGAGTTCGGCGTCACCGGCGCCAAGGGCCAGAAGGTGGCGGCGCTACTCATGTTCCTGACCGACGTGCATTCGCTCGGCCTGCGCCAGGCCCAGGGGCTGATGTTCTCCGAGGGCTTCTACTGGGACATGGACGACAAGACGCGCGCCTTCTCCACCCGCTTCGAGAAGCTGCACAAGGGCTTCAAGCCGACCATGGTGCAGGCGGGGGTGTATTCCAGCGTGCTGCATTACCTGAGGTCCGTGGCCGCCGCCAAGACCGACGACTGGAAGGTGGTGGCGCAGAAGATGCGCGAGCTGCCCATCGACGACCCGGTGATGCGCAACGCCAGCATTCGCCCCGACGGCCGCGTGATCCACGACATGTATCTGTTCCAGGTCAAGACCCCGGCCGAGTCCAAGGGCGCCTGGGACTACTACAAGACCGTGAGCACCATTCCCGCCAAGGCTGCCTTCAAGCCGCTGGCCGACTCCACCTGCCCCCTCGTGAAGAAATAACCCCAGGAGAGCGTCATGAGCACACCCACCACCATCCACCATTTCATTGGTGGCAAGCATTACCCGTCCAGCACCAACCAGTGGCGCGACGTGACCAACCCCGCGACGCAGGAGGTCGTGGCGCGCGTGCCCTTTGCCACGCGCGACGAAGTGGAGCTGGCCGTCGCCAACGCGCACCAGGCCTTCCAGAGCTGGCGCAGCAGCTCGCTGGGCACGCGCATGCGCATCATGCTCAAGCTGCAGCACCTGATACGCGAAAACACGGCCGAGCTGGCGCAGCTGATCACGCGCGAGCATGGCAAGACCCTGCCCGACGCCGAGGGCGAGGTGGCACGCGGCCTGGAGGTGGTGGAGCATGCCTGCTCCATCACCACGCTGCAGCTGGGCGAGATAGCCGAGAACGCCGCCACCGGCGTGGACGTGTACAACCTGCTGCAGCCGCTGGGCGTGGGCGCGGGCATCACGGCCTTCAACTTCCCCGTCATGCTGCCCTGCTTCATGTTCCCCATGGCGATTGCCTGCGGCAACACCTTCATCCTCAAGCCCTCCGAGCAGGATCCCAGCTCCACCATGCGCCTGGTGGAGCTGGCGCATGAGGCGGGCGTGCCGCCCGGCGTGCTCAACGTGATCCACGGCGGCCCCGAGGTGGCCGACATGCTGTGCGACCACCCGGACATCAAGGCCCTGTCCTTCATCGGCTCCACCCATGTGGGCACGCATATCTACCGCCGCGCCAGCGAGGCCGGCAAGCGCGTGCAGTCCATGATGGGCGCCAAGAACCATTGCGTGGTCATGCCCGATGCGCCCAAGGAGCATGCGCTGAACAACCTGCTGGGCTCGGCCTTTGGCGCCGCGGGCCAGCGCTGCATGGCCAACTCGGTGGCCGTTTTCGTCGGGGCCGCGCGCGACTGGCTGCCCGATCTGGTGGCCAAGTCCAAGGCCCTGAAGGTCGGCCCCGGCAGCGACCGCAGCGCCGACCTGGGGCCCCTGGTGAACCCACGCGCCAAGGAGCGCGTGCTCGGCCTGATCGACTCCGGCGTCGCCCAGGGTGCCAAGCTGCTGCTGGACGGCCGCAGTCTGACCGTGCCCGGCTACGAGAAGGGCAACTTCGTCGGCCCCACGGTGTTTGCCGACGTGACCGAGACCATGGACATCTACAGCCAGGAGATCTTCGGCCCCGTGCTCAACGTGGTCTGCGTGGATACGCTGGAAGACGCCATCGCCTTCATCAACCGCAACCCCAACGGCAACGGCACCTCCATCTTCACCAGCAGCGGCTGGGCGGCGCGCAAGTACCAGCACGACATCAACGTGGGCCAGGTGGGCATCAACGTGCCGATCCCGGTGCCGGTGGCCTACTTCAGCTTCACCGGCTCACGCGCCTCCAAGCTCGGCGACCTGGGGCCCAACGGCAAGCAGGCCGTCCTGTTCTGGACCCAGACCAAGACCGTGACGGCCCGCTGGTATGAGGATCACGGCAGCGCCAGCGATGGCGTGAATACCACCATCTCGATGAAGTAGGACCGCGCCAGGCGGCCAGGAAGAAAGCGCCTATAGCTATAATTTAAATAGCTTTAGGCGCTTGTCACATAAGGCCTATTGGCCATTTTTATTCTTAACGCGGTAGGTCGCTGCGCCCCATCAGGAACTCATCGACCGCGCGCGCCGCCTGGCGCCCTTCGCGGATGGCCCAGACCACCAGCGACTGCCCCCGGCGCATGTCGCCGGCGGCAAACACCTTCGGAACACTCGTGGCGTAGCCACCGATGAAATCCACGCTGGCGCGGGCGTTGCCGCGTGCGTCTTTCTCGACGCCAAAGGCATCGAGCACGGCGGCCACGGGGCTGGTGAAGCCCATGGCCAGCAGCACCAGGTCGGCCTTGTATTCTTTTTCGGTGCCGGGCACCTCGGTGAACTGGCCGTTCTTGAACTCAACCTGCACGGTTTTCAGGCCCGTGACCTTGCCTTTCTGCCCGATGAATTCCTTGGTGGAGATGGCGAACTCGCGCACGCAGCCCTCGTCGTGGCTGGAGCTGGTGCGCAATTTCAGCGGCCAGTAGGGCCAGACCAGGGGCTTGTTTTCCTGCTCGGGCGGCATGGGCATGACCTCGAACTGCGTCACGCTGGCCGCGCCGTGGCGGTTGCTGGTGCCGACGCAGTCGCTGCCGGTGTCGCCGCCGCCAATCACGATCACATGCTTGCCATCGGCACGGATCTGGCCCTTGAGCTTGTCGCCCGCGTTGACCTTGTTTTGCTGCGGCAAAAACTCCATGGCGAAGTGGATGCCGGCCAGATCACGGCCCGGCGCGGGCAGGTCGCGGCTTTGCTCGGCACCGCCGGTGAGCAGCACGGCGTCAAAGTCCTTGTGCAGCTGCTCGGGGGTGATGGTTTCCTTGGCCCAGTTGGTGACCTTGCTGTCTTTGCCCAGGCCGTCCTTCTCGGCGCCGACAAAGACGCTGGTGCGGATCACCACGCCCTCGGCTTCGAGCTGTTTCACGCGCTGGTCGATATGGCCCTTGTCAAGCTTGAAGTCGGGGATGCCGTAGCGCAGCAGGCCGCCAACGCGGTCGTTCTTCTCGAACAGCGTCACGCTGTGGCCCACGCGGGCGAGCTGCTGGGCCGCGGCCAGGCCAGCCGGGCCGGAGCCGACGATGGCAACCTTCTTGCCCGTTTTATGCGCTGCCGGCTGCGGCTTGATCCAGCCCTCGGCCCAGGCACGGTCGACGATGGCGTGCTCTATGCTCTTGATGCCCACCGCGTCGCTGTTGAAGTTGAGCGTGCAGGCGGCCTCGCAGGGCGCGGGGCAGATGCGGCCGGTGAACTCGGGGAAGTTGTTGGTGCTGTGCAGCACCGTGCTGGCGCTCTTCCAGTCGCCGTGATAGACGAGGTCGTTGAAGTCCGGAATGATGTTGTTCACCGGGCAGCCGTGGTTGCAGAACGGTATGCCGCAGTCCATGCAGCGCGCAGCCTGGGTCTTGGCCTGGGATTGATCCAGGCCGATGACGAACTCCTTGTAGTGCTTGACGCGCTCGGCCGGGGCCGGGTAGCCCTCCTCGATGCGCTCGTATTCCATGAAACCGGTGGTCTTGCCCATGATTGTGGTGTCTTTCGCTGTGTCTGTGGGTGTTCTTGGGGTTGAACTCCCTCCCCTGCGTAGCGGGGGAGGGTGGGGGTGGGGGTGCCCGCTGGGGAAGCCACCCTCACCCCTGCCCTCTCCCGCCAGCGGGAGAGGGAGTTGCGTCCGGTCTACTTAGCCGCTATTACTTCTGTTTTAGGAGCTCCTTGCGCAGGCGTAGCCTGCTCTTCAAGCACTTTTCGCTCATACATCTCAACCAGGGCACGCTTGTACTCGGTGGGGAAGACCTTGACGAAGCGGCTGCGCGCGGCGGCCCAGTTGTCCAGCAGTTCGCGCGCGCGGCGGCTGCCGGTCTGGCGGCTGTGCTCTTCCAGCAGTTTTTTCAGCTGCTCCTCGTCGGTCTGGCCCTTGTGCCAGTGGCCGGGGTCCATGCTGGCGACCTGCTCGTCGGTCGGTAGCACGCGCTCCAGGCTCACCATGGCCAGGTTGCAGCGGCCGTCAAAGCGCCCGTCCTCGTCGTAGACATAGGCTACGCCGCCGCTCATGCCGGCGGCGAAGTTGCGCCCGGTCTTGCCCAGCACCACCACGGTGCCGCCGGTCATGTATTCGCAGCCGTGGTCGCCCACGCCCTCGACGACCGCCGTGGCGCCCGACAGGCGCACGCCAAAGCGCTCGCCGGCCACGCCGGCAAAAAAGGCCTGGCCGCTGGTGGCGCCAAACATCACGGTGTTGCCGACGATGGTGTTGCGCGCCGCCTCGCCGCGGAACTCGTGGCTGGGGCGCACGACGATGCGCCCGCCCGACAGGCCCTTGCCGGTGTAGTCGTTGGCCTCGCCCATCAGATTGAGCGTGATGCCTTTACACAGGAAGGCGCCAAACGACTGCCCGCCCGTGCCCTCGAAGTGGATGCGGATGCTGTCATCGGGCAACCCCTCGGGGTGCGCCTTGGTGACCGCGCCCGAGAGCATGGCGCCTACCGAACGGTTCACGTTGCGCGCCACCTCCATCAACCGCACCGGCTCGCCCTTCTGAATGGCGGGCTGGCAGCGCTCGATAAGCTTGACGTCCAGCGCCTTTTCCAGGCAGTGGTCTTGCGTCTCGACATGAAAGCGTGCCACGTCGGCCGGCACCTGCGGCTGGGCGAACAGGCGCGAGAAGTCCAGGCCCTGGGCCTTCCAGTGTTGCAGGCCACGGCGCATGTCGAGCAGCTCGGTATGGCCGATCAAGTCGTCAAACTTGCGCACGCCCAGCTGCGCCATGATCTGGCGCGCCTCTTCGGCAACGAAGAAGAAGTAGTTCACCACATGCTCGGGCTTGCCCGAGAACTTGGCGCGCAGCTGCGGGTCTTGCGTGGCCACGCCCACCGGGCAGGTGTTGAGGTGGCATTTGCGCATCATCACGCAACCCTCGACGACCAGCGGCGCGGTAGCAAAGCCGAACTCGTCCGCGCCCAGCAGCGCGCCAATCACCACGTCGCGCCCGGTCTTCATCTGGCCGTCAGCCTGCACGCGGATACGGCCGCGCAGGCGGTTCAAGACCAGGGTCTGCTGGGTCTCGGCCAGGCCGATTTCCCAGGGGCTGCCGGCGTGCTTGATGCTGGACCAGGGCGATGCACCCGTGCCGCCGTCGTGGCCGGCGATGACCACATGGTCGCTCTTGCACTTGGCCACGCCCGCGGCAATGGTGCCCACGCCCACTTCAGACACCAGCTTGACCGAGATGTCGGCGTGCGGCGCGACGTTCTTCAGGTCGTGAATCAGCTGCGCCAGGTCTTCGATGGAATAAATGTCGTGGTGCGGCGGCGGGCTGATGAGGCCCACGCCGGGCACGCTGTGGCGCAGCTGCCCGATGTATTCCGACACCTTGCCGCCGGGCAGCTGGCCGCCCTCGCCGGGCTTGGCACCCTGGGCCATCTTGATCTGGATCTGGTCGGACGACGACAAATATTCGGCCGTCACGCCAAAGCGCCCGGACGCCACCTGCTTGATCTTGGAGCGCAGGCTGTCGCCGTCTTGCAGCTCGATGTCGGACTCAACCTTGTCGGCGCCGATGATGGTCGAGAGCTTCTCACCCTTGGTGATGCTGATGCCCTTCAATTCCTTGCGATAGCGCGCCGGGTCTTCGCCGCCCTCGCCGGTGTTGCTCTTGCCGCCGATGCGGTTCATGGCCACGGCCAGCGTGGCATGCGCCTCGGTGGAAATCGAGCCCAGCGACATGGCGCCGGTGGCAAAGCGCTTGACGATTTCCTTGGCGGGTTCGACCTCGTCGAGCGGCACGGCCTGGGCCGGGTCGAACTTGAACTCGAACAGGCCGCGCAGCGTGAGCTGGCGCTTGCTCTGGTCGTTGATGATCTGCGCGTATTCCTTGTAGGTGCTGAAGTTGCCGCCGCGCGTGGCGTGCTGCAGCTTGGCGATGGCGTCGGGCGTCCACATATGCTCTTCGCCACGGGTGCGCCAGGCGTATTCGCCGCCGGTCTCGAGCATGGTGGCCAGCACCGGGTCGTTGCCAAAGGCGGCGATGTGGGTGCGGATGCTTTCCTCGGCAATCTCGAACACGCCTATGCCCTCGACGCGGCTGGCCGTGCCGGTGAAGTACTTGGCCACGGTGTCGCTGTTCAGGCCCACGCACTCGAACAGCTGCGCGCCGCAGTAGCTCATATAGGTGGATACGCCCATCTTGGACATGATCTTGGACAGGCCCTTGCCGATCGCCTTGACGTAGTTGTAGATGGCCTTGTCGGCCGACAGGGCGCCGGGCAGCTCCTGGTGCATCTCCACCAGGGTCTCCAGCGCCAGGTAGGGGTGGACGGCCTCGGCGCCATAGCCGGCGAGCACGGCGAAGTGGTGGACCTCCCGCGCCGTGCCGGTCTCTACCACCAGGCCGGTGGTGGTACGCAAGCCCTCGCGCACCAGGTGCTGGTGGATGGCAGACAGGGCCAGCAGGGCCGGAATGGCGACTTGGTTGGCCGACAGCAGCCGGTCGCTGATGATGAGGATGTTGGCCCCGCCCTTGATCTCATCGACCGCCTGGGCGCAGAGCGAGGCCAGTTTGGCCTCCACGCCCTGCTTGCCCCAGCTCAATGGGTAGGTGATGTCGATGGTCGCGCTCTTGAACTTGCCGTGCGTGTGCGCCTCGATATTGCGCAGCTTGGCCATGCTATCGAAGTCCAGCACCGGCTGGTGCAATTCGAGCCGCATGGGCGGGTTCACCTGGTTGATGTCCAGCAGATTCGGCTTGGGGCCGACGAAGGACACCAGGCTCATGACGATGGCCTCGCGGATCGGATCGATCGGCGGGTTCGTCACCTGGGCGAACATCTGGCGGAAGTAGTTAAACAAAGGCTTGCTGCGCTCGGACAAAACCGCCAGCGGGCTGTCGTTGCCCATGGAGCCGATGCCCTCCTCGCCATTCGCGGCCATGGGGGCGAGCAGGAACTTGATGTCCTCCTGCGTGAAGCCAAAGGCCTGCTGGCGCTCGAGCAGCGGCAACGCAGAGGCCACGGGCATGGCGGGCGCTGCCTGCACCTCGTCAAGCTTGATGCGCAGGTTCTCTATCCACTGCTTGTAGGGCTTGGTGTTGACGATGTTGGCCTTCAACTCGTCGTCCTCGATCAGCCGGCCCTGCTCCAGGTCGATGAGCAGCATCTTGCCCGGCTGCAAACGCCACTTGCGCAGCACCTTGCCGTCGGGCACAGGCAGCACGCCGGCCTCGGAGGCCAGGATGACCAGGTCGTCCTCGGTGACCACGTAGCGCGACGGGCGCAGGCCGTTGCGGTCCAGCGTGGCGCCGATCTGGCGGCCGTCGGTGAAGACGATGGACGCCGGGCCGTCCCAGGGCTCGATCATGGCGGCGTGGTATTCGTAGAAGGCGCGGCGGCGCTCGTCCATGCCCTCGTGCTGCTCCCAGGGCTCGGGGATCATCATCATCACCGCCTGGCTGATGGGGTAGCCGGCCATGGTCAAGAGTTCCAGGCAGTTGTCGAAGGTGGCGGTGTCGCTCTGGCCGGCAAAGCTGATGGGGTAGAGCTTTTTCAGGTCCTCGCCCAGCACCGGCGAGGCCATCACGCCCTCGCGCGCCAGCATCCAGTTGTAGTTGCCGCGCACGGTGTTGATCTCGCCGTTGTGCGCCACGTAGCGGTAGGGGTGGGCCAGAGGCCATTCGGGGAAGGTGTTGGTCGAGAAGCGCTGGTGTACCAGGCCGATGGCCGAGACGCAGCGCTCGTCGCCCAGGTCGTTGTAATACACGCCCACCTGGTCGGCCAGCAGCAGACCCTTGTAGACCACGGTGCGGCTGCTCATGCTGGGCACGTAATACTCTTTGCTGTGCTTGAGCTTGAGGTTCTGGATGGCCGCGCTGGCGGTCTTGCGGATGACGTAGAGCTTGCGCTCGAGCGCGTCCTGCACGATCACGTCGGCGCCCCGGCCAATGAACACCTGGCGCAGGATGGGCTCCTTCTCGCGCACCGTGGGCGACATGGGCATGTCGCGGTTCACCGGCACGTCGCGCCAGCCCAGCAGCTTTTGGCCCTCGGCCTTGATGGCGCGCTCCATCTCCTGTTCGCAGGCCAGGCGGCTGGCGTGCTCCTTGGGCAAAAAGATCATGCCCACGCCGTACTCGCCAGCGGGGGGCAGCTCCACCCCCTGCTTGGCCATCTCTTCGCGGTAGAGCTGATCGGGAATCTGGATCAGGATGCCGGCGCCGTCGCCCATCAGCTTGTCGGCGCCCACCGCGCCGCGGTGGTCGAGGTTTTCCAAAATCTTCAGCGCGCCGGTGACGATGTCGTGGCGCTTGACGCCCTTGATATGGGCCACAAAGCCCAGGCCGCAGGCGTCGTGTTCGTTGTGGGAGGCATACAGGCCGTGTTGTTGCAGGTGCTGGATCTCGGCAGCCTTGGTCATCGCGCGCTTTCTCAAAATATCGCAGGGAAGCGGAGATTAAGGCATCAACCCATGCAGCGCAAGCATATTAATTGGGGTCAGATTCCAATTAATTTCAGGACATCATCGTCTCCATTTATTTAGGGACATATTAAATTAATAGCTAATAATGCTTAACTGATAAGCATTGCACCTGTTTTGCTCAGCCGGTTTGAATAGCGGGACGCCCAGCTTTGCCCTTGGCAACACGGCGCTGGGTACGTTGTTGCAACGCAGCAATGAAGTCCGCCTCGCCCAGCGCCCAGCCGGCATGGACGGACTGGCCGATCTGCGCCTGGTCTGCCCCCACGATGCCCGCCCGCACCAGCTCGCCATAGGCCGCCTCGCGTGCAAACGGCGTGTTGCCCAGCGACCAGAACAGCGCATGCGGCGTGACCAGGGGATCGTTGCGCCGCCCCATGCTGTGCGCGTAGCTGGACCAGGGGTAGTCGCCCGGCTGGGCGACCATGCCGGCGCGCACCGGGTTCAGGTCGATGTAGACCATGCAGGCCAGCAGGTAGCGCTCGGACTGCACGATGGTCGAACGGTAGCGCCCCTCCCACAGCGTGCCGCTGCGCTGGTGGCGGCGGTTGAAATAGCGCACATAGCTGCGCCCGACGGACTGCATCATCAGCGGCAGGCCATCCTGCGTCTGCGGCGTGGCCAGCAGGTGGAAATGGTTGCCCATGAGCACATAGGCGTGGATCTCGACCTGGAGCTTCTTGGCCTGCTCGGTCAGCAGGCCCAGCATGAACTCGTGATCCGCAGCATCCCTGAAGATCATCTGCCGGTTGTTGCCACGCTGAATGACATGGTGCGGATAGCCAGGAACGGTGAGCCGGGGCAGGCGGGCCATGGAGTCTCCTTAATTGGGGTCAGACTCCAATTATCGAGATGGCAGGCCGCCTGTCAATTAATTGGAATCTGACCCCAATAAGGTTTGCACGCCGAAACGTGGGCCCAGGGCCTGGGTGAGGCCAAACTCTTCCAGGATGGCCGCCAGCCGCTCGCGGGCGCTGTGCTTCTTGTGACCGGTGTGGCGTGCCAGGATGAGCTCGTTCTTCAGGCTGTGCTCCCAGCCCACCAACTCGGTGACGGTGACCTGGTAGCCGGAGGCCTCCAGGTGCAGGCAGCGCAGCACATTGGTGATCTGGCTGCCGAGCTCGCGCGTGTGGATCGGGTGGCGCCACAGCTCGGCCAGGGGCGTGCGCGCCAGGGACAGGGCCTAGGTTTGGCGCAGGCTGGCCGCCACCTCGGCCTGGCAGCAGGGCACGAGCACCATGGCGCGGGCCTGTTTTTGCAGGCCGAAGGCAATCGCATCGTCGGTGGCGGTGTCGCAGGCGTGCAGCGCGGTGACGATGTCAAAGCGCTCGGGCAGGCCGGACAGTGCCGCGGCGTCGGCCACGGCCATGTCCAGGAACTGCATGCGCTCAAAGCCCAGGCGCTGCGCCAGTGCGCGCGATCGCTCGACCAGCTCGGCGCGCCACTCTATGCCGTAGATCTCGCCGCGCCCCAGGCTCTTGAAGAACAGGTCGTAGAGGATGAAGCCCAGGTAGGACTTGCCCGCGCCATGGTCGGCCAGCAGCGGCGCATGGCCATCTGCCGACAGCTCGGCCAGCAGCGGCTCTATGAACTGGTACAGGTGGTAGACCTGCTTGAGCTTGCGCCGCGAGTCCTGGTTCAGCCGCCCCTCGCGCGTGAGGATGTGCAGATCTTTCAGCAGCTCCACGGACTGGCCCGGCCGCAACTCGGCCAGCACCGCCGCCTGGGCGGCCTGGGCCGCATCGGCCTTGGACTGGGCGCGGCTCATGCGCCGCCCTTTTCATCATCCTTCTTGCCGCCATGGCCCATGGGGCAGCGCGCGCCTACGTCCAGATCGACCCAGCCCTGCATGCCCAGGCGCTCCAGCACCTCGATGTTGCGCTCGAAGATTTCCTCGGCCTCGGGGAACACCTCCACGGCGCGGTCCAGGCTTTCCTCGCGCAGCAGGTGCAGCGTGGGGTACGGCGCGCGATTCGTGCAGTTGCTCACGTCATCAGCCAGCGTGCCCTCGAACTGAAAGCGCGGGTGGAACGACGCCACCTGCAGGATGCCGGCCAGATCCATGGCCTCGACCAGCTCGTCGGCCAGCTCCAGGAAGTCGTTGAAGTCGAGAAAATCCGGCATCGCCAGCGGCGCCATCAGCAGCGTGGTGTCGCGCTTCTCCGCCGGCGCCTCGGCCAGCGCCTCCAGCTCGCGCTGCAAATCCTGTAGCAGCTCGCGCGCATCGGTGGCGTGGCTCACGGCGTAATGGATCTGATCCTTGGTGTGCACGCCCTTGGCAAACGGGCACAGATTCAGGCCGATGACGGCGCGCTCCAGCCAGCGCACGGTGTCCTGCACCACCAGGGCGTCATCGCAGGCGGGTTGCGGGCTGGGTTGGTCGGGCGCTGTGCTCATGGTGCTGCTCTCGCTGAAACGGGGGCAGGCATTGTATGCCCCGCCCCCGCACCGCCCCTGTGCGCGTCAGCCCAGCAGGCGCTGGCCCGTCAGCCGCTCATGCTCGCGCGCGGCGTAGCGGTCGGTCATGCCGGCGATGAAGTCGGCGACTGTGCGCGCGCGCTGCTGCGCGTCGCCCTCCAGGGCCCACCCGGCCTGCGCCGCCGGCATCTGGCGCGGTTCGGCCTGGTAGAGGGCAAACAGCTCGCGCACCACCTGGCGCGCGCCATCGGTGGTCTGCACCACCTGGGGGTGACGGTACAGCTCGCGGAACAAAAAACTCTTGAGCTGGCGCGACTGGGCACGCATGCCGGCCGAGAACCCCACCAGCGCCGGCAGGCCGCGCACGGCGTCCACGTCGGAGGGCGCATGTTCGGCCAGGGCCGCGCGCGTGGCGGCGATCACGTCATACACCTGGTCGCTGAGCATGCGGCGTATGGCCTCGCTCAATAGCCGACGCCGGCCCGTGGCCCGCCCCAACTGCGGGTACTGCGCCTGCGCCTGGGCGCGGTAGCGCTCGAACAGCGGCACCTCGCGCAGCTGCTCCAGGGTGATCAGGCCGGAGCGGACGCCGTCGTCGATGTCGTGCGCGTTGTAGGCGATCTCGTCGGCCAGGTTGCACAGCTGCGCCTCCAGGCTGGGTTGCTGGCCCAGCAGAAAGCGCCGCCCCACCCCGCCGCTCTCGCGCGCCTCGATCAACTCGGCGTTGCGGCGCGAGCAATGCTTCAGGATGCCCTCGCGCGTCTCGAAAGTCAGGTTGATGCCGTCGTACGCCGGGTAGCGGTCTTCCAGCGCATCCACCACGCGCAGGCTCTGCAGGTTGTGCTCGAAGCCGCCAAAGCCGGTCATGCAGTCGTTCAGCGCGTCCTGCCCGGCGTGGCCGAAGGGCGTGTGGCCCAGGTCATGCGCCAGGCAGATGGCCTCGACCAGATCCTCGTTCAGGCGCAGCGAGCGCGCGATGGAGCGGCCCAGCTGTGCCACCTCCAGCGAATGCGTGAGCCGGGTGCGAAACAAATCCCCCTCGTGGTTCAAGAACACCTGGGTCTTGTAGACCAGGCGCCTGAAGGCCGTGGAATGCACGATGCGGTCGCGGTCGCGCTGGTACTCGGTGCGCGTGGGCGCCGGCGGCTCGAAGTACCGGCGGCCACGGCTCAACGCCGGATCACAGGCGTAGGGGGCCAGGCCGGTTTCATGCATCAAAAAGGCCTCCAGCGCTTTACCATCAGGCGCAAACAGCTATTATTAATATAGCATCAGACGATTGCGCAGCAATGGTCTATGACCTCGCGCACCAGCGCATCGGGCGCGGCGCGCATGATGGCCTGGCCCGGCCCGGCTATGAGCACAAAGCGGATCTCGCCGGCCTCGGCCTTTTTGTCCACGCGCATCAGCTGCAGGTAGCGGCCGGCGTTGTCTGCCGCGTCCAGCACCGGGCCGCGCGTGGGCAGGCCGGCGCGTGCAATCAAATCCGTCAGGCGCTGCACAAAGGCCGCATCGACCAGCCCCAGGCGGCGCGAGAGCTCGGCCGCCATCACCATGCCCGCCGCCACGCCCTCGCCATGCAGCCAGACGCCGTAGCCCATGCCGGCCTCGATGGCGTGGCCGAAGGTGTGGCCAAAGTTCAGAATGGCGCGCAGGCCCGATTCGCGCTCGTCCGCGCCGACCACCGCCGCCTTGATCTCGCAGCTGCGCCTGACGGCATGCGCCAGCGCGGCGCGATCGCGCGCCAGCAGCGCATCCATGTTCTGCTCCAGCCAGGCAAAGAGCTGCATGTCGGCAATCGGCCCATACTTGATGACCTCGGCCAGGCCGGCGGCCAGCTCGCGCGCGGGCAAGGTGTCCAGCGTCGCCAGGTCGCACAGCACCAGCCGCGGCTGGTAGAAGGCGCCGATCATGTTCTTGCCCAGCGGGTGGTTGATGGCGGTCTTGCCACCCACCGACGAGTCCACCTGCGCCAGCAGCGTCGTCGGCACCTGCACAAACGGCACGCCGCGCATATAGCAGGCGGCGGCAAAGCCCGTCATGTCGCCAATCACGCCGCCGCCCAGGGCGTAGAGCACCACCTTGCGGTCGCAGGCGTGGGACAGCAGGGCGTCGAAGATCAGGTTCAGGGTCTGCCAGGTCTTGTGCTCCTCGCCGTCGGGCAGGACGACGCTGTGCACCACCGGGTAGCGCTGGCGCAGGGCCGCCGCCAGCGCCGCGCCATACAGTGGCTGCACTACCGTGTTGCTCACCACCAGCGCCGCCGTGCCGGCGGGCACATCGGCGCGCTGCGCCAGGCTGGCCAGCATATCGGCGCCAATGGCTATGTCGTAGCTGCGCTCGTCCAGTGCGATGCGAACGGTGTCTGTGGCCGGCAGGGTGGCTTGCGTCATGGGTGGTGGAATCGGGACGGGTTCAAACAAGGGGAAAATTATCGCTGGCGTCCAGCAGGGTGCTGATTTTCGCCTCCAGCTCGCATGCAGCAAGCGCGAACTGCTATCAAAACAAAAGCATCCAGGCTATCAGGGCGCCCTGCCGCCGACACCCGCCAGGCGCTGCAGCAGGCCGGCGGTGGAGCCATCCAGCCCCGCCACATCGCCCGTGTGCAGGCGCGGCTGCAGGTCCTGCGCCAGCTGCTTGCCCAGCTCGACACCCCATTGGTCAAAGCTGTTGATGCCCCACAGGCTGCCGCTGCAGAACACGCGGTGCTCCTGCAGCGCCAGGTAGGCGCCCAGCGACGCGGGCGTGAGCGCGTCCAGCAGCACAAAGCTGCTCGGCCGGTTGCCGGGGAAATGCCGGTGGCCGCAACCGCTGGCGCGCCCCTGCATCAGCGCCTGTGCCTGGGCCAGCGCATTGGCCAGCAGCATCTGGTGGTGGCCGGCCAGGCCGTGGGCGCTGTCGCGCACGGCGATGATCTCCAGCGCCTGCACGTCGGGCCCCTGGTGCAGCAGCTGGAAGAAGGCATGCTGGCCGTTGCTGCCGGGCTCGCCCCAGATCACGGGCGCGGTGGCCATGGGCAGGGCGCGGCCCTGGCTGTCCACGCGCTTGCCGTTGCTCTCCATCTCCAGCTGCTGCAGGTAGGCCGGCAGGCGCTGCAGCCAGGCGTGGTAGGGCGCGATGCAGCGGCTGGGCAGGCCCAGGAAGTTGCGGTACCAGATGTCCAGCAGCGCCAGGCGCACGGGCAGGTTGTGCGCCAGCGGCGCGCTGCGGAAATGCTCGTCCATGGCATGCGCCCCGGCCAGGAAGTCGCGGAAACCCGCCGCGCCTATGGCGATGGCTATCGGCAGACCTATGGCCGACCACAGCGAATAGCGCCCACCCACCCAGTCCCAGAAGCCGAAGGTGCGGCTCATGCCCCACTCGGCCGCCTTGGCGACGTTGGCCGTCAGCGCCACGAAATGCCGCGCCACATCCTGCCCGCCCTGGGCGGCAAACCAGTCCAGCGCCGAGCGCGCGTTGGCCATGGTCTCCAGCGTGGTGAAGGTCTTGGAGGCGACGATGAACAGCGTGCTCTCGGGCCGCACGGCCTGCAGCACGCTGGCCAGCTCATGGCCGTCGATGTTGGAGACGAAGTGAAAGCGCCGGCCCGGCAACTGGTGGGCCTGCAGCGCGCGCACCGCCATGTGCGGCCCCAGATCCGAGCCGCCGATGCCGATGTTGACGATGTCGGTGATCTGCGCGTCGGCGCGTACGGCCTCGGCAAAGGCCAGCATGGCATCCAGCGTGGCGTGCACCTCCTGCAGGGCCTGGGCGACGAAGGGCTCGTCACCGGGCAGGGCCAGGCCCCGGGGGCGGCGCAGCAGGGTGTGCAGCGCGGCGCGGCCCTCGGTGCTGTTGACGGCCTGGCCGGCGAACATGGCGTCGCGGCTGTGCTCCAGCCGGCAGGCGCGCGCCATGTCCAGCAGCAGCGCCTCGGCCTGCCTGTCCCACAGGTTCTTGGACAGGTCGGCAAACACATGGGGCGCCTGCTGGCTGAAATGCGCGAAGCGCCCCGCGTCCTCGGCAAAGGCGCGCCGCAAGTCCAGGCCACGCCCTTGGGCCTGGTAATGCGCCTGCAGCTGCGCCCACTGCGGCGTCTCGTCGCAACGCGGGTGCATGGTGGGGTCAGCGCTTTTTGACAACGACGCTGCCCACCGAGTAGCCCGCGCCAAACGAGCAGACCACGCCCACATCGCCCGCGGCCAGGTCGGCGCGGTGCTGGTGAAAGGCAATGATGGAGCCGGCCGACGCGGTGTTGGCAAACTCATCCAGGATCAGCGGCGCGCGGTCGGCGCCGGCCTCGCCCAGCAGCCGCTTGATGACCAGCTGGTTCATGCCCTCGTTCGCCTGGTGCAGCCAGAAGCGGCGCACGCCGGCGGGCTGCAGGCCCAGGCTGGCCAGGTGCCCCTCGATATGCGCGGCGGCGATGGGCACCACCTCCTTGAACACCTTGCGCCCCTCCTGGCGGAAGGTCTTGTCGCGCGCCTTGGGGTCGCTGTCTTCGCTGCGGTTCAGAAAGCCGAAGTTGTTGCGGATGTTGTTGGAGAACTGCGTTGCCAGGCGCGTGCCCAGCACCTCCCAGGCGCCGGGGTTGCTGGCCAGGTCGGCGCGCTCTATCAGCAGCGCCGTGCACACGTCGCCAAAGATGAAATGGCAGTCGCGATCCGTCCAGGCCTGGTGGCCGGAGGTGATCTCGGGGTTCACCACCAGCACGCAGCGGGCCGTGCCCGCGCGCACGGCGTTCACCGCCTGCTCTATGGCAAAGGTGGCCGAGGAGCAGGCCACGTTCATGTCGAAGCCGTAGCCGCCCGCGCCCAGGGCCTGCTGGATCTCGATGGCGATCGCCGGGTAGGCGCGCTGCATGTTGGAGGCGGCGCAGAGCACCATATCGACATCGGCCCCGCTCCTGCCGGCCTGGGCCAGCGCCTGGCCGGCGGCGGCCACGGCCATCTCGGCCATCATCGACAGCTCGCCGTCGGCGCGCTCGGCGTAATGCGGGTACATGCGCTCGGGGTCGAGAATGCCGCGCTTGTCGAACACATGGCGCTGCTTGATGCC
The DNA here is from genome assembly GCF_033100095.1 of Diaphorobacter limosus. Lineage (NCBI taxonomy): Bacteria > Pseudomonadati > Pseudomonadota > Betaproteobacteria > Burkholderiales > Comamonadaceae > Diaphorobacter > Diaphorobacter limosus. The sequence goes on along the minus strand of NZ_CP136921.1, from coordinate 3,460,936 downwards.
GGAGGCCTTCTCGATGAACTCGACGCTGGACGGCTGCAGGGCCACGCGCGTGCCGGCGGCAATGGCGTCGGCGTGGCGCGCGTTGTCCAGTTCCACGAAGCGGTTGAAGGACTCCACCAGCTCGGCGTTGGTGATGGTGTGCGGCGGCTGGACCAGGCCAGTGCCGCTGATGACGACGGAATGCATAGGTTGTCTTGTCCCGCGCCCATGGGCATGGGCGCGTGTTGCAAAGGAAGGGGCAGTCAGGCTGCCTGGATCAGCTGCTCCAGCCTGGCGGCGTCGGCGGCGAAGGCGCGAATGCCCTCGGCCAGCTTCTCGGTGGCCATGGCGTCGGCGTTGAGCGCGTAGCGGAACCCGGCCTCGTCGTACTGCACCGGCTCCAGGCGCACGCGGCGCGCGGCCTCGGGGTCAAGCACACGCTGCACCGGCGCATCACTGGCCGCCAGCTGGGCCAGCAGCTCGGGGGCGATGGTCAGCAGGTCGCAGCCGGCCAGCGCGATGATCTGGCCGATGTTGCGAAAGCTCGCCCCCATGACCTCGGTGGCGATGCCGAAATGCTTGTAGTGGTTGTAGATGGCGCGCACGGACTGCACGCCGGGGTCGTTGGCGCCGGCCATGGCCGCCTCATCCCAGGCGCTGCCGGCATGCTTCTTGTACCAGTCGTAGATGCGGCCGACAAAGGGCGAGATCAGCTGCACCCTGGCCTGGCCGCAGGCCACCGCCTGGGCGAAGGAGAACAGCAGCGTCAGGTTGGTGTGTATGCCGCGCGCCTCCAGCTGGCGCGCCGCCTGTATGCCCTCCCAGGTGGCGGCGATCTTGATCAGCACGCGGTCGATATGCAGCCCTTCAGCCTGGTACAGCTCCACGATGCGCTCGGCGCGCGCCACGGTGGCGGCGCTGTCGAAGGACAGGCGCGCATCGACCTCGGTGGACACGCGCCCGGGGATGATGGACAGGATCTCGCAGCCAAAGCGCACGATGAGTCTGTCCATGACCTCATCCATGCCCCGGCCCTGCCAACGCGCCACCGTTTGCTGCAGCAGCGGCGCGTATTCGGGTTTTTGCACCGCCTTCAGGATCAGCGAGGGGTTGGTCGTCGCATCCTGCGGCTGGAACTGCGCCAGTTGCTTGAAGTCGCCGGTATCGGCCACCACGGTGGTGAATTGCTTGAGTGCGTCGAGTTGGTTCATGCGAGTCTTCGGTAGCCAGGGCCTCAAGTGTATGCGGGGCGCAGGCCATGAAACCCGGTTACATTGCGCAGGCACCCACTCCCACCCACTCCCACCCACTCCCGCCCATTCCATGCTGGATCGCATCACCGCCTCCCTGCCCTCCCTGGCGCCCGCAGAGCAGCGCGTGGCCCAGCTCGTGCTGGACGACCCGCGCGCCTTCGCCCGTCTGCCGGTGCGCGAGCTGGCCGCGCGCGCCCAGGTCAGCAAGCCCACGGTGGTGCGCTTTTGCCGCAGCATGGGCTATGACGGGCTGGCCGACTTCAAGCTCAAGCTGGCCGGCAGCGTGAGCGAGGGCGTGCCCTTCATCCACCGCAGCGTGGACGCCGACGACAAGACCGGCGACGTGCTGGTGAAGGTGGTGGACAACGCCGTGGCCGCCTTTTTGCAGTACCGCAACGCCGCCAGCGGCAACGCCCTGGAGCGCGCCGCCGAGGCCATCGTCGCCACCTGGAAGACCGGCCGGCGCATCGAGTTCTACGGCGCCGGCAACTCCGGCATCGTGGCCCAGGACGCGCAGCACAAGTTCTTTCGCTTAGGGGTCACCAGCCTGTCCAGCAGCGACGGCCATATCCAGGTCATGAGCGCCACGCTGCTCGGCCCGGGCGACTGCGCGGTGATCATCAGCAACTCCGGCCGCACGCGCGACCTGATGGACGCGGCCGACATCGCGCGCAAGAACGGCGCCACGACCATCGCCATCACCGCCAGCGGCTCGCCCCTGGCGCACAGCTGCCACGTCCACCTGGCCGCCGACCACCCCGAGGGCTACGACCGCTACAGCCCCATGGTCTCGCGCCTGTTGCACCTGCTCATCATCGACGTGCTGGCCACCTGCGTGGCGCTGCGCATTGGCGAGCCGCTGCAGCCGGTGCTGCAGCAGATGAAGAACAATCTGCGCGCGAAACGCTACACGTAAAAACAATAGCTGTCAGCGCTTGATGGGTAAGCGTTTGACAGCAATTTGAGCAGATTTTTAGTGCTGAACTGGAGCGCCGGCGTCTCGCCGGCATACCGCTCCAGGAGAGCCGGCGAGACGCCGGCGCTCCTGCTCAACGCCCGTAGGTCGCCGTGAAGGAAGCCTTGGCCAGGGTGTTGGCATTGACCATGAAGCCGGTCAGCGCGGCGGGCGCGTCGTCGGGCACGTCAATGCGATCCACCGACAGCGCATGCACGGTGAAGATGTAGCGGTGCGGCTTGTCGCCGGGCGGCGGGCAGCAGCCGCCCCAGGAGTAGCTGCCGTAGTCATTGCGGATCTGGCGCGCGCCCTGGGGCAGGTTGGCGCCGCCCTGGGCGCCGGCGTTGGCGGCCAGCTCGGTCACGCCGGCTGGCAGGTCGATCACATACCAGTGCCAGAAGCCCGAGCCCGTGGGCGCGTCCGGGTCGTAGACATGCACGGCGAAGCTCTTAGCTCCCACGGGGGCGCCACTCCAGCGCAGCACGGGCGACTGGTTCTTGCCGCTGCAGCCAAAGCCGTCGAACTCGAAGCTCGGGTCAATGCTGGCGCCGGCGGCAATGTCGGGGCTGCTGAGGGTGAAGGTGGTCATGGGCAATGCTCCTTTGCTGTGATGAACATGAGGCCCGCAGTATGCCCCGCCGCTACGCCCCCGAAATGCGCCCCTCCTCGACGGCATGGCAGGCCACGCGTGTGCCGCCCTGGTTCAACAGCTGCGGGCGCTCGCTACGGCAGCGGTCGTTGGCAAACGGGCAGCGCGGGTTGAAGGCGCAGCCGGGCGGCGGGTTGAGTGGATTGGGCACCTCGCCCTGCACTGGCGTGCGCGCGCGGCCGGTGTCATGCATCTTGGGGATGGCGTCCAGCAGCATGCGCGTGTACGGGTGGCGCGGGCTGGCAAACAGCTGCTGCTTGTCGGCCAGCTCCACCAGGCGGCCCAGGTACATCACGCCGACCTGGTCGCTCACATGGCGCACCACGGCCAGGTTGTGGCTGATGAACAGATAGGTCAGGCCCTGCTTCTTCTGCAGGTCCTTCATGATGTTCAGCACCTGGGCCTGCACCGATACGTCCAGGGCGCTGGTGGGTTCGTCGCAGACCAGAAATTCGGGCTCGGTGGCCAGGGCGCGTGCGATGGAGATGCGCTGGCGCTGCCCGCCCGAGAACTGGTGCGGGTACTTGGCCATGTCGGCCGCGGCCAGGCCCACGGAAGTGAGCAGCTGGCCCACGCGCTCCTTGAGCGCGGCCTTGTCGCTGATCAGGCCATGCTCGCGCAGCGGCTCGGCGATGATGTCTTCGACCAGCCAGCGCGGGTTCAGGCTGGCATACGGGTCCTGGAAAATCATCTGTATGCGCCGGCGCATTGTGCGTGCGTCGTTGCCCTTGAAGGCCGCGTGCGCATCCTGGCCGTCAAACGTGAAGCCGCCGCGCGTGGGCTCGTACAGGCCGACCAGCAGGCGCGCCACCGTGCTCTTGCCGCAGCCGGATTCGCCCACCAGGGCCAGGGTCTTGCCCTTTTCGATCTCGAAGCTCACGCCGTCCACGGCGTGCAGCAGCTGGCGCGGCTTGCGCTCGATCACCCGGTTGAGCCAGGGGGCGGAGACGTCGAAGGTGCGCGCCAGGTCGTGCGCCTGCACCAGCGGCTTTACCTCTCCCGCCCCCTTTGGGGGAGGGTTGGGGTGGGGGCCGGCACCGCCCGCGCCCTGCTCAACGAGGCTGGCCCCCATCCCGGCCTTCCCCCAGAGGGGGAAGGAGACATTGCCCGTGCTCATGCGGCCTCCTTGTTCGCGGCGTGCAGCCAGCAGGCGGCCTGGGTGGCGCCTGCGCTCATCAGGTCGGGCCGCTCCTGGCGGCAGCGCTCAAAGACTTTCGGGCAGCGCGGGTTGAAGGCGCAGCCCTTCGGGATGGCGTTCAGGCGCGGCATGGCGCCGTCGATCTGGTTCAGGCGCTCGCGCTCCTCCTCCATGTCGGGGATGGAGGCCATGAGGCCGACGGTATAGGGATGGGCGGGGTGGTTGATGACCTCGTGCACGGGGCCGATCTCGGCCACGCGGCCGGCATACATCACGGCCACGCGGTCGCAGGTCTCGGCGATCACGCCCATGTCGTGCGTGATCAGCATCACGGCCGCGCCGCGCGTCTTGCAGATGGTCTTCAAGAGCCCAATGATCTGCGCCTGGATGGACACGTCCAGCGCCGTGGTCGGCTCGTCGGCCACGATGAGCTGCGGCTCGGCCGCCAGCGCCAGGGCGATCACCACGCGCTGGCGCATGCCGCCCGAGAACTGGTGCGGGTAGTGATCGACGCGCTGCTCGGCCGCAGGGATGCCGGTGTCCTTGAGCAGCTCCACGGCGCGCTGGCGCGCCTGCGCGGCGTTCATGGGCAGGTGGGTCAATATGGTCTCGACCAGCTGCTGGCCCACGGTGTACAGCGGGTTCAGCGAGGTCAGCGGATCCTGGAAGATGGCCCCTATCTTGCGCCCGCGGATATGGCGCATCTGCTCGTGGCCCAGGTTGTCTATGCGCTGACCCTCCAGCCGGATCTGGCCGCTGGCCACCCGCCCCGGCGGCTCCAGCAGGCCGATGATGGAGGCGCCGGTGAGCGACTTGCCCGCGCCCGATTCGCCCACCACGCCCAGGATCTCGCCCGGCGCGATGGAGAACGACACATCGTCCAGCGCCCGCAGCGTGCCGCGGCGGCCGGGGAATTCAACGACCAGGTTTTGTACTTCGAGTAAGGACATAGGCTTCAACGCAAACGGGGATTGAGCGCATCACGCAGCCAGTCGCCCAGCAGGTTCACCGACAGGGCGATCAGCACCAGCATCACGCCGGGGAAGATGGTGATCCACCACTCGCCCGAAAACAAATAGTCGTTGCCGATGCGGATCAGCGTGCCCAGCGACGGCGAGGTGGGTGGCGCGCCCACGCCCAGGAACGACAGCGTGGCCTCGGTGATGATGGCCGTGGCCACCTGTATGGTGGCCAGCACCATCACCGGCCCCAGCACATTGGGCAGCACATGCTTGCGCATGATGCGCATCGGCGCCACGCCGGTCACGCGGGCGGCCTGCACATATTCCTTGTTGCGCTCCACCAGCGTGGAGCCGCGCACCGTGCGCGCGTACTGCACCCAGCCGGTCAGCGAAATCGCCATGATCAGCACGCCGAAGGCCAGCCACTCGGGAGCATTCGGAAACACCGCGCGCGCCACGCCGGCAATCAGCAGAGCGATCAGGATGGCGGGAAACGACAACATCACGTCGCACATGCGCATCAGCAGGCCATCGACCCAGCCGCCGCGAAAACCCGCCACCAGGCCCAGGGCCACACCCAGCACCACCGACAGCAGCACCGAGGCCAGACCGACGATGAGCGAGATGCGCGCGCCGTAGATCAGCGCCGAGAGGATGTCGCGCCCCTGGTCATCCGTTCCCAGCGGGTACTTGCTGGTGCCGCCCTCCAGCCACCAGGGCGGCAGGCGCGCGTCCGACAGCTCCAGCGTGGACAGGTCGAACGGGTTGTGTGGCGCGACCCAGCCGGCAAACAGCGCGCAGACCGCGCAGACCAGAGCAATCAGCGCCGCCAGAATGGCCACGGGCGAGGATCGGAAACTGTGGGCCACGTCGCTGTCATACCAGCGCGATAAGGTGTTCATCATGGCTGCAAATCGTTGGTTACTATTAAATTAGTAGCTTGTTGCGCTTGATTGACGGGCGCTACAGGCCATTTTTATGTTTATTGCCCGCCCGCCAACGGCATGGCACGCTCCACCAGCCCGGCATGCAGCGCCGCGCCCAGGGGCAGGATGTCGTCGTTGAAGTCGTAGCGGCTGTTGTGCAAGGTGCTGTTGCCCGCGCCCATGCCCTGGCCCAGGCGCAGGTAGGCGCCGGGGCGGGACTGCAGCATGAAGGAGAAATCCTCCGCGCCCATGCTGGGCTCCAGGTCACGGTCCACACCATCCTCGCCCACCAGGGCGGCGGCCACGTCGCCGGCAAAGCGCGCCTCGGCCTCGGTGTTGATGGTGGCGGGGTAGATGCGCTCATAGCGCACCGTGGCCGTGGCGCCAAAGCCCAGGGCCGTGGCGTGGCACAAGTCCTTGATGCGCTGCTCCACCATGTCCTGCACGGCGGGGTCGAAGGCGCGCACCGTGCCCACCAGCGTGGCCTGGCCCGGCAGCACGCTGAAGGCGCCCAGGTCGCCGGCCTGCACCGCGCACAGGCTGACCACCGCGCTGTCGAGTGCGCGCACATTGCGCGAGACGATGCTTTGCAGCGCCGTGATGATGTGCCCCGCCACCAGCACCACATCCACCGTCTGGTAGGGGTGGGCGCCGTGGCCGCCGCGACCGGTGATGTCTATGGTCACCCGGTCGGCGGCGGCCATCATCGCGCCGCTGTTGATGCCCACGGTGCCGGGCTTCATCGCCGGCCAGTTGTGCATGGCGTACACCGACTGCACGGGAAAGCGATCGAACAGCCCGTCCTCGATCATCACGCGTGCCCCGCCCATGCCCTCCTCGGCCGGCTGGAAGATCAGCACCGCCGTGCCGTCAAACTGCCGCGTGGCCGCCAGATAGCGCGCCGCGCCCACCAGCATGGTGGTGTGGCCGTCGTGGCCGCAGCCGTGCATCAGGCCGCTCTTGGCGGACTTCCAGGCGAAGTCGTTGTGCTCGGTCATCGGCAGTGCGTCCATGTCGGCGCGCAGGCCAATCATGCTGCCGCTGCTGCGCCCCTGGCCGTGGATCACGCCGACCACGCCGGTGCGGCCCACGCCCTCGTGCACCTCGTCGACGCCGGCGGCGCGCAGCGCCTCACACACGCGGGCGCTGGTGTAGACCTCCTCAAAGCCCAGCTCGGGGTGGGCATGCAGGTCGCGGCGCAGCGCGGTGAGCTCGGGGTGAAACTCGGCGATCTGCGCAAAGGCGCGCCCGCCGGCCTTGAAGCGCGGAGCCAGCATCAATGCCCTCCCTTGCCACCCACGCGCAGGCGCGGATCGACGACGAAGTACAGCAGGTCCACCACCAGATTGATGACCACGAAGATCAGCGCGATCAGGCACAGGTAGGCGGCCATCACCGGAATGTCGGCAAAGGTCACGGCCTGGATGAACAGCAGGCCCATGCCGGGCCACTGGAACACGGTCTCGGTGATGATGGCGAAGGCGATCAGGCCGCCCAGCTGCAGGCCGGTGATGGTCATCACCGGCACCAGGGTGTTCTTGAGCGCATGGCCGAAGTGGATGGCCCGGTCACTCAACCCGCGCGCGCGGGCGAACTTGATGTAGTCGGTGCGCAGCACCTCCAGCATCTCGGCGCGCACCAGGCGCATGATCAGCGTCAGCTGAAAGATGGCCAGGGTGATGGCCGGCAGCACGATGTGGTGCCAGCCCTTGGCCGTCAGCAGCCCCGTGCTCCACCAGCCCAGCTGCACCACCTCGCCGCGCCCGAAGCTGGGGAACCAGCCCAGCGTCACCGAGAACACCAGGATCAGCAGAATGCCGATCAGAAAGGTGGGCAGCGACACACCCAGCAGCGACAGCGTCATGAACAGCTGGCTCATGAAGCTGCCGCGCCTGAGCGCCGCATACACGCCCATGGGCACGCCCAGCGCCAGCGCGATGAAGGCCGCCACCAGCGACAGCTCCAGCGTGGCCGGAAAGCGCTCGGCGATCAGGCGCGAGACCTTGGCGCCCTGGCGCAGCGACAGGCCGAACTCGCCCTGCGCCGCATTCACCAGGAAATGCCAGAACTGCACCACGAAGGGCTTGTCCAGCCCCAGTGCGGCGCGCATCTCGGCCACCTGGTCGGGCGTGGCGTCCTGCCCGAGCAGGATGGCCACCGGGTCGCCCACGAACTGGAACAACATGAAGGCAATGAAGGCCACGGTGACCATGACGATCACGGCCTGCAGGAGGCGGCGCAGTATGAAGGCAAGCATTGTTGTATGAGCGCAGTAGGTCGGGCCATGCTACACCGGCCCGTAGAGTTGCGACAGTCGGCCGAGCAGGTATTTCGTCCCGCCATCGGGCTCGGTGATCCAGAGTTTTCTTGAAAGCCGGCAACACTTGTCTGGCACAGCTTTACTCCCTCTCCCCCAAGGGGGAGAGGGTGGGGGTGAGGGGGTGATGAGCCGCAGCGCCCTTATTAACCACCCTCACCCCAGCCCTCTCCCGCCAGCGGGAGAGGGTGCAAAAATCAGTTGATCTTCACCAGCCGCATATCCACCCGGTTGTCCGCGCGGTGCACCAGCTCCACCTTTTTCTTCATGGCCCAGGGGATGACCTGGTCGTACAGCGGAATATGCGACACGGTTTCGCCCGAGAGCTGCAGCGCCTCGGTCAGCATGCGCGTGCGCACGGGGGCGTCGGTCTCCACCTTGACGCGGTCTACCAGGTAGTCCATGCGCTCATTTTTGTAGCGCCCCACGTTGTAATTGCCGTCGCCCCCCTGGCCCACGCTGCGCGTGAGCGACTGCAGGCTGTACAGCGCATCAAAGGTCGGCACGCCCCAGCCCAGCATGTAGATGCTGGCCTCGCTGCGCTGGATCATGGGGAAGTAGCTCACCAGCGGCAGGGTGCGCAGCTTGGCCTTGACGCCAATGCGCGCCCACATCGCGGTCACCGCCTGGCAAATGGCCTCGTCGTTGATGTAGCGGTTGTTCGGACAGGCGAAGTCCACCTCGAAACCCTCGGCGTAGCCGGCCTCGGCCAGCAGCTTCTTGGCGCCTTCCACGTCATAGGGCAGGCGATTGCCCACGGCCTCGGTCCAGCCCGCCACCTGCGGCGCCACCAGGGTGCCCGTGGGTTTGCCCAAGCCGCGCAGGATGTTGCGCGTGAGCGCGTTGGCGTCGATGGCCTGGTACAAGGCCTTGCGCACGCGCAAGTCCTTGAGCGGGTTCTTGCCCTTCACATTGGAGCCCACCAGCTCGTCGCGAAACTGATCCATGCCCAGGAAGATGGTGCGGTTCTCCAGGCCATCGACCACGCGGATGTCGTCCGTGGAACGCAGGCGCTGCAAGTCCTGCGGCGAAGGGTCGAGCACCATGTCCACCTCGCCCGAGAGCAGCGCGGCGATGCGCGTAGCCGCCGACTTGATCGGCGTGTAGACGATCTCGGTCACATTGCCGTCCATCTGGCCCCACCAGTTCGGGTTGCGCTTGAAGACCATCTTCACGTCCGGCTGCCAAGACTCCAGGGTGTACGGCCCCGTGCCCATGGCATTGCGGTGGGCGAAGTTCTCGTCCTTGCCCTTCATATCCTTGGGTTCGACCGACTTGTTCTTCTCGGCCCAGGCCTTGCTCATCATGCGCAGCTCGGTCATCTGGCGCAGCAGCACCGGGTTGGGCGCCGCCAGGAAGACATCGATGGTGCCGGCATCCACCTTGGCCACCTTGCTGATGCCCTGCACATAAGGCGTGTAGTTGGAGGTCTTGGACATGGCGCGCTGCAGCGAATACACCGCATCGTCGGCCGTGAAGGCCGAGCCATCCTGGAACTTCACGCCCTGGCGCAGCGTAAAGCGCACCTGCGTGGGGCTGACCTCGCGCCAGGCTGTGGCCAGCAAGGGCTCCACGGCAAAGGTGCGGCTGTTGTAATACACCAGGCTTTCGTACACGTAGGAGTGCAGCGCGTTCTGCAGCGCGTTGTTCTGCGAGTGAATGTCCCAGGTCGATATCTCGCCCTGGCTGGCCCATTTGAAAGTCTTGGCATGAGCCACAGGCGCGGCAGCCAGCACGGATGCTGCGGCCATGGACAGGAACAAGGCACGGAGTTGCATGGAAACCCTCTGAAAAGCAAAACCGGCGACTATGGCAGTGTGCGGCCCCTGTGCATGCAAGGGAAAACCCTGTGATGGCATTGGCATCCACTTTGCGGTTCGTCAAAGCAAAAAACCTCCCGAAGGAGGTTTTTGCGCCAGGGAATGGCTTGGGTCAGAAGCGGTGACGCACGCCGACGGTGATGCCGGTGCGGCTGCGGGCCTTGCTTGCCGTATCCAGCACGATCGCACTGCCGCCGCTGATGCTGGTGTGGTCCACGCCAAAGTAGGCGTCGGTGCGCTTGCTGAAGGCGTAGTCGGCAACCGCTACATAGAAGTTGGCATTGCCGTTGGACGTGCCCGTGGCCGAGCCCGTCTGCTTGCCGCGGAAGTAATGTGCGCCCAGGTTCAGCTGGGACGTGACTTGGTAGCCCACGCCGATCTTGAACAGCTGGCGCTTGTTGGCATCACCCGGCTGGTAGCCGCCGTTGCTCTGACCCGACCAGAACTGGCCCAGCAGGGCGCCATCCACCGCATTGCGAAAGCCCACGACCGGGCTGGTCACCGTGGCGAACTTGGCCTTGTTCAAGGCATAGCCGGTGCTCAGGTACCAGGGCCCCGTGCGGTACGAACCGCCCAACGTCCAGGCATCCACATCCGTGCCGCCGGGCAAGGTGGTGCGCAGATAGCCGCCACCCACGGCGGCACCGCTGGCGGCATAGCGCAGATAGCCGCCCATGGTCTTCCATGCGCCGCCATTGAGCGTGCCGGCCACGAAGGCGGGCACCTGGGCCGCAGAGCCGGGCAGGCCCGCTTCCAGTGCCTTGGTATCGTTGTTCTCATCAAAGGAATACTGCAACCCGCCCACAAAGCTGCGATCCGGCGTGGCGAACATGTACTTCAGCATGTTGCTGGTGCGCGCCCCCATGGCGAGGCCCAGTTCGGGCTTGTAGGCCTCCATGTAGGGCGAATAGGGGAAGGAGGCATAGGTGCTGGTCACCACGTCGAAGAGCACGTTCCACTGGCGCCCGGCGGTCAGGCGGCCGTAGGGGCCTTGCAGGCCGAGATAGGACAGCTGGAAGAACGGCGCGCCGATGGCTGAGTTGCCCGCGTCGGCGTCAAAACGGTTTTCCAGGAAGGCCAGGGCCTTGCTGCCGCCGCCCAGGTCTTCCTCAACATTGATGCCCCAGCGGCTTTGCGACATGCCGCCGCCTATCATCTTCGTCAGGCCGGTCTTGGCGGCACCCTCGTTATTGGTGTGGCGCACGGCCACGTCCACGATGCCCCACAGCTCCACCTTGCTGGTGTTGGCCGCCTGGGCCATAGCCGCTCCGGTGGCACACAGGGCCAGCGCGGCCAGGACGGTGTTTTTCTTGGTCAACAGACGCATGGCTTCTCTCGCTCCCTCTCAATAAAGTATCAGAAGGTTTCATTCTAAGAAGCCCCATCACAGGAACCAATACGCTATGGCATCCATGCCACAGGCGTTTCCCCTAGGTTGGTGTTACGCAGGCGACTGGCTTAACTGCGGACGAAAAAAAACCGCCACCCGAAGGCAGCGGTTTTTGGTCTTCATGCAAAGCTGGCTTCAAGCCAGCCGGGCATTAGAAGGCGTGGGTCATACCCACTTGCAGGCCTTGTTGCTTGCCGTTGTCAAGACCAGCGTCGCCGTTGATCGAGAAACGGGTGCCGCCGTTCTTGTTCTTCAGGTAGGCGTAGGTGCCGTACACGGAAGTGCGCTTGGACAGGCTGTAGATATAACCAATGGCGAAGTGATCGGCCTTGGCGTCGGCGGTGCCAGTCTGGCTGTCCTGATAGCGGTTGTAGGCGGCACGCACCAGACCGGGTCCCACGGGAGCAGTCACAGCCAGCATGTAGCCCTTGCGCTTGGCATCTGCACCAGTGGAGGCGAAGGCGAAGTTGTCCACGGTGGACTGGCGATAGCCAGCCAGCAGCTTGGCCACGCCGAGGTCATACGAACCACCCAGGCTCCAGGCAGTGATGTCACCAGCGGTCAAAGCGGAGTCATTGCGGCTCAGTTGCTCGCCGCTCAGGCCCAGGCTCAGAGGGCCGTTGTCGTAGGTTGCGCCCAGACCCATGTAGCGACGCTGGCTGTTCTGGCCAGCCACCTCACCAAAGCCATAGTTCGCCGCAACCTTGAAGCCTGCAAAGTTGGGCGACACATAGGTCACTGCGTTGCTCACGCGTTGATCGGTGGTGCGAGCGGCGTTGTCGACGGCACCAGCGGCATCACCATTGCCACCATTGGCCCACAGCTGGGAAGCACCCAGACCCACGGAACCGAACACGTCGTAACGGAACACAGCGCTATAGGCAGCGGTCAGTTCGCGGCCCAGGCGCACCTCACCGAAGCCGCCTTCCAGACCCACGGTGGAGCGGCGCTTGAAGGCAAAAGAGTTGCCATCGCCAGCAGCAGAGTAGCTCGAGTTGCCGTCGCCGTTGTCCAGATTCAGACCGGCTTCCAGCCAGAAGTTGGCCTTCAGGCCACCGCCCAGGTCTTCCGTGCCACGGAAGCCAATGCGGCTGGTCAACTGGTTGCCGGAGGTCAGGCCAGTCCAGTTCCGCGCGCCGTCGACAAAGGTCACGCCAGCATCGGCCACGCCAAACAGGGTCACGGAAGACTGCGCCATTGCGGCGCCGGAAGCGGCCAGCACTGCCAGGGCGATCAGGGATTTTTTCATTACGAGTACTCCAAGGTTAAACAGAGGGCACCGGATCGTGAGGGTCTTAGTGGGTGCTACCCGCACCCGCCCGCCGGCTCCCCGGGCCAACCTCCTGGTGGGGAAGTTGGTCTTATTGCAACAGAGGGCGCCAGGATGCGCAAAGAAATTCCCGTATTAACGGCCGAAAAGGGGGGTAAACGCAGTTTTCCGTTGCAGACCTGCAACATTTGCCTGGCGCCACCAGGCCATGGCCGGATCTGCGCCCGACCAGACTGCAGGCCTCTGGCATCGACGCATCAGCCCTCGACGATCTCGAAGCCCGTGGTGATCTGCGCCGTCTTGCCCAGCATGATGCTGGCCGAGCAGTATTTCTCGTGGCTCATGGCGATGGCACGCTCCACCGCGCTGGCCGGAATGCCGCGACCGGTGACGGTGAAGTGCATGTGGATGCGGGTGAAGACCTTGGGCTCGGTGGCGGCGCGCTCTGAGGTCAAGCGCACGCTACAGCCGCGCACGTCGTGGCGGCCACGCTTCAATATCAGCACCACGTCGTAGGCGGTGCAACCGCCGGTGCCGGCCAGCACGGCCTCCATGGGGCGTGGGGCCAGGTTCTGGCCACCGCTCTCGGGGCGCTCGGCGTCGGGCGCGCCGTCCATGGCCAGGATATGGCCGCTGCCGGTTTCGGCGATGAATCCCATGCCGGACCTTGTGCCGGCGTTGCCGGTCCAGCTGACGGTGCATTCCATGTGGCGTTTCTCCAACAATTAGGGCGAACCCTTAAAAAAATACCGATTTTGCTGCAATGCAAAAACCTTCGGGCATACAATGCAGCCATGCGTTACCCGTTACGCACTGTTAACAGAGCGGGGTTCGCACCGATTGTCTCCTCCATCTCCTCAAAGGATGGATTCAGCCCCAGGCTTTACCGCTTGGGGCTTTTTTTTGCCCCGCGCGGCCGCTGCGGACTGGCCCCTATGATGGCGCCCCGGCCGGCCGCGCACGAACGCCGCGCCGGATGACATCATGACCCAGCCCCTCACCCCCCTCGATTACCTGAAGAAAATTCTCACGGCGCGCGTCTACGACGTGGCCGTGGAGTCCGACCTGCAGCCCGCACGCGCGCTGTCGCGGCGCCTGCACAACAAGGTGCTGTTGAAGCGCGAGGATCAACAGCCGGTGTTCAGCTTCAAGCTGCGCGGCGCCTACAACAAGATGGCGCAGCTCTCGCCCGAGCAACTGGCCAAGGGGGTGATCTGCGCCTCGGCCGGCAACCACGCGCAGGGCGTGGCCATGAGCGCGGCCAGGCTGGGCACGCGCGCCGTGATCGTCATGCCGACCACCACGCCGCAGGTGAAGGTGGACGCGGTGAAGACGCTGGGCGGCGAGGTGGTGCTGGTGGGCGACAGCTATTCCGACGCCTACGAGCATTCGCTGCGCCTGCAGCAGGAGCAGGGCCTGAGCTTCGTCCACCCGTTTGACGACCCGGACGTGATCGCCGGCCAGGGCACGATCGCCATGGAGCTGCTGCGCCAGCTGCAGGCGCTGGGCAGCCACCGGCTGGATGCCGTGTTCGTGCCGATCGGCGGCGGCGGGCTGATTGCCGGCGTGGCCAATTACCTGAAGGCGGTGAGCCCGCAGACCAAGGTCATCGGCGTGCAGATGAACGACTCGGACGCCATGGCGCAATCGGCGCGTCAGCATGCGCGCGTGCAGCTGCCCGACGTGGGCCTGTTTGCCGATGGCACGGCCGTGAAGCTGGTGGGCGAGGAGACCTTCCGCGTGGCGCATGACCTGGTGGACGACTACGTGATCGTGGACACCGACGCCGTCTGCGCCGCCATCAAGGACATCTTTGCCGACACGCGCAGCATCGTCGAACCATCCGGCGCCCTGGGCGTGGCGGCAATCAAGCAATACGTGGCGAAGCACAAGACCAAGGGCGAGACCTACGCCACCATCCTCTCGGGCGCGAACATGAACTTCGACCGCCTGCGCTTCGTGGCCGAGCGCGCCGACGTGGGCGAGGAGCGCGAGGCGCTGTTCGCCGTCACCATCCCCGAGGAGCGCGGCAGCTTCAAGCGCTTTTGCGAGGTGGTGGGCGCGCTGCCCGGCGGGCCGCGCAACGTGACCGAGTTCAACTACCGCATCAGCCACGAGCGGCTGGCCCATGTGTTCGTGGGCCTGTCCACCCATGGCCGGGGCGAGTCGGAGAAGATCGCCAGGAATTTCGCCAAACAAGGCTTCGAGTCGCTGGACCTGACGCACGACGAGCTGGCCAAGGAGCATCTGCGCCACCTGGTGGGCGGGCGCTCGCAGCTGGCGCGCGACGAGCGCCTGATGCGCTTCACATTCCCCGAGCGGCCGGGCGCGCTGTTCAAGTTCTTGAGCCTGATGCAGCCGACCTGGAACATCTCGCTGTTCCACTACCGCAACCAGGGCGCGGACTATGGCCGCATTCTGGTCGGCATGCAGGTGCCGGCGGAGGATGCCGCCGCGTTCGACGCGTTCTTGCAGGCGCTGGGCTACCCTTATGTCGAGGAAACGCAGAACCCGGCGTACCGGCTGTTCCTGAAGGCCAATGGAGGCTGACAGCGCCTACTGGGAGCGCCGGCGTCTCGCCGGCATGGAAGCGCCAACAGCCATCAGTTAACAAGCACCCATGCAAGCCCTGCGCCACTACCTGCTGGCCGTGCAGTTCTTCACACGCCTGCCGGTCACGGGCCGGCTGGCGGCCTGGGTGGGCTATAGCCCGGCCATGCTGCGCGCGGCCAGCGCGCATTTCCCCGGTGTGGGCTGGCTGGTGGCAGCCGTGGCCATGGGCGTGTATGCGGCGCTTTGGTGGGCACTGGGCGGCCAGGGTTTTGCGCCGCTGGTGGCAGCCGTGGGCAGCACCATCGCCACGGTGCTGGTGACCGGTGGCTTTCACGAGGACGGTCTGGCCGACGTGGCCGACGGCCTGGGCGGGGCCTATGAGCGCGAGCGCGCGCTCACCATCATGAAGGACTCGCGCATTGGCGCATTCGGCGCCATGGCCCTGGTGCTGGCCCTTGGCGCCAAGCTGGCGCTGCTGGCGCAGCTGGGCAGCCTGGGGCTGGAGGTGGCGCTGTGGGCCCTACTGGGCGCGCATGTGCTCTCGCGCCTGTGGCCACTTTTCGTGGTGCGCGCCCTGCCCCATGTGGGGGATACGGCCACGTCCAAGAGCAAGCCGCTGGCAGATCAGATCACGGGTCGCGCCCTGGCGGCCGCAATCCTATGGTGTTTTTTGCCTCTAGCACTTATGTACCAAGCGCTAGGCGCTAGTGTTTTAATAGTATCCGTACTGTGCAGCGCCCTGGGCGGCGCCTGGATGCTGTGGCGTTTTGCCCGCCGCCTGCAGGGGTTTACCGGCGACTGCCTGGGCGCCACGCAGCAGGTGGCCGAGATTGCCTTCTACCTGGGCGCGGCCATGGCCCTGGCGCCACGCGCGGCATGAACGGCCCAAGGCTGTGGCTGGTGCGCCATGCGCGCCCGCTGGTCGCGCCCGGCCTGTGCTACGGCCGGCTGGACATGGCCGCCGACGCCAGCGCCAGCCGCAGCGCCGCCACGGCACTGGCACATGCCCTGCCGGCCAAGGTGGCCGGCGTATGGCATTCGCCACTACAAAGATGCGAGCTGCTGGCGCTTGAACTGCGGGCGCTGCGGCCCGATTTGGCTTCAAACCCGGAGCCGCGCATCGCCGAGACCGACTTTGGCGCCTGGGAGGGCCAGGCCTGGAGCGCCATCGCCCGCGCCGAGATCGACGCCTGGGCCACCAATCTGGCCGGCCATGCTCCCGGCGGCGGCGAGTCGCTGGCGGCCATGCTGCAGCGCGTGGCCCTGGCCCTGCGCGATGCCGCGGCCCGCGCCCATGACCAGGGCGCGGACATGGTCTGGATCAGCCATGCCGGGGTTGCGCGTTGCGTGCAATGGCTGCAGCAGCATGGGCCAGGACGTGCGCCGCAGGCGCATGAGTGGCCGCTGCAGGCACCTGATTTTGGCGCCTGGGTCAGCGTGGCCCTGCCAACCCAGGGCTGGGCCTGAGAGGTTGAGAGCCTGACGGCAGGCGGGCTATTCGTATTGCTGGGGCGGCTGGGCCGCTGGCGCCTGCTGCATCCGCGGCGCCTGCTGGCGCATGGGCTGAGTCGCCGGCGCGCCCTGCCCCTGCAGGCCCAGCTGGCGCGGCAACTCCAGGGCCAGCGTGGTGGCGCCATCGACACTGGCGCCCAGGCGCGCCTCGCGCCGGCCCAGCGACTGCAGTACCAGGCCGGGCTCGATGGCGGCGCCCACGCGGTAATGCCGGGGAGGCTTGCCGTCCACGGCGATCAGTGCCGCGCCGTCACCACTTTGCGTGCCGGTCAGCACACCCAGCAGCGTGAAACGGCTGGCCGCGGCCGGCGTGGCGGCGGCCGCCTGGGCATGGGCGCCCAGCAGCCGGGCCAGCGCCTGCGCGTCGGGCAGGATGGGCTCGGGCGCGGCGGCCACGGGCGCCGGGCCGGCCGCGGGCTCGGACAGCCTCAGCCCCCAATAGACCGCGCTGGCGCCGGCCAGTGCCCACAGCACCAGAGTGGCAAGGGGCGGGGCCCAGCGGGTGAGTGAGAGTGTTGCCATGCCAGCATTATCATTGAGCGCTTTCGCTCTACCGGATTTGCCGCGCCGTGACGCCCTCCTCCCACCCTTCTTTTGCACAACATGCCCGCCGCCGCCTCGCCGCGGGCTTCACCCTGATCGAGCTCATGGTGGTGCTGGTGATCATCGGCGTGCTGGCCGCGCTCATCGTGCCCAATGTGCTCGATCGCGCCGATGACGCGCGCGTGACCGCCGGGCGCACCGACATCGCCAACATCTCACAGGCGCTCAAGCTCTACCGCCTGGACAACCAGCGCTACCCCACGGCCGAACAAGGCCTGCAGGCACTGATCGCCAAGCCCGCCACCGCCCCGGTGCCCGGCAACTGGCGCCCCTACCTGGAAAAGCTGCCCAACGACCCCTGGGGCCACCCCTACCAGTACCTGAACCCGGGCATCAAGGGCGAAGTGGATGTGATGTCCTTCGGCGCCGACGGCCAGTCCGGCGGCGAGGGCAAGAATGCCGATATTGGCAGCTGGCAGTAACGCCCTCACGCCACGGCCAGTCCACGCATGACACTGGCACAAGCCATGCCGGCAGGCGCCGCGCAAGAGCCACCCGGCCGCGCGGTGGCCCAGGGCGGATTCACACTGCTTGAGCTGCTGGTGGTGATCGCCATCATCGCCCTGGCCACGGCCGGCGTGGGCCTGGCGCTGCGTGACAGCGGCGCTGCGGCGCTGCAGCGCGAGGGCGAGCGCCTGGCGGCGCTGCTGGAGGCGGCGCGGGCGCAGTCGCGCGCCTCGGGTGCGGCCGTGCGCTGGCGCGCCGATGCCCAGGGCTTTCAGTTTGAGGGCCTGGTGGGCAGCCAGCTGCCGCGCCATTGGCTGGACAGCGCCACCTCGGTGCGCGGCCCGGCAACGCTGTGGCTGGGGCCCGAGCCACTGATAGGCGCGCAGCAGGTGCTGATCGTCAGCCAGGCCCACCCCGAGCGCGCCGTGCGCGTGGCCACCGACGGGCTGCGGCCCTTCAGCGCGCAGGCCCTGCCATGAAAGACAAGGCGGCTGGGTTCACGCTGGTCGAGGTGCTGGTGGCCCTGGCCATCGTGGCCATTGCGTTGATGGCGGGGCTGCAGGCCACATCCGCCCTGACGCGCAACACCGCACGCCAGACCGACGTGGTGCTGGCCCATGCCTGCGCCGAGAACGAGCTGGTCAAGGTACGCCTGTCGCGCCAGATGCCGGCCATTGGCGACGCGCGCGTGGTCTGCGAGCAGGCCGGGCGCGGCTACGAAGTGGCGGTGAGCGTGACACCCACGCCGAACCCGCAGTTCCGGCGCGTGGATGCGCAGGTGTTTGACGCACAGGCGCCGGTGCTGCGCCTGTCCACCATCGTGGGAAGGTATTGATGCGGCGCGGGCAGCCCGGTTTCACCCTGGTCGAGCTGCTGGTCGCCATTGCGGTGATGGCGCTGCTGGCCATCGTCAGCTGGCGCGGGCTGGACGGCATGGTGCGCGCGCAGCAGATCACGCGCGAGCGCGCCGACGCCGTGCTGGAGCTGCAGACCGTGCTGGCGCAATGGGGCGCCGACCTGGACGCGCTGCAGGCCATCGAGCACACCGAGCCCCTGGCCTGGGATGGCCAGGCGCTGCGCCTGACGCGCCGCGGCATGCGCCAGCCCGACGAGGGCGCCATCGTCGTCGCCTGGGCGCTGCGCAACGCGGACGGCACCAACCGCTGGCTGCGCTGGCAGTCGCCCCCGGTGCGCACGCGCGCCGAATGGAGCGAGGCCTGGGCCCGCGCCGCGCAGTGGGCGCGCACGCCCAGCAGCGCCGAGCGCGAGCGCGAAACGCTGCTCATGCCGCTGGCCGGCTGGCAGCTGTATTACTACCGCGGCGGTGCCTGGGCCAATGCACAGTCGGCCAACACCGGCGCCAGCCTGCCGCAGGCGCCCGGCGGGCTGAGCAGCACCGCGGCCAGCATTCCCGAGGGCGTGCGCCTGCAGCTCACGCTGCCCGAGGGCGGCGCGCTGGCCGGCGTGGTCACGCGCGACTGGGCGAACCCGCTGCTGGGCGGGGGCAAGTCATGAGGGCCCGGAACGTTGAGCGATGGGCGTCCAGGGTTTTGCGGGGGCGCGCGCGCAACGCACAACGCACAACGCACAACGCACAACGTGCCAGCCAGGCAGGCGCCGCGCTGCTGACGGCCATGCTCACCGTGACCCTGGTGGCCACCTTTGCCGCCGCGGCCATGTGGCAGCAGTGGCGCGCTATCGAGGTCGAGACCGCCGAGCGCGGGCGCATCCAGTCGGCCTGGATCCTGGTCGGCGCGCTGGACTGGTCGCGCCTGATACTGCGCGAGGACTCGCTGGCGCAGGGCGGCGACGGCACCGATAACCTCAGCGAACCCTGGGCCGTGCCGCTGCAGGAGGCGCGCCTGTCCACCTTTCTGGCCGCCAACCGCAACGTGGCCCAGGTGGAGGATGCCAGCACCGACACCGCCGACGCCTTTCTGTCCGGCCAGATCACCGACCAGCAGGGCCTGCTGAACCTGCGCAACCTGGCCGGCGACAAGCAGGTGGACGCCACCGCGCAGCGGCAGTTCGCGCGCCTGTTCGACTACCTGGGCCTGCCGCGCCAGCAGCTTGACCAGCTGGCGCAGGCGGTGCTGCTGGCCACGACGCGCGAGGGCGAGCCGAACAACACGCCGCTGCTGCCGCAAAGCGTGGCCCAGCTGGGCTGGTGGGGGCTGCCGCAGCCCTCCATCGCGGCGCTGGCGCCCCATGTCACGCTGCTGCCGGTGCGCACCCTGGTCAACCTGAACACCGCCAGCGCCGTGGTGCTGTGGGCCAGCGCCGACGGCCTGGACATGGCCGACGCCCAGCGCCTGGTGCAGCGGCGCGAGAGCCAGTACTTTCGCAACCTGGCCGACGCGGCCGAGCTGGTGCGCGGCAGCAGCGCCATCAGCGCCAGCACGCATGCGGTGGCGTCGCACTACTTCGAGGTGCGCGGCCGGCTGCGCCTGGATGGCGCCGTGGTCGAGGAGCGCTCCCTGGTCTTCAAGCAGCGCGGCGACGTGCGCACCCTGTGGCGCGAGCGCGGCGGCCTGAGCGCCCTGGACGACACCGCACTGGGCCCTAAAATGCCCCGCCCGACCTCCATCCCATGAGCACCCTCGTCATCACCCTGCCCCTGGGCTCGCCGCAGGCCCCCGCCGACTACAGCTACACGCTCACGGTCGACGGCCACAACGCCACCCAGCAAGCCAGCGCCAGCGCCGCCCTGCTGCCCGACCCGGGCCGCACCGGCGAAGTGGTGGCCGTGGTGCCGGTGCGCGCCCTGTCCTGGCAGCGCGTGACGCTGCCCCCGGGCGCGCTGGCGCAAAGCGCGCGGCTGCGCGCCGTGCTCGACGGCCTGCTGGAAGAGCAGCTGCTCGACGACCCGGCCCAGCTGCACTTTGCCCTGCAGCCGGGTGCCCAGGCCGGCAGCCCGATCTGGGTCGCCGTGTGCGACCGCGCCTGGCTGCGCCAGGCCCTGCAGGCGCTGGAGGCCGCGGGCCGCCCGGCCGATCGCGTGGTGCCGGAGTTCGCTCCCGGCCCCACGGCCAGCGGACGCGAGGAATGCGAGGTGCTGGGCCAGCCCGAAGACGCCTACGCCGTGCTCACCGGCCATGGCGCGCAGCAGGCCGTGGCCGTGCTGCCGCTGGCGGCCGCCAGGGCGCTCTTCACCCAGGCACCGGGCGATGAAGATGAAGACCCCCTGCCGGTGCGCGCCGAACCCGCCGTGGCCGCGCTGGCCGAGCGCCTGCTGGGCCGCCCGGTGCAGCTGCGCACCGCCAGCCAGCGCGCCCTGGCCGCCGCGCGCGGCGACTGGGATCTGGCCCAGTTCGACCTGGCCAGCAGCGGGCGCACGCGCCTCATGCGCCGCCTGGGCAGCGCCGCGGGCGCCTTTGCACGCGCCCCCCAATGGCGCGCCGCGCGCTGGGCCCTGGGCCTGGCACTGGCCGCGCAGGTCATAGGCCTGAACCTGTGGGCCTGGCAGGATCGCCAGGCGCTGGCGGCCAAGCAGGCCGGCCTGCGCGCCATCCTCACCCAGACCTTTCCGCACATCAAGGCCGTGGTGGATGCGCCGGTGCAGATGCAGCGTGAACTGGCCCAGCTGCGCCAGGCCACCGGCAGCCTGGAGCGCCAGGATCTGGAGCCGCTCATGGCCGCCGCCGGCGCCGCCCTGCCGCCAACACAGGTACCGGCGCAGATCGAATACACCCACGGCGATCTGGTGCTGCGCGGGGTGCAGCTGCAGCCCGAGGAGCTTGCCGCCATGAACCAGCGCCTGGCCGCCCATGGCTATGAGGCCCGCGCGCAAGAAGGCACCCTGCTGGTGCGCACACAGGACCGCCCATGAACCCGAACGCAATGCCCCCACCCCGGGCCATGGCCGCCGCGCTGCGCCAGCATTGGGCCAGCCTGGCGCCGCGTGAACAGACCCTGGTGCTGGCCGCCGCCACCGTACTCGGCCTGGCCCTCTTGTGGTCGCTGCTGCTGGCCCCGGCGCTGGCGCAGCTGCGCGCGTCGCCGGCGCGCCACGCCGCGCTGGACGCGCAACTGCAGCAAATGCAGGCCCTGCAGGCCCAGGCCCTGCATCTCAAGGACATACCGCGCCCCACCGGCAACGAGACCCTGCCCGTGCTGTGGCGCTCGCTGGGGCAGCAGCTGAGCGCCGGCACACAGATGAGCACCACCGGCGACCGGGCCGCCATCACGCTGAAGGATGTCCCGCCCGAGGCCCTGGCGCAGTGGCTGGCCCAGGTGCGCAGCACGACGCGCGCCGTGCCCACCGAGGCCCGGCTGATGCGCAACACGGCCAGCACCGGCGGCGCCAGCCCCCCCGCGCCGTGGAACGGCACGCTGACCCTGGCCCTGCCGCCAAACTGAGGCGCGCCAGTCGTCCATGTCCCGCAGCCCCCACGCCCGCTCCCCCATGGCAGTGCCACGCGCGCCCTGGCGCTGGGCCGCGCTCGGGCTGTGCCTGGGGGCATTGCCCGCGCTGGCGCTGTGGGCGCCGGCGCGCTGGCTGGCCGGCGGGGTGCAGCAGGCCAGCGGCGGCCAGCTGCAGTTGCAGCAGGCGCAGGGCACGGTGTGGACGGGCTCGGCCCGGCTGGTGCTGACCGGCGGCGCCGGCAGCGAAGACCAGGCCGCCCTGCCCGGGCGCGTGCGCTGGCGCCTGCGCCCCGCCTGGGGCGGCGCCCAGGCAGAGATTGCGGCCGATTGCTGCACGGCCCAGCCGCTCACGCTGCGCGCCGCGCTAGGCCTGGGCGCACTGCAACTGCAGATCACCGATGGCCAGAGCCAATGGCCGGCCGGCGTGCTGGCCGGCCTGGGCACGCCCTGGAACACCGTGCAGCCACAGGGCCGGCTGCAGCTGGTCACCACCGGCCTGGCCCTGCAATGGGCGGCCGGGCGCATGCAGCTGCAGGGCCAGGCGCGGCTGGATGCGCTGGACATGTCCTCGCGCCTGTCCACGCTGCGGCCCATGGGCAGCTACCGGCTGCTGCTGCAGGGCGGCTCGGGCGGCCAGGCACCGCAGCTTACGCTGTCTACGCTGGATGGCGCGCTGCTGCTGTCGGGCAACGGCCAGTGGGTGGGGCAGCGCCTGCGTTTTACCGGCGAGGCCAGCGCCGCGCCCGAGCGCGCGGCGGCGCTGGCGAATCTTCTGAACATCATCGGACGGCGCAGCGGCGCACGATCCATCATCACCCTGGGGTGAACCTATGCCTTTCTCTTCCCGACACCCATGGCGTTTTGCTCTTCATTCGATAGCTGTTTACGCTTTACTGGTATGCGCTAACGGCCAAATCAATGCACAAACTACAGCCAAATCCAATCCGCCCAGCGTGCGCGCCAGCGAGCCGGTGACGCTGAACTTCGCCAACGCCGAGATCGAGGCCGTGGCGCGCACCATGGCCACCATCACCGGCCGCAACGTGGTGGTCGATCCACGCGTCAAGGGCCAGATCACGCTGGTGACCGAGAACGCCGTGCTGCCGGCGGCGGCCTTCCAGCAGTTCCAGGCGGCGCTACGGCTGCAGGGCTTCACGGTGGTCGAATCGGGCGGGCTGTACAAGGTGGTGCCCGAGGCCGACGCCAAGCTGCAGACCGGCGCCGTGAGCGTGACCCAGGGCAGCAGCGGCAGCGCCCCCGCGGGCGGGCAGATGGTGACGCAGATCTTCAAGCTCAACTTCGAGAACGCGAACAACCTGGTGCCGGTGCTGCGCCCCCTGATCAGCCCGAACAACACCATCAACGTCAACCCCGGCAACAACTCGCTGGTGATCACCGACTACGCCGACAACCTGCAGCGGCTGGCGCGCATCATCGCCGCCATGGATGTCTCCAACGCCACCGACCTGGAGGTGATACCGCTGCAGCACGCGCTGGCCTCCGACCTGGCGCCGCTGGTGGCGCGGCTGGTCGAGGGCTCGGGCAGCACCGGGGCCGCACCGGCCGCAACCCAGGGCCAGACCGACACCGCCTTCAAGACCACGCTGCTGGCGGAGCCACGCAGCAACGCGCTGATCGTGCGCGCGGCCAATCCCGCGCGGCTGGCGCTGGTGCGCTCGCTGGTGGCCAAGCTGGACCAGCCGGCCGCGCCCGGCAGCTCGGCGGCCAGCGGCAACATCCATGTGGTCTACCTGAAGAATGCCGACGCCGTGAAGCTGGCCGCCACGCTGCGCGCCGCGCTGCAGGCAAGCAATCCGGGCGGCGGCGCCGGCGCCACCTCGAGCGGCGGCACGGGCGTCAGCGGCCTGGCGCAAACCAGCCCGTCAGGCGGCATGGGGAACCAAAGCAGCCTGAGCAGCAGCGCCATGGGCAGCAGCACCGGCGGCGGCCTGGGCTCGGGCACTGCCACGGGCCTGAACCGCGGCGGCAACAGCAACCAGCCCAGCACGGGCGGACAGATACAGGCCGACCCGACGACCAACTCGCTCATCATCAGCGCGCCCGAGCCGCAGTACCGCCAGCTGCGCGCCGTGATCGACAAGCTGGACGGCCGGCGCGCCCAGGTGCTGATCGAGAGCCTGATCGTGGAGGTGAGCGCCAACAAGGTGGCCGAGTTCGGCATCCAGTGGCAAACCGCTTTCGGCAACTACGGCAACGGCGCCGTTGGGGTGATAGGCACCAACTCCAACGTGGCCGGCGGCAACATCATCGACTTGGCGGTGGCTGCTGCCACGGGCAACTACGCGTCGCTCACCAGCAACGCCCTGGGCAATGGCATGAACCTGGCCATCGCCCCGCGCATCAACGGCAAGTACTACCTGGGCGCGCTGGCCAACTTCCTGGAGAACACGGGCGATGCCAACGTGCTGTCCACCCCCAACCTGATGACGCTGGACAACGAAGAGGCGCAGATCATCATCGGCAACAACGTGCCCTTCCCCACCGGCTCATACACCAACACCGGCGGCAACAACGGCGCCGTGAACCCCTTCACCACCGTGGAGCGCAAGGACGTGGGCCTGATGCTGCGCGTGCGCCCGCAGATCAGCGAGAACGGCACGGTCAAGCTGACGCTGTACCAGGAGGTCTCCAAGGTGGACAGCTCCACACTCACCAACCAGAACGGCCCCTCGACCAGCAAGCGCTCCATCGAGTCCGCCGTGCTGGTGGACGACGGCAGCGTGATCGTCATCGGCGGCCTGCTGGAAGACAGCTACTCGCTGGGCCAGGACAAGGTGCCGCTGATGGGCGACCTGCCCGTGGTGGGCGGGCTGTTCCGCAACGAAAAACGCCAGCGCCAGAAGACCAATTTGATGGTCTTTCTGCGCCCGGTGGTGATACGCGACAGCGCCACCAGCGACGCGCTGATGGTGGACCGTTACGAGGCCATTCGCGCGCTGCAGCAAAACACCCAGCCAGCCCCCAGCACCATGATGCGCAGCGTGTCCGATGCGCCGGTATTGCCGCCGCTGCAAGGCGGCAGCGCCACCGGCGCCACCGCCGTACCCGCGCCGCTGGCGCCGGTCATGCTCACGCCGCCGGCACCCGCACGCACCGTGCCGCAGCCCCAGGGCGGCGAAGCCGGCAACCCGCAGTAAGGCACAGGCATGCGCCACCCCCTGCCCTACGCCTTTGCGCGCACCAGCCAGCTGCTGCTGGAAGACGACGGCCAGCAGCTCGTGCTGTGGCATGGCCCGTCGCCCAACGCCGGCGCGCTGTCCGAGGTGCTGCGCAAGCACGCCGTGCAGCAGCTCATGCAGATCGACGCCGCCCTCCTGGCCCAACGCATCAGCGCCGCCTACGCGCAAAGCGAATCCAGCGCCGCCACCGTGGTCAGCGAGGTCGAGGAAGAGGCCGACCTCTCGCGCATGATGCAGGAGCTGCCCGCGGTCGAGGACTTGCTCGAATCGGCCGGCGACGCGCCCATCATCCGCATGCTCAACGCCCTGCTGACCCAGGCCGTGCGCGATGGCGCCAGCGACATCCACATCGAGCCCTACGAGCGCCATTCCAGCGTGCGCTTTCGTGTCGATGGCACGCTGCGCGAGGTGGTGCAGCCCAACCGGGCGCTGCACGCGGCGCTGATCAGCCGGCTGAAGATCATGGCCGATCTGGACATCTCCGAAAAACGCCTGCCGCAGGACGGCCGCATCAGCCTGCGGCTGGGCACGCGCGCCATCGACGTGCGCGTCTCCACCCTGCCCAACGCCCATGGCGAACGCGCCGTGCTGCGCCTGCTGGACAAGAGCGAGTCCAAGCTGACGCTGGAATCGGTGGGCATGCAGGGCGACGTGCTGGCGCGCCTGGAGGGCCTGATCACCCAGCCGCACGGCATCATCCTCGTCACCGGCCCCACGGGCTCGGGCAAGACCACCACCCTGTACGCGGCGCTCTCGCGCCTGGACGCCGGCCGCAGCAACATCATGACGGTGGAAGACCCCATCGAATACGAGCTGCCGGGCGTGGGCCAGACCCAGGTCAATGCAAAGATTGACCTGACCTTCGCCAAGGCCCTGCGCGCCATCCTGCGCCAGGACCCGGACGTGATCATGATCGGCGAGATCCGCGACTTCGAGACCGCGCAGATCGCCATCCAGGCCAGCTTGACCGGCCACCTGGTGCTGGCCACGCTGCACACCAACGACGCGGCCAGCGCCATCACGCGCCTGACCGACATGGGGGTGGAGCCGTTTTTGCTGTCCTCGTCGCTGCTCGGCGTGCTGGCCCAGCGCCTGGTGCGCAAGTATTGCGGCCACTGCCATGGTGGCGACCACGGCACGGGCTGCGAGCATTGCGGCCACACTGGCTACGCCGGGCGCACCGGGGTGTTCGAGCTGCTGTTGGTCAATGACGCAATACGCGCCCAGATCCACGACCAGACGGCCGAGGCCGAGGTGCGCGCCCAGGCCCTGGCCGGCGGCATGCAGCTGATGCGCGAGGACGGCCAGCGCCTGGTCGCCGCCGGCATCACCAGCCGCGAGGAGCTGCTGCGCGTGACGCGCGATTGACAGCGCAGCGGCGGCGCCGCTACGCTGGCGCATGCTCCCCATTGCGTGCGGCCTTCGGCCCATCCTCATTGCCGCCATCGCCGCCTTATTGGCCACCAGCCCACCCGCCGGCGCGCAAACCGCCGCGCCCCGGCGTATCGCCTACCTGGGCACCGGGCCGAGCGAGTCGGTGCGGGTCTGCATGAACCAGGTGCGCCGCGCCCTGCAGGAGTCCGGCTGGTCATTCGACGGTCAACTGGCGCTGGAATGGAACGACGCAGGCAACGATCCAGCCCAGCTCACCCCGATGGCCCAGGCGATCGTGGCCAGCCGGCCCGATATCCTGATCGCCACCGAGAACATGCCGAACGAGGCCCTGATGAAGGCCACGCAGAAGCTGCCGATCGTCGTCATGGGTCCAACCAACCTGCACCATGTCCTCGATGCGCAATTGCGCCCGTTGGCCAATGTCACCGGCGTCTCGCTGGGCCTGAACAACCAGTATGCGATCAAGCCGGTGGAGGTGTTGCTGCAGGCGTTTCCGACAGCCCGCCGCATTGGCATGATGGAAAACAACGACCAACCAGGACACAACGACGGGGGATCGGTCGGGCCGATCACGGACATGGTGAGGCAGATCGGCGCCGAGTTGGTGCGCGTGAAATTCTCGGGCGAGGCCGGCATTGCCAGCGCCTGGGACGAGCTGGCCGGACGCAAGGTCGATGCCGTGATGATCCGGCCGGATACCTCGGCGTTTCTCGGCGAGCACGCGCGCCAGGCGCAGCGCGTGGGCATGCCGGCGATCGCACACAACTCCTGGTTCGCCACGCGTTATGGCGGCCTGCTCAGCTACGGCGCCGTCGGGCGCGTCAACATGTGCGGGCGCGGGGCGCGCTACATCGACCAAGTGCTGCGCGGCCGCCCGCTGGCCGAGCTGCCGATCGAAGAACTGTACGAAGCGGCGCTGGTCGTCAACCTCGACGCCGCCCAGCGTCTGGGTGTAACGCTGCCGCCCGCGCTGATCGCGCGCGCCGACCGCCTGATCCAGCCCGGCGAGCGCACGCTGGCGCCCAGAGCCGACGCCACGCCCCTGCCTCCCTTCCAGCCTCCCGCGCGCGCCCGCTGATGCGCCCGTCCGGCCCCCGCCTGTGGCAGACCTATGCGCTGACGGTGGTCGCACTGGTGGCGCTGCCACTCACGGCCAGCGGCCTGGCGCAGCTCTTGCTGATCCAGCGCGAGACGCGCGTTGCGGTGCAGGCAGTACAGGCGCTCGAAGCCGCCAAGGCCTCGGCCAAGATTGAGCGCTTCATCAGCCAGACGGCTGCCCTGCTGCGCACCACCCTGTCGCTGCAGGATTCACGCCATCTGGGCAACGCCGACGCCGACATCCAGTACGAGCTGTACCGGTTGATGAAGGCAGAACGGGCGATCCAGACGCTGTACTGGATCGACCCGCACGGCCAGGAACGCGTGCGTATCTCGCGCATGGCGCCCGACCGCATCGGCGGGGGTGAAGACCGCAGCCAGTCTCCCGAGTTCCTGCACGCCCGCGCCGATGCGCCATGGTTCGGCCCGGTCACGTTTGCCGTCAACCTGCCGCGCGTGGTGATCGCCCGGCGCGGCCGGCTGCCAGAAAGCGGGGTGCTCGCGGCGGAGGTCGAACTGTCGGAATTGCGTGACATCATCCATGAAACCCGCTTCGGCAGCGACGGTGTGGCCTACGTCGTCGATGGCCAAGGGCGGCTGCTGGCGCACCCGGATTTCTTGCGGGTACTGACGCTCACTGACTGGGCCACGCGCCCACCGGTGCGCACGGCTGGCCGCGGCGGACTGATCGAATTCGAGACGCCTGAGGGCCCGATGGTTGCCCGCGTCGCCGAGTTGAGCGTACCCGGCTGGCGGCTGATCACCGAGCAGCCGCGCGCCGAAGCATACGCGCCGGTACGCCGTGCGCTGGCCAGCGCGCTGCTGATCCTGGTGCTTGCCGTGCTGGCGGGATCGGGCGTCGGCATCGTGCTGGCGCGCCGGGTGGTACGGCCGATCCAGCAACTCGCCGAAGGCGCAGACCGCATCGGCGAAGGCCAGCTGGACCATCGCATCGAGCTGGCGCGCAGCGACGAGCTGGGCCAGCTTGCCGACCGCTTCAACCAGATGGCCGAGCGCCTGGGCGACTCGTTGCGGCTGCTGGAAACCCGCGTGGCCGAACGCACGCAAGACCTGGCCAAGGCCAACGCCCTGCTGCAGGCCCGGCGCGAGGAGGCCGAGCAGGCCAGCCAGGCCAAGACGCGCTTCCTGGCATCGGCCAGCCACGACCTGCGCCAGCCGCTGCACACCATCAGCCTGCTGGTGGGGGTGCTGCGCAGGCAGGAGGTCACGCCGCAGGTCGGCCAGCTGGTGGGCCACATCCAGTCTTCCATCTCGGCCATGGAGGCGTTGTTCGTTGGCCTGCTCGACATCTCCCGGCTCGATGCCGGCATGTCCCGCCCCGTGCTGGGCGACCATGCCCTGGCCGAGCTGCTGCACCGCGTGGCGGCGAGCCACGCGCCCGAGGCCGAGCACAAACGGCTTCGGCTGACGGTGGTGCCTTCGCGCTGCGCCGTGCGCACCGACGCCGTGCTGCTGGAGCGGGTGCTGGCCAACCTGGTGTCCAACGCCATCCGCTACACCGAGCGCGGCAGGGTGCTGGTCGGGTGCCGGCGCCGGCCCGGCGCCATCGAGCTGCAGGTATGGGACACCGGCATCGGCATCGCGCCGGCCCAGCTGCCGCATGTCTTCGACGAGTTCTTCCAGGTGGGCAACCCGGAGCGTGACCGCAGCAAGGGGCTGGGCCTGGGCCTGGCCATCGTCAAGCGCACGCTCGACCTGCTGGGCCATCCGCATGTGCTGCGCTCGGCGCCGGGCCGGGGCAGCTGTTTTTCCATCCTGCTGCCGGCGGCCGAGGCGCTGCCGGTGGCGGCGCCGCTGCCCCCGGCCCTGGCCAGCGGGCGGCGCATCGCCGGCGCCTTCATCGCGGTGATCGACGACGAGGCCGACACGCGCCGCGCCATGCAGGCGCTGTGCCACAGCTGGGGGGCGCATGTGCTCATCGCCGAATCCACCCGACAGTGCCTGGCGCTGCTGGACGAACACCTGCGCTACCCCGACCTGATCCTGTGCGACTACCGGCTGGGCGGCTCCCATGACGGCCTGGGCGCTGTACAGCGGATAAGGGCGCGCATCGGCCACGCGGTGCCGGCGATCATCATCACCGGCGACATAGGCGCTGCCGACCTGCGACGCGTGGCTGACGCCGGGCTGCCGCTGTTGCACAAGCCCGTAGGCACCGACCGGCTGCTGGCGGCCATCGAAGCGGCATTGAACGATCCCCCAACCGGGGGAGGCGCGACAGGGCAAAACGGTGCAGACTGCGACCATGAGGATCCTGCTGGTCGATGATCATGCGTTGTTTCGCGACGGCATGGCGCTGCTGCTCAAGGAGCTTGATCCGGCAGTGCAGACGGTGCATGCCGCACACCTGGAGGAGGCTCTGGCCGCGCTCGACCATGACACGGGCATCGACCTGGTTCTGCTCGACCTGATCCTGCCCGGCGCGAACGGCTTCCAGGCGCTGGAGACGATACGCGAACGACATCCCGGCATGCCGCTGGTCATGCTGTCGTCACAAGAGGATCAGGTCACCGTGCTGCGCGCCATCCAGCTCGGCGCGATGGGCTTCATCCCCAAGTCGGCATCGTCCCAGCAGATGTTCGAGGCGCTGCGCACCGTGCTGGCGCACGGCATCCATATCCCCCCGCTCAGCCTGGCAGGCATTGCGCTGACCGTGCCTGCGCAGCCGCGCACCAGCCCTGCCGAGCTGGGGCTTACCCCACGCCAGACGCAGGTGCTGCGGCTGATCCTGGAAGGCAAGCCGATGAAGCTGATCGCCCGCGAGCTGGGCCTGAGCCACAACACCGCCAAGACCCATGTCAGCGCCGTGCTGCGCGCCCTCTGCGTCACCACGCGCACGCAGGCCATCGTGGCAGCCAGCCGCATGGGGCTGGTGTTGGGGCGCGACGACCAGTGATTGCGCGTCCAGGTTCTTCGCATCCAGGCGCCAGATGTTCAGTGAACGCGGCAGCACGGCAAGGCGCGCCACAACGACACGGGTGAAATGGAATTTGAGATGGAGTCACCCAACTGGGTGACGTATCCAGGAAGCACCTCCTTTAGCGTACTCGGTGTCGCAAGACGAACCACCTGAACCCAAGAAGCAACGAGGCGCACCATGCGATACACCAATGGCAGACGGCTACCCTACTCCCTCACCATCATCGCTGCGCTGGCGATGGCGGCATGCGGCGGCTCAAGCAACGATGACACCGACGGCGGCGGCGACGGTGGAGGCGGCGGCAGCGGCGCCAGCATCACCCTCAGCGGCGAAGTGGCCCGCCTCGGCACGCTGAAGAACGTCGTCGTCTGCCTGGACCTTAACGGCAACGACGTCTGCGACAGCGGCGAACCCGCATCCAGCGCCACCGGGGCCGATGGCAAGTACAGCCTGTCCACCACGGCCTCCCAGGGTGCGGCGGCGCGCCTGATAGCCCCCGTCAAGACCGGTGACCCGGCCGCGGCCACGACCGCCATCGACTCCCACAACCCGGCCGTGGCCGCCACCGACGCCGACTACGTGCTCAAGCGCCCGGCCGGCTCGGGCGGCGCCATCAACCCGCTGACCACCCTGGCACAGGCAGGCGTGGCCGCCGGCATGACCGAAGCGGATGCGCGCGCCAACGTGGCGCTGCAACTGGCGATCGGTGCCGCCAAGATCGACAACTACCAGGACGACCCTGCCTGGGACGACGCGCAGGTGCGCGATACCGCCCGCACGGCGGCGGCCGTGGTCTCGGGCATGCTGCGCCAGGGCATTGCCCTCGAGGTGGGCAACCAGCAGGCGGCCGCACCAGCATCGACCATCTTGCGCCAACTGAACTACAGCGGATCGGGCGACTACTACCTGCGCGCCCATGACCGGCAGGCCAGGGCAGCAGGTACCGCAGAGGAGCAGTCGGTCGATGCGCGCAGCGGCAAGAGCGGCGGCGTGGACATGACCGAGGATTCGCTCTATGGCAACGCCTTCCTTACCCCGAGCGGCTGGAAGTACTGCGACCGCCGCGTGCTCCTGCGCAGCACGCTGGGCAACCCGAACCGCGCGGTGTACTGCGATGGCCAAACCACACTGGGCTGGGATCGCGCAAACAGCGTGGCCGGCGAGGCCATGGCCACGCTGGTGAACCGCTGGCAGGCCATGCCGTCCAACACCATCAATGCCGGCATCTCGACAACGGCGTTGACAGGCAAGCTGGGCGCCGCCGCATTCCCCGCAGGCGCCGAGGAATGGATACGCACCAATGTAGAGCTCGCCCCCAGCATCACGATCACCAGCGTGTGGAGCCGTAGGCTGCCGCAGAGCCGCAACACGCTGGAGGCGGTGATCGCGTATTACCCAACCTCGGGCGCGGCATCGCCCACCGGCGCCAACACCTTGAACCTGGCGCTGACCAGCAGCGCACTGAAGAACCTGCGCGTGTCGTTTGCCCCCACCGACGCCACCCAGGGCACGGCCACGTACTACGAATGTGACCTGAACGAAGCGCAGACCGTGGTCTCCAACTGCGCAGCCATCGCCGCCAAGGGCAGCTACAGCATCGACACGATCAACGGCGCGCGCGTGCTGCGCTTTGCCGGCCAACCGCCGACCCCGGCGCTCAACTACCACGTTGCCTACGCGGAGATCCAATGGACTGCCGGCGACCCCAGCAGCCGCTGGGTCTATCGCGCGCACGAGGTCAAGCCCAGCCTGAGCGCGCGCCAGTCCACCACCAACCGCCTGAACGAAACGGCCTGGGCGGCGATGAAGGTGCAGCTGGGCCTGTGATGTCGCAGCGTGAGGCGGGCAGCCGCCCGCCTGCTGCGCATTCGATTGATTCACGGAGGCTCACATGAACACCATCACCCGCCTGTCCGCTCCACTGCTGCCGCTGCTGCTGACAGCCTGCGCCGCCACCGCGCCACCGGCCAGGGATTTTCCCGCCGGTGTGCGGACGCCATCAGCGGCCGAGCTGGCCGCTTTGCTGCGCGGCAAATCCACCAGAACCCCCATGCCCGACGGCAGCACTGTCCGGGCAGACTATGCCGCCGAAGGGAACCACCTGACGATCTACGCCGCCGGCCGCTCCGACACGGGCACCTGGCTCGCCGAAGACGGCAGGGTCTGCTTTGAGTTCAAGGTCTTCCGCTCGGCCTGCAACGATATCCGTCTTGCGGGGCAAGACATTTACGCCAAGCGCGCCAATGGCGACGTGGTGCCGGTCACCGTCGGGCGTTGAGCAGATTGGCAACAAAAAACGCTATAAATACTATAGCATCAACCGCTTACCAGAAAATCCCTACAACCTGAAAACATCAAATTTTATCGACCAAGCACCGGCCGGCGCGTGCGCAGCAGGCCCTTTTGCAGCTCCTTGAGCAGCAGCACCACCTGGCGCGATGCATGCTGGCAGGCCTTGTGCGCCTGCTGGGCCATCAGGATGTCGCCGGCCTCGGCGTGGGTGATCAGGGCCGCCGCCTGCTGGTGGAAATAGCGGTGGCGCCGCAGCAGCATGTCGAACGCCGGGTAATGCCCCAGCGCCGTTCGGCCGCTGCCGTGCAGCCATTGGCCCAGCTCGGAACAGCCATCATCGGCCACCACCTCGGGGCGCAGGCGCTCGTCACGCGCGCCCTGCAGCACCTCGCCCAGCCAGGGCAGCCAGCGCTCGTGCGTGACGATGGCGGCGTCGATATCGAACTGCGCCATGAGCTTGCTGGCCTCGTCGTCGAACAGCACCAGCTCGCTGGCATCGGTATCCGGCAGGCGGGACCAGTCCGAATGGGTCTGCAGGCCATCGGGTCGCGGCTGGAACAAGCGGCTGAAAAATCCCATATACCCCCACCCTGAGTTCTTGCCCATCCGAGACTCGCAACCTCGGACAGGTTTCATAACGTTACAAAAAATTATATTTGATAACTGATGAATTATTGATTCCATTTTTCTAAACAAGGCCTGGTGACTGTCAACAAACATTTCCGCACGGCCGCGCCGGGCTACTGCTTGCGCCCACAATCAGCGCCATGACGACGAACCACACCCCCGTACTTTCCATGCTCGATCTGGTCGCCGTGCGCGAAGGCGGCAGCGTCGGCGATGCGCTGGCCATTGCCGTGCGCACCGCGCAGCATGTGGAGTCGCTCGGCTTCAAGCGCTACTGGCTGGCCGAGCACCACAACATGCCGGGCATCGCCAGCTCGGCCACGGCCGTGCTGGTGGGCCATATCGCCGGCAGCACGTCGCACATCCGCGTGGGCTCGGGCGGCGTGATGCTGCCCAATCATGCGCCGCTGGTGGTCGCCGAGGCCTTTGGCACGCTGGCCGAGCTCTACCCCGGCCGCATCGACTTAGGGCTGGGCCGGGCCCCCGGCACTGACGGCGCCACCATGCGCGCCCTGCGCCGCGACCGCGTGGAGACCGAGGCCGACTTTCCGCGCGACGTGGCCGAGCTGCAGCAGCTGCTGGCGCCCGCCCAGCCGGGCCAGCGCCTCATCGCCACGCCCGGCGCCGGCACCCAGGTGCCACTGTGGCTGCTGGGCTCCAGCCTGTTCTCGGCCCAGCTGGCGGCGCACATGGGCCTGCCCTATGCGTTCGCCTCGCACTTTGCGCCGCGCCTGCTGCAGCCGGCGCTGCAGCTGTACCGCGAGCTGTTCCGCCCCTCGGCAGTGCTGCACAAGCCCTACGTGATGATCGGCGTGCCGGTGATTGCCGCGCCCACGGACGAAGAGGCCGAGTATCTGGCGAGCAGCACCTACCAGCGCGTGCTGGGCATCCTCACCGGCCAGCGCGGCCTGCTGCGCCCGCCCGTGGAGGGCTTTCTGCAAGGCCTGCCGGCGCCCGAGCGCGCGGCCATTGGCGACTTTCTGGCCATGGGCGTGGTCGGCGGTCCGGACACGGTGCGCGCCGGCCTGCAGGCACTGGCGCGCGACACGCGGGCCGATGAATTCATGCTGGTGAGCGATGTGTTCGACCCCGCGCTGCGCCTGCGCTCGCTCACCCTCACGGCCCAGGCTACCATCGCAGGCTGACCGCCTTCAACGCCGCCGACGCCATGCCCGCCTATTCCTTCGAAGCCCTGGACGCCCAGGGTCATGTACGCCGCGGCACGCTGGATGCCGACAGCCCCAAGGCGGCGCGCAACCAGCTGCGCGCCCAGGCGCTGGTGCCGCTGGACGTGGAGGCACTGTCACCCGAGGCCGCCACCGGCAGCGCGCCCGGCCTGGCGCAGCGCCTGTTCACGCGGCCGGTGTTCAACGCCACGCAGCTATCCATCTGGACGCGCCAGCTCGCCGGCCTGGTGGGCTCGGGCCTGCCGCTGGAGCGCGCCCTCACCGCCCTGGCCGACGAGGCCGACGAAGAACGCCAGCGCCATCTGGTGGCCGCGCTGCGCGCTGAGGTCAACGCCGGCAGCACCTTCGCCCGCGCGCTGGCCCAGCACCCGCGCGAGTTCTCCGACATTTACTGCGCGGTGATCGGCGCGGGCGAGTCCAGCGGGGGCTTGAGCCAGGTGCTCGACAGCCTGGCCGACGATCTGGAGGCCAGGCAGCAGCTGCGTGCCAAGCTGATAGGCGCGGCGCTCTACCCGGCCATCGTCACCCTGGTGGCCATCGTCATCGTGCTGTTCCTGGTGGGCTATGTGGTGCCGCAGGTGGCCAGCGTGTTTGCCGGCACCAAGCGTGCGCTGCCGCTGCTCACCGTCGTCATGCTGGCCATCAGCGACTTTGTGCGCGGCTATGGTTGGGCCATGCTGGGCTTTATTGTTTTGATAGCTGTTGGCGCACGTGCAGCGCTGGCCAGGCCCGTTTTTCGTCAAAAGTTTGATGCCGCCTGGCTCCAGCTGCCACTGGTGGGCAAACTGGCGCGCGGCTACAACGCGGCGCGCTTTGCCGGCACCCTGGCCATGCTCACCGGGGCGGGCGTGCCGATATTGCGCGCCCTGCACGCCGCCGCCGAAACGCTGAACAACCGCGCGCTGCGCGCCGACGCCCAGGAAGCCCTGGTGCTGGTGCGCGAAGGCGCGCCGCTGGCCTCGGCGCTGGCGCAGAAGAAACGCTTCCCCGGCCTGGTGGCCATGTTCGCGCGCCTGGGCGAGCAGACCGGCCAACTGCCCACCATGCTCCAGCGCGCCGCCACCCAGCTGGGCACCGAGGTGCAGCGCCGCGCCATGCAGCTGGCGACGATCCTGGAGCCGCTGCTCATCGTCACCATGGGCCTGATCGTGATGCTCATCGTGCTGGCGGTGCTGCAGCCCATCATCGAGCTGAATCAATTCGTTAAATGAAGGAACACCCCCTGAGCGGCTACGCCGCTTCCCCCCGCTCTCGCATGGCTACGCCATGCGGGCAGGGGGACGCAGCCCTCGCTGCGGGGCGGCCCTTGCTCGGCTGCCCGCGCCTGGGTTGCGCCGGTTTTTAAGCTTCTGCCCCGATGACTGACATGGCCCCCTCTCTCAGCGACAAGCTCGTCGTCGCCATCTCATCGCGCGCACTGTTCGACTTCGAGGAGGAAAACCGCGTCTTCGAACACGGCGACGACCGCGCCTATGTGGAGCTGCAGCGCCAGCGCCTGGACATCCCAGCCCCACCCGGCGTGGCGTTTTCGCTGGTGCGCAAGCTGCTGGCCTTCAACCATGCCGAGCACCAGCGCGTGGAGGTGGTGCTGCTGTCGCGCAACGACCCGGTGAGCGGCATGCGCGTGTTCCGCTCTTGCCAGGCGCACGGCCTGCCCAGCGTGCAGCGCGGCGTGTTCACCCAGGGGCGCGACCCGTTCCGCTATTTGCGGCCGCTGGGCGCGCACCTGTTTTTGTCGGCCAACGAGACCGATGTGCGCTCTGCGTTGCACCTGGGTTTTCCGGCGGCGCGCGTGCTGACCGAATCGGTACAGGCCGGCGACGCCCATCCACGCGAGGTGCGCATCGCGTTTGACGGCGACGCCGTGCTGTTCTCCGACGAGGCCGAGCGCGTCTACCAAAGCGAGGGCCTGGCGGCCTTCCAGCGCCACGAGAGCGCCAAGGCCGCCCAGCCCCTGCCCGAGGGACCGTTCAAGCCCCTGCTGGCCGCGCTGCACCGGCTGCAGCAGGCCGGCGGCGCGGCCATGCGCATACGCACGGCCCTGGTCACCGCCCGCAGCGCGCCGGCGCACGAGCGCGCCATACGCACGCTGATGGACTGGAACATCGCCGTGGACGAGGCGATGTTTCTGGGCGGCCTACCCAAGGGGGAGTTTTTGCGCGAGTTCGAACCCGACTTCTTCTTCGACGACCAGACCGGCCATGTGAACTCGGCCGCGCGCCATGTGCCGGCCGGGCATGTGAGCAGCGGGATTGCGAATGCACCGGCAGAGATTGCCAAGTAGTTTTCAGCCGGTAGCGCCCATCCAGTGGGCGCATACAGCTATTTAATTTATAGCTTAAGACTCACAATCCCCCGGTGCGCTTGACCTTGGGATCGGAATAGACAAGCGACTGCTGCTCGTCCTCCGCCTTCTGGGCCTGGAGCTCCTGCAGCGTGGTCTTGTGGATGTCCTGCGCCACATCCACGGCGCTGGCGCTGGCGCGCCACATGGACTGGATGAACTCCAGCATCACCTGGTGCAGCGGTGGATCCTTAGGGGGTGCATCGGCCTCCGAAGGCTTGTCTTTTTTCTCTATCGGCAGGGTCCAGTCGCGGTTTTCCTCGTCCGGGGCGCTGGGCTTGGTGGGTTCACGCAGGACGCTGCCCTCGCCCAGCCGGTCTGTGGATTCGACGGGGTTGGCGGCGTTCACGGGCCGCACGGGCACGGCTCCGGAGGCGCCCGTGGAATACAGATCCGCGCCCTGGGGACGCCACTGGGCGGGCGATCGGTCTACGGGTGGCAGTTGCATGGCATGGGCTCCTCATGAATACGCAATTGGCGGCAACCGCAGCTACCACCTCGTCGTACACCCATTTCGGCAAACTGCCGGGGAAATTAAGGCCTTTTGGACCGATTGCCATGCAGCGCCCGCCAGACAAGCGCAAAGCGCTATCAATATGCTTACAAAAAGCGCTCCAGCAGCCTGCGCGAGGCGCGATCGAGCGCCTGGCTGTCGGGCACATGAAAGTGCAACCCGTCGCTGGCGGCGATGAGCAGCTTGGTGCGCCCGGAAAGGCGCCTGATGTCCTCCTCGCCCTTGAGCACCAGCTGCGCGGCGCCTCGGTCGGTGTCCACCTCCCAGGTGCTGGGGGTGGAAAAGCTGGACACGCTGCGGATACGCGTGATGGTGGGCACAAACTCGCGTGCGGCGAGTTCTTCCTCGATCAGCGTACGTGCGGCAGCTGCCAGATCGGCAAGGCGCGGCACCCAGGCCAGCTCGTGGCCGTCGGCGCCGACCAGGGACAGGCCCTCCTGCGGCGCGGCAATCGGAAAGGCGCGCACGGGTGTCACGGCCTCGTGCTCGGTGCCGTCGGCCAGGCGCAGCACCAGGCGGCCATGGGGGTTGCGGCGCAGATCGAACGCCATGGGTTCTGTGGTGGTATTCATGGCTGTGCCTCTCACTTGCCGGCCGGGTGGGCGCTGTGCTGGCGCTGGCTTTCTATGCGCACGCCGGCGGCCTCGGCGTCTTCCTCGGCGCGGCGCGCCTGGGCCTCGTACAGGCGCCAGTAGGCGCCCTGCTGGGCCATCAGCTCGTCGTGCGGGCCCACCTCGACCACCTCGCCGCGGTCCATGACCACCAGGCGGTCGGCCTTGCGCAGCGTGGACAGGCGGTGGGCGATGGCGATGGTGGTGCGGCCCTGCACCAGGT
Organism: Diaphorobacter limosus; assembly: GCF_033100095.1. Lineage (NCBI taxonomy): Bacteria > Pseudomonadati > Pseudomonadota > Betaproteobacteria > Burkholderiales > Comamonadaceae > Diaphorobacter > Diaphorobacter limosus. Next base: position 3,422,365 of record NZ_CP136921.1, on the reverse strand, counting down.
TGTCCAGCGCCTTCTGGATTTCCTTCTCGGTCTCGGTGTCCACGGCGGACGTGGCCTCGTCCAGGATCAGGATGCGCGGGTCGATCAGCAGGGCGCGGGCGATGCTGATGCGCTGGCGCTCGCCGCCCGACAGGCCCTGGCCGCGCTCGCCCACCAGGCTGTCGTAGCCGTGCGGCAGGCGCAGGATGAATTCATGTGCATGGGCGGCACGCGCGGCGGCGACGATCTCCGCGCGCGTGGCATCGGGCTTGCCGTAGGCGATGTTCTCGGCGATGGTGCCGAAGAACAGGAACGGCTCCTGCAGCACCAGGCCAATGTGGCGGCGGAAGTCGCTCACCGCCATGCGGCGTATGTCCACGCCATCGACGAGGATGGCGCCGTCGCTCACGTCGTAGAAGCGGCTGATCAGGTTCACCAGCGTGCTCTTGCCCGAGCCGCTGTGGCCCACCAGGCCGATCATCTCGCCGGGGCGAATCTGCAGCGACAGGTTCTTGATCACCGTGCGGCTGCCGTAGCGAAAACCCACGCCCTGCATCTCGATCGCGCCGGCCACCTTGTCCACGCGCACCGGGTTCTGCGGATCGGGCACGTTGCTCACATGGTCCAGGATGTCGAAGATGCGCTTGGCGCCGGCGGCGGCCTTTTGCGTCACCGAGACGATGCGGCTCATGGAGTCGAGCCGCGTGTAAAAGCGCCCGATGTAGGCAATGAAGGCCGCCAGCACACCGACGGTGATCTGGTTGTGCGCCACCAGCCAGACGCCAAAGCCCCAGACCACCAGCAGGCCGACCTCCGTCATCAGCGACACCGTGGGGGCGAACAGGCTCCAGGTCTTGTTCAGCTTGTCGTTGACCTCCAGGTTGTGCTGGTTGGCGGCGCGAAAACGCTGCGCCTCGCGGCTCTCCTGGGCGAAGGCCTTGACCACGCGGATGCCGGGAATGGTGTCGGCCAGCACGTTGGTAACCTCGCTCCAGACCCGGTCTATCTTCTCGAAGCCGGTGCGCAGGCGGTCGCGCACGTTGTGGATCAGCCAGGCGATGAAGGGCAGAGGCACCAGCGTGACCAGGGCCAGCCAGGGGTTGATGGAGAACAGGATGGCCGAGGTCATGGCGATCATCAGCACGTCGGTGGCGAAATCCAGCGCGTTCAGCGACAGAAAGACGTTGATGCGGTCGGTCTCCGAGCCTATGCGCGCCATCAAGTCGCCGGTGCGCTTGCTGCCAAAGTAGTCCAGCGACAGGCGCAGCAGGTGCTCGTAGGTGGTGGTGCGCAGATCCGCGCCTATGCGTTCGCTCACCAGCGCCAAAATGTAAGTGCGCGCCCACCCTAAACCCCAGGCCAGCAGCGCCGCCAGCAGCAGGCCGCCCAGGTACATCACCACCAGCCAGGGGTCTATGGCCTTGCCGCTCTGGTAGGGGATGAGGATGTCGTCCATCAGCGGGATGGTCATGTACGGCGGCACCAGCGAGGCGGCGGTGGACGCCAGCGTCAGGCCAAAGCCGGCGGCCAGCTGCTTCTTGTAGGGCCGGGCAAAGCGCCACAGGCGCAGCAGCACCCAGGTGGAGGTCGGCTTGGCCTGCTGGCGCGCGCAGGCCGGGCATTCGTCGCTGCCCGCCGGCAGCGGCGTGCCACAGACGGCGCAGCAGGGCGCCTCGTCACGCTGAACGGCCAGGGCCTGGGGGTTTTGCAGATGGGCGATCTGCTGCTCCAGCCGCTGCTGCAGGTGCAGCGCCTGGGGATGGCGCCCCAGGGTGAAGCGCCACAGCGCCAGGCGCTGCTGGTCGTCATGCAGCTCCAGCGTGCCGACGCCGCCATGGTCGAGCATGCGCAGCACCATGCCGGGGGCCAGCGGCCATTGCTGGGTCGCGCCGTCCATGGCGCGCGCCAACAGGCGCCGGTCGCTCAGCACCAAGAGGCCGGGGGCAAAGCGCAGCTCGGGGGTCAGGTCAACCTCGAAGGCGGCCTGCACGTTTTCGTCGGGAGCGAGCATGGCTCGCAGTTCGGCCCCCAGCGGGCCAGGCAAGACACCGGAAGCGTCCACAGATGGTTGATGTTGCATTTTGTTTTGTATGTCTGCCCGCGCCCGCAAAGGGAGTCTGCGGCAGGGCCCCATGCCCGTGAACGGCATTGTCGGCCAGCAGGGGCCGGGCCTCGGTGGCGCAGCGGTATGGCGATGTAACGCCTGTCCACCGCTGGCGGCTGACATCTGCCAATATCCACGCACAATTCACGCTTAGGCAGCGCCAGCACCGGCGCGCCACCCCATTCCTCCACCCCGCACTTCATGGCCAACTTCAAAGATATCCAACTGCTGCGCACCACCTTCCTGCGCGGCCCCAGTGTCTGGACCTACCGCCCCATCCTCGAGGTCTGGCTGGATCTGGGCGAGCTGGAGGACTTTCCCTCCAACAAGCTGCCCGGCCTGAACGAGCGCCTGACGGCCTGGCTGCCCGACCTGGTGGAGCACACCTGCGGCGTGGGCGAGCGCGGTGGCTTCATCCAGCGCCTGGAAGGCGGCACCTGGATGGGCCATGTGCTTGAGCATGTGGTCATCGAGCTGCTCAATCTTTCGGGCATGCCGGCCGAATTCGGCCAGACGCGCGAAATATCGCGCCGCGGCATCTACCGCATGGTGTTCCGCTGCCCCGAAGAGGCGGTGGCGCGCGTGGCGCTCGAGCATGGCCACCGGCTGCTGATGGCCGCCATCAACGACCAGGCGTTTGACCTCAAGGCTGCCATCCAGGCCATCAAGACCGCCATCAACGACCGCTACCTGGGCCCCAGCACCGGCTGCATCGTCGACGCCGCCGGCGAGCGCCGCATCCCGCATATCCGCCTGAACGACGGCAACCTGGTGCAGCTGGGCTATGGCGCGGCGCAGCGGCGCATCTGGACCGCCGAAAGCGACCAGACCAGCGCCATCGCCGAGGGCATTGCGCAGGACAAGGACTTCACCAAGCGCCTGCTGGCCTCCTGCGGCGTGCCCGTGCCCGAGGGCCAGATCGTGAACAGCGCCGAGGAGGCCTGGGAGGTGGCGCAAGACATCGGCTTTCCCGTCACCGTCAAGCCGTCCGACGGCAACCACGCGCGCGGCGTGACGCTGGAGCTGTCGCAAGAGGCAGACATCAAGGCCGCCTTCGCGCTGGCCCAGCCCGAGGGCTCGGATGTCATCGTCGAGAAGTTCATCGACGGCATCGAGCACCGCCTGCTGGTCGTCGGCGGCAAGGTGGTGGCCGCCACCAAGGGCGAGACCGTGAGCGTGCACGGCAATGGCCAGGCCACGCTGGCCGAGCTGGTGGCCGTGCTGAACCAGGACCCGCGCCGCGGCCCGGAGCAGGAATACCCGCTGGACTGGATCGATACCGACAAGGGCGCCGTGCAGCTGGAACTCAAGCGCCAGAACGTCACGCCGGCCACCGTCATCCCCAAGGGCCAGAGCGTGCTGCTGCAGCGCAACGGCAACATGGCCATTGACTGCACCGACGACGTGCACCCCGACGTGGCCTACTACGCCACCCTGGCGGCGAAGATCGTCGGCCTGGACATCGCCGGCATGGACATGATCGTCAAGGATGTCTCCAAGCCCCTGCAGGGCCAGGGCGCCATCCTGGAGGTGAACGCCGGCCCGGGCCTCCTGATGCACCTGAAGCCGACCAGCGGCGCGCCGCGCCCGGTGGGCATGGCCATTGCCGATCACCTGTTCCCGCGCGAGGACGGCCCGGGCGCCGGCCGCATCCCGCTGGTGGGCATAGTCGGCACGCGCCACAACGCCTTCATCGCGCGCCTGGTGGGCTGGCTGTTGCAGCTGTCGGGCAAGCTCACCGGCGTGGCCAGCAGCGAGGGCATGTTCATCGCCGGCCGCCAGACGCAGAAAGCCAATGCCGCCCACTGGGCCGGCGCGCACCGCCTGCTGACCAACCGCCTGGCCCAGGCGGCGGTCATACAGACCACGGCCCGCTCCATCCTGGAAGAAGGCCTGGCCTACGACCGCTGCCTGGTCGGCGTGGTCACCGACATGGACGGCTACGAGGGCCTGGCCGACCACGATGTGCTGGAGCAGGCCAAGATGACGCGCGTGCTGCGCACCCAGATCGACGTGGTGCTCGATGAAGGCGCGGGCGTGCTCAATGCCGACATCGCTCAGGTGGCCGAATTGGCGCCGCTGTGCGACGGCGAGGTGCTGCTGTACTCCACCAGCGCCGACAACGCCGCCGTGGCCGCGCACCGCGCCGAGGGCGAGGGCCGCGCCGTGTTCGTGCGCGCCGGCCAGGTGATCCTGGCCACGGGTGCCAGCGAGCGCGTGCTCGGCAGCCTGCAGGCGCTGAGCCTGCCCGGCGGCCAGCAGCCGGACACCACGGCCCTGCTGGCAGCCATTGCCACGGCCTGGTCCATGCACATTGGTCCGGATCTGATCGCCGCCGGCATCAAGACCTTCGAATACCAGATTTGATACAAAAATAATAGCTACTGTGACGCATCAAATAAGCGTTAGGCACCTATTTGAATCAAAATTCGGCTGAAAGAACACCCATGCAAATCACCCGCATCCGCGCCCTGCGCGGCCCAAACCTCTGGACCCGCAGCACCGCCATCGAGGCCATAGTGCAATGCGCGCCCGAGGAGCACGACATCAGCCAGCTGCCCGGCCTTGAAGACCGGCTGCGCGCGCGCTTTCCGCAGATCGGCGCCCTGCAGCCCCAGGGCGCGGGCCAGAGCGTGTCGCTGGCCGATGTGCTGGAGGCTGCAGCCCTGTCGCTGCAGGCCCAGGCCGGTTGCCCGGTGACCTTCAGCCGCACGCATGCGACCGTCGAAGAGGGCACCTTCCAGGTGGTCGTCGAATACACCGAGGAATCGGTCGGCCGCCTGGCCATGGAGCGCGCCGAACAGCTGCTGCAGGCCGCGCTGGCCGACACGCCCTTCGACGCCGACACCGTGGTCGCCGAGCTGCGCGAACTCGACGAGGACGACCGCATCGGGCCGTCCACCGGCTCCATCGTCGACGCCGCCGTGGCGCGCGGCATACCGTTTCGGCGCCTGACCAGCGGCTCGCTGGTGCAGCTGGGCTGGGGCAGCAAGGCGCGGCGCATCCAGGCGGCGGAGCTGGATCTGACCAGCGCCGTGGCCGAATCCATCGCCCAGGACAAGGACCTGACCAAGCGCCTGCTGCACGCCGCCGGCGTGCCCGTGCCCATGGGCCGGCCGGTGGCCGATGTGGATGACGCCTGGGCAGTGGCCGAGGAAGTCGGCCTGCCCGTGGTCGTCAAGCCCCAGGACGGCAACCAGGGCAAGGGCGTGACGGTGAACATCAGCACGCGCGCGCAGCTGCAGGCGGCATTTGACACGGCCAGGAGCTTCAGCGACGAGGTGATGGTCGAGCGCTACCTGCCCGGCAACGACTTCCGCCTGCTGGTGGTGGGCCACCAGCTGGTGGCCGCCGCCAGGCGCGACCCGCCGCAGGTGCTGGGCGACGGCCAGCACAGCGTCCGCGAGCTGGTGGACATCGTGAACCAGGATCCGCGCCGCGGCTCGGGCCATGGCACGGCGCTGACCAAGATCCGCCTGGATGACATCGCCATCGCGCGCCTGGCCAGCGAGGGTTTGACCCCCGAATCCGTACCAGTGCAGGGCCAGCGCGTGGTGCTGCGCAACAACGCCAATCTGTCCACCGGCGGCAGCGCCACCGATGTGACCGACGACGTGCACCCCGAGATCGCCGCGCGCGCCATCGAGGCCGCGCAGACCATAGGCCTGCACATCTGCGGCGTGGACGTGATCTGCGAATCCATGCTGAAGCCGCTGGAGGAGCAAGGCGGCGGCATCGTCGAGGTGAACGCCGCCCCCGGCCTGCGCATGCACCTGGCGCCGTCCTTCGGCAGGCCGCGCAACGTCGGCGTGCCCATGGTCGATGAGCTGTTTGCCCCGGGCGAGGACGGGCGCATTCCCGTGGTCGCGGTCACCGGCACGAATGGCAAGACCACCACCACGCGGCTGATCACCCAGCTGCTGGCCGCGCATGGCCTGCGCGTCGGCATGACGAATACCGACGGCGTGTATGTGCACGGCCGCCAGATCGACAGCGGCGACTGCTCCGGCCCGAAGAGCGCGCGCAACGTGCTGTTCCACCCCGAGGTGGACGCGGCCGTGCTCGAATGCGCGCGCGGCGGCGTGCTGCGCGAGGGCCTGGGCTTCGACCGCTGCCAAGTGGCCGTGGTCACCAATGTGGGCGAGGGCGACCACCTGGGGCTGAACTTCATCACCACCGTGGAGGACGTGGCCGTGCTCAAGCGCGTCATCGTGCAGAACGTGGCCCAGGACGGCTACGCCGTGCTCAACGCCGCCGACCCGCATGTGGCCGCCATGGCCGGCAACTGCCCCGGCCAGGTGATCTTCTTCGCCCAGGATCGGCACCACCCGGTGATGGCCACGCACCGCGCGCAAGGCAGCCGCGTGGTGTATGTGGACGAGGGCCATATCGTCGCCGCCGAGGGCTCGTGGCGCGAGTCCATCGCGCTGCGCGACATCCCGATCACGCGCGGCGGCAGCATTGGCTTTCAGGTCGAAAACGCCATGGCCGCCGTGGCCGCTGCCTGGGCCGTGGGCCTGCCCTGGCAGACCATACGCCGGGGCCTGGCCGGCTTTGCCAGCGACGGCGACAACGCCCCCGGGCGCTTCAACGTCATGGACTACCGCGGCGCTACGCTGATCGCCGACTACGGCCACAACCCCGACGCCATGCGCGCCCTGGTGCAGGCCGTGGCGGCCATGCCGGGCCAGCGGCGCAGCGTGGTGATTTCTGGTGCCGGCGACCGGCGCGACCAGGACATCATCGAGCAGACCCGCATCCTGGGCGCGGCCTTCGACGACGTGGTGCTGTACCAGGACGCCTGCCAGCGCGGCCGCGCGGACGGCGAGGTGCTGGCCCTGCTGCAGCAGGGCCTGCAAGGCGCGCCGCGCACCAGCTACGTGACCGAGATCCACGGCGAGTTCATCGCCATAGACCATGCGCTGGCACGCCTGCAACCAGGCGACCTGTGCCTGGTGCTGGTCGATCAGGTGCACGAGGCACTGGAGCACCTGCGCCAGCGCTGCGCCGAGACCTCCAGCGCCACGGCGGGCGCGGCATGAGCGCGCTGCGCGCGGCCGCTCTGCTGACCCTGGCCCTGGCGGGCGGCGCCCAGGCCGCGGATGCCGAAAAGATCGGCACCGTGGACACGGCCTTCCAGTGGATTGGCCGCGATCACGACATCATCGTCGAGGCCTATGACGACCCGCTGGTGGCCGGCGTGACCTGCTATGTCTCGCGCGCGCGCACCGGCGGCATCAAGGGCACGCTGGGCCTGGCCGAGGATCGCGCCGAGGCCTCCATCGCCTGCCGCCAGGTCGGGCCGATCACGTTTGCCCAGCCCTTGAGAAGCCAGCAGGAGGTGTTCAGCGAGCGCACCTCGCTGCTCTTCAAGCGCCTGCGCGTGGTACGCATGGTGGACGCCAGGCGCAACACCCTGGTCTACCTGACCTACTCCGAAAAGCTCATCGACGGCTCGCCGCAAAACAGCATCACGGCCGTGCCCGTGGATCGCGCCACGCCGATCCCGCTGAAATAATTGATTTGAAGTGAAAACAGCCCGCAGCGCCCGATCACAAAGCGCCAACAGCTATTAAAAAAGAAGCATTTTCAAGCCTGCTGTGCGGCAATCTGGCGCAGCGCCTGCTCGAAGACCTCGACCGGCTGGCCGCCCTGAATCAGGTGGCGCTCATTGATGATCACCGCCGGCACCGAGTGGATGCCCTGGCCCTGGTAGAAGGCCTGCTGCTGGCGCACGGCGTCGGTGTACTCCTGCGACTGCAGCACGGCGCGGGCGCGCGCCTCGTCCAGCCCCAGGCGCGCCACCAGGCGCAGCAGCACGGCATGCTCGCCGGGGTTCTCGCCATCGGTGAAATAGCTTGCAAACAGCGCCCGCTGCAGCGCCAGGCGCTGCTCGCCCGTGCCCTCCACCTCCAGCCAGTGCAGCAGGCGGTGCGCGTCGAAGGTGTTGTAGATGCGCGTGCGCCGCTCGCTGAACGTGAAGCCCAGGGCCGCGCCGCGCGCGCCTATCTGCGCGTGCATCTGGCGCAGCTGCTCGGGTGTGCTGCCGTACTTGGCGGCCAGGTGTTCGAACAGGTCTTCGCCCTCCGGCCCCATGCCGGGGTTGATCTCGAAGGGCTGGAAATGCCAGTCCAGCCGCACCTGCCCCGCCAGGCGCTCGGCCGCCTGCGCCAGCGCCGCCAGGCCTATGGCGCACCAGGGGCAGACGATGTCAGAGACAAAGTCGATCTTCAGGAGGGTGGGGGTGGCAGGCGTCATGCGGGCTTCCGGTGGTCGATCACGGCGATTGTCCGCCAGCCTGCAATCTTGGCTTGACACGGCATCGCCGCGGTATTTTGATGGAGGCCGCACCTCATCACCGGGAGCACACCATGCGCATCGAGGAAATGATTGCCGCCATCCAGGCCCAGCTGGGCCTTGACGTGGACGGGAAAGCGGGCCCGCAGACCTGGGGCGCGATCTACGCGCGCATCGTGCAGAAGAAGATCGACGGCCAGCCGCCCGCCCTGGCCATCGCCACCGTGGATGCGCGCAGCGAAAAGGCCATCGCCACCCTGCTGCCCCAGGTGCAGCCCATGGCGCGCGCGCTGGTGCAGAAGGCGGCTGCCGCGGGCATCACCATCCGCGTCCTCAGCGGCCTGAGAAGCTTTGCCGAGCAGGACGCCCTGTACGCCCAGGGCCGCACGGCACCCGGCCCCATCGTCACCAAGGCGCGCGGCGGCTATTCCAACCACAACTTCGGCATTGCGTTCGACGTCGGCGTGTTCGAGGGCAACCGCTACCTGGCCGATTCGCCCAAATACAAGGCCGTGGGCGTGCTGGGCATGGATCTGGGCCTGGAGTGGGGCGGCAGCTGGAAGACCATCGTCGATCAGCCGCATTTCCAGCTGCGCCCGGCCTGGGCCATGGACCTGAGCGAGCGCGACATGCTGGCCGAAATGCGCTCGCGCCAGGCGGCAGGCGGCCCGGTCTTTGCGTAGCCGCTGGAGCCCCACCATGGCCAATGCAACCGCCCCCTTCCACCCCATCATCTACGTGCGCGGCTACGCCATGACCGAGCGCGAGCAGGACGAAACCACGGCCGACCCCTTCTGCGGCTTCAACCTGGGCTCCACCGTGTACCGCGCCACGGCCGACAAGAACCAGCCGGCGAAGAAGTTTGTCTTCGAGTCCCCGGTGCTGCGCCTGATGTCGGACTACGGCTACGCCGACATCTACGACAACGGCCTGGACATCATGGACGGCGAGTGGGAGGGCCGCATCAGCACGCGCTCCATCATCATCTACCGCTACTACGAGCAGGCCTCGGCCCTTCTGGGCAGCAGCAAGACGCCGGATATTTCGCACTTTGCGCGCGGCCTGTCCGAGCTGATCCTGCGCGTGCGCGATCTGGCCTGCGCCAACCCCGACAACCAGCTGGCGCCCGAGGACTTTCGCTGCTACCTCGTCGCCCACTCCATGGGCGGCCTGGTATGCCGCGCCTTGCTGCAGAACCAGAGCCTCAGCGATGGCCAGGCACGCGCCTGCGTGGACAAGTTCTTCACCTACGCCACGCCGCACAACGGCATAGACATGGCCGGCATCAACGTGCCGCAGTGGCTGAGCGCCGGCGACATGAACAATTTCAACCGCCAGAACATGGCCGGCTACCTGAAGCTGGAAGCGCTGTACGCAAAGACCGGGCGCGTGGACTGGTTGCCCGAAAAGGCCTTCGCGTCCGAGCGCGTGTTTTGCCTGATAGGCACCAACCGCGCCGACTATGGCGTGGCCATGGGCCTGTCGCGCAGCTTTGCCGGCCATGGCAGCGATGGCCTGGTGCGCATAGAAAACGCCTCGCTCTGGGGCGTGAACGCCAAGGGCAAGCTCTCCGCGCCCTGCGCCACGGCCTATGCCTATCGCTCGCATTCGGGCTATTTCGGCATCGTCAACAGCGAGGAGGCCTACCAGAACCTGACACGCTTTCTGTTCGGCGATGTGCGCGTGGACATCTGGGCCGACATCGATGGCGTGCAGCTGCCGCCCGAGATCGAGGGCAAGACCGTGAACGCGCTGTACCAGTTCGAGGTACTGGGCTCGCCGCGCGGCAAGCGCTGGTACCTGACGCGGCGCATGGCCGAGGAAGACTCTGTGGCCTGCCGCAGCCACCAGGAGTTGACCGACCCGGCGAACAAGGACGCGCGCAGCATCTACCTGTCCACCGTGTTCCTGGCCAACCGCGCGCGCGTGAATCCGGTGCGGCCCTCGCTGGCCTATGGCCTGACGCTGGGCGTGCGCGTGCCCGACTACGAGGTGGAGCGCAAGTTCTGGGCCGACGGCCACTACGAGGGCGGCTACCTCTTCCACGACACCGTCATCGTCGAGATGGTGCCGCCCCAGCAGCCGGGCGAGGCCTGGACGGCCAGCTTCGGCTGGCAAAGCGACAACGTCGGCCGTGCCACCACGCCGCTGTCCTACAAGACGCTGAAGACCGGCAAGCAGGTGATGAGCATTGCCTTCGGCGCCGCCAGGGCGCCGAGCATCACCGGGCGGCTGCGCTTCGTGGTGTCGGCGTGGAATGCCTGAGCACCCGCGCTTTCAATACCCGAAGAACTCCTCGCTGCGCACGTCGTCCTCGTCCACGCCGGCCTGCACCAGGGTGTTTCGCATGGCCTCGACCAGCGCCGGCGGGCCGGACACGTAGAAGATGGGTGCGTCCAGCCCGGCAATGGCGTGCTGCACGAAGGCGCTGTCGATGATGCCCGTGCTGCCCTCCCAGGGCTGCTGCGAATGGCCCATGTCGGTCATGGTGGCCATCAGGTGGAACCTGGAGTTGCGCTTGACCAGCGCCTGCAGTTCGGCCAGGAAGGCCGTGTCCTCGGGGCGGCGGTTGGAGTACAGCAGCACCAGCTTGTGCTGCGACTGCTGCTCGGCGGCGCTGCGTAGCATGCTCATGAAGGGCGTGATGCCTATGCCGCCCGCTATCAATACCGCTGCGCGCGCGGGGTTCTTGTGCAGGGTCAACGAGCCAAACGGCCCGTCGATGTTGAGCTCGGCCCCCAGCGGCAGCGCACCCAGGGCGCGCTTGAACCGGCTGTCGCGCATGCGCGTGGCGAACATCAGCTCGGCCTCGTGCGGCGCGGTGACGATGGAGAAGGCGTGGCTGCCGTCCTCGCCCTCGGGGCCGCCGGGCAGGATGATCTCGAACGCCTGGCCGGCGCGGAACTCGAAGCCCGCCGGCCTTTCCAGGTGGAAGGCCATGGTGCCCTGGGCCACGGGCTCTTTGGCGAGAAGCTTGACGGTATAGGTGGCCATATATGTCCTCTCAATGACGGTCATGCGCCATGGGATGCGGCGCATGGGGCCGATATTCCCGCATGGGCCGAGATCACGCCAGCCGGCCACGCATAGCGCCCAGCCGCGCCATGGTTACAGCCAGGCGCGCAGCTCGGTCTTGAGCACCTTGCCGTAGCTGTTCTTGGGCAGGGCCGGCACCCAGCGGTATTGCTTGGGGCGCTTGAAGCGGGCGATATGCGCCAGGCACAGGGCGTCGAGCTCGGCATCGGGCACGGGCTCGCCATCGGCCACCAGGAAGGCGATCACCACCTCGCCCCATTCGGCGTCCTGCTTGCCCACCACCGCCGCCTCGCTCGCGCGCGGGTGCAGGAGCAGCACCTCCTCCACCTCGCGCGGGTAGATGTTGGAGCCGCCAGAGATGATCACGTCCTTGCTGCGGCCCTGCAGCGTGAGAAAGCCGTCAGCATCCAGGCTGCCGACATCGCCCGTGTGCAGCCAGCCGCCGCGCAGCGTCTGCGCCGTGGCCTCGGGGTTGTTCCAGTAGCCGGCCATGACCGTGTCGCCGCGCACCAGCACCTCGCCCAGCTCGCCCTGGGGCACAGGCTCGTCATTGGCGTCGGCCACGCGCACCTCCACGCAGGCGTGCGCCACGCCCACCGAGGCGATGCGCTGCTCCCAACGCGGGTGCCGGGTGTCCATCAAATGCTCGCGCGCCAGGGCGGTGATGGTCATGGGGCATTCGCCCTGGCCGTAGATCTGCACGAACTTCTGGCCCATGGTGTCCAGCGCGCGGCGCAGGTCGTCCACATACATCGGGCCGCCGCCGTAGACGATGGTCTTGAAGCCGCTGCCGTCGCCGCCCGTGGCGCGCAAGTGCTCGACCAGCCGGTGCACCATGGTGGGCGCGGCAAACAGCGACAGCCGGCCCACGTCGGCGGCCAGCTGCGCCAGCTCGGCCGGGTCGAAACCGCCCGATTCGGGCAGCACATGGGGCGCCCCGCGCAGCATGTAGGCGTAGTTATACAGGCCGGCGCCATGCGACATGGGCGCGGCGTAGACCATGGCGTCATCCGGGTGCACATCGTCCACATCGGTGAAATAGGCCATGGTCATGGCCAGCAGGTTGCGGTGGGTCTGC